>NZ_CP077800.1:3017223-3318945 GCF_019112525.1 Modestobacter sp. L9-4
GTGGCCGAGGCGTGACCGCCACCCTGGACGCCGCACCGTCCCCGACCGGGGACGGCGCCGAGTCGCTGCGGGAGACCGTGCGCCGGCTGGGCGCCGCGCAGAAGGGCGCCAAGGGCGCGCCGGCCTACTCCCGCTTCGTCAACCGCCGGCTGGGCCGGCTGCTGGCCGCCCTCGCCTTCCGCGGGGGCCTGACCCCCGACGCGGTGACCGGCATCAGCGCCGCCCTGACCGGCAGCGGCATCGTGCTGCTGGCCCTGGCCCCGCTCACCTGGCTCACCGGGGTCGGCGTGGCCGTGCTCCTGGTGGCCGGGTACGCCTTCGACGCCGCCGACGGGCAGCTCGCCCGCCTGCGCGGTGGCGGCTCGCCGGCGGGGGAGTGGCTGGACCACGTCGTCGACGCGGCCAAGATCTCCACGCTGCACCTTGCGGTCGCCGTCGCGCTGTTCCGCGACGACCGGCTCGCCACCGGCTGGGTGCTGGTGCCGCTGGGCTTCTCCGCGGTCGCCTCGGTGCACTTCTTCGCCACGCTGCTCAACGACCAGCTCCGCCGCCAGCACGGCTCCCGTGCCGACGGGACGCCGGGGGAGCGGGCGCCGGTGTGGCGGTCGCTGCTCGTCGTGCCCACCGACTACGGCCTGCTCTGCGTCGTCTTCGTGCTGCTCGGCGCGCCGGCGGTCTTCCTCACCGCCTACGGCCTGCTGTTCGCGGCCACCGCCGGGTACCTCGCGCTGGCCCTGCGCACCTGGCGCCGCCAGATGCTGGCCCTCGGCGCACCCGGGCGGAGCTGACCGTGCCGCAGCAGCGGGTCCTGGTCGCCCACCCCGGCGCCGAGCTCTACGGCTCCGACCGCATGGTCGCCGAGTCCGTGGCCGGGCTGGTCGAGGCCGGCTGCCAGGTCGTCGTGGCCCTGCCGGCCACCGGCCCGCTGGTGGCCCGGCTCGAGCAGCTGGGCGCCTCGGTGGTGCAGGTGCGCATGCCGGTCCTGCGCAAGAGCGCCCTGTCCCCGCGGGGGCTGGCCGCCCTGGTCGCCGACGCCGTGACCGGCCTGCCCACCGCGTTCCGGCTGGCCCGGCGTGCGGGGCGCGACGGTGTCTACGTCAGCACCCTCACCCTGCCGCTGTGGCCGGTCGTCGCGCGGCTGGCCGGCCGGCGGGTGACCGTGCACGTGCACGAGGCGGAGGGCAGCCAGCCCGCCCTGCTGCGCGCCGTCCTCGCCGCGCCGACGCTGGTGGCCCACCGGGTCCTGGTCAACAGCCGCTATGCCCAGGACGTGCTGGCCCGCACCTCGGCCCGGGTGGCCCACCGCGCCACCGTCGTCCACAACGGCGTCGCCGGCCCGCCGGCCGTCCACCCGCCGCGGCCCGTGCTCGACGACCCGCTCCGCCTGGTCTTCGTCGGCCGCCTGTCGCACCGCAAGGGCCCGCAGGTCGCGGTCGCGCTGCTGGCCGAGCTCGCCCGACGTGGCGTCACGGCCCGGCTGCAGCTGGCCGGCGCGGTCTTCGAGGGCAACGAGGCCTTCGCCGAGGACCTCCGCGCGCAGGTGGCCGGGCTCGGCCTCACCGGGCAGGTGGACCTGCTCGGGTTCACCGACGACGTCTGGTCGGTCCTGGCCGCCAACGACGTCGTCCTGGTGCCCTCGCTGCTGGACGAGCCCTTCGGCAACACCGCCGTCGAGGCGGTGCTCGCCGCACGGCCGGTCGTGGTCAGCGCCACGAGCGGGCTGCGCGAGGCGGCGGCCGGGTACCCGACGGCGGTCGTCGTGCCGCCGGGCGACGTGGCCGCGTGGGCGGACGCCGTCCAGGGCCTCACCGCGGACTGGCCGGCCGTCGTGTCGGCCGTGCAGGACAGCCTGCGGACCGCCGTCGAACGGCATGCTCCGGCCACCTACCGGACGCGGCTGGCAGCACTCACCCTCACCGGCGCAGCCGGCGGACGACGGGACGGCGAAGGCCGTCCAGGCAGGAGACGGGCATGAGCCGGACACCGGCATGGCTGGCGGACCGCCGCGGCCGCGTGGCGGCGGCGACGGGCGCCGGCGTGGTCGCCGTGCTCGCCGCCGCGGTCGTGGTCACCACCACCGGTGGCGGCACGGACGACGGCGCCGCCGCCGCGAGGCCGGCGGTGACCAGCGCGGCACCGACGTCGGCGGCGCCGGCGACCGGTGACCCGACGGCCGCGGCCACCCCGGCGGCCACCACCGCGGCGGCCGCCGCCACCAGCGCCGTCGAGGCGGCACCGGCGACGGATGCGGAGGGGGTCGACGCGGCCACCGGTCGACCGCCCGAGCTCCCGGCCGTCGCGCTGGACGCCCCGGCCGACACGAACGGCATCACGGCCCGGCTGACCGCCGTGGAGGCGGTCCAGGGCAACGCGGGGGCCGGGGCGGGCGTGGGCGAGGTCGACGGACCCGCGCTGGCGGTCTCCGTGGAGCTCCGCAACGACACCGGCGCGGACCTGTCGCTGGCCGGCGTGGCCGTCGAGCTGTCCTACGGCGCCGACCTGGTGCCCGCCCCGCCGCTGGACGACGTCACCGCCGCACCGCTGCAGGGGACGCTGGCCGACGGCGACACCGCCGTGGGCCGGTACGTGTTCCGCGTGCCGGCCGGTGCCCGGGACGACGTGACGGTGCTCGTCGAGCACGAGGCCGGAGCGCCCTTCCTGACCTTCCGGGGCCCGGCCGCCTGACCGGGTGACAGAGCCCCCAGGGGGGCGCAGGACGCAGCAGGGCGGGACCGATCCGGTCCCGCCCTCCTCTGCTGTCCGGGCCCGGCCGATCACTGTGAGCAAGCGTTCACTCATGGTGATTAGAGCAGGTCGGAGCCGCGAAGTTCACCTGTTCGGGGACAGGTTCACCCTGGTGGAGTGCGCACCGGGTCACGCATAGTCGTCGTGTTGACCTGCCTCCGCAGGTCGGTTCGCACGGGAACAGGGCGGTCCGCATGTCTGCACGCGTCACCTCGTCATCGAGGCCACTGGTGGCCGGGGTCCTCAGCGCCCTGCTGTTCATCGGCGTCCTCGCCGGCGGCCTGGTGCCCACGGCCGCCAGGGCGGACACGGCCCCCGCGCCGGTCACGCCGACGAACCCGACCACGGTGACGGCCGACCCGCTGCCGACCGTGCAGGTGAACGGCGTCGTCTGGTCGCAGGTGGTCGTCGGCAACCGGGTGTACGTCGCCGGCGAGTTCACCAGCGCCCGTCCGGCCGGTGCCGCCGCGGGGACGCAGGAGACGCCGCGCGGCAACCTGCTCGCCTACGACCTCACCACCGGTGCGCTGATCAGCTCCTGGGCGCCGAGCCTCAACGCCCAGGCCCTCGTGCTCGCCGCCTCGCCCGACGGCTCCCGGCTCTACGTGGGCGGTGACTTCAACCAGGTCACCGTCAACGGCACGGCCACCCGGCGCAACCGGGTCGCCGCCTTCGACACCGCCAGCGGCCAGCTGGTGAGCAGCTTCAACCCCAACGTCACCGGTCAGGTCCGCGCCATCGCCGCGACCAACAGCACCGTCTACCTCGGCGGCAAGCTGACCGCGGTCGGCGGCACCGCGCGCACCGCGCTGGCCGCCGTCACCTCCGCCGGTGCGCTGCTGCCCTGGGCGCCGGTCCCCGGCGTGGGCCCGACCAGCGGCAACCGGCTGCCGTACACGGCGGGGCAGGAGAACCCCAACCTCAAGACCACCAACGCCGTGATGTCGCTGCTGGTCACCCGCGGCGGCAGCCAGGTCGTGGTGGCCGGCCGGTTCTACACGCTGAACAACACGGTCTCCTCCGGCGTCGGCGCGCTGGACGCCACCAGCGGCGCGACCCTGCCCTTCCAGATGGGGCAGATCATCACCAACCAGGGCGTGAACTCCGCCGTCTACAGCCTGTCGACCGACGGCACGAACGTGTACGGCACGGCCTACGACTTCTACGGCCCGGGCAACCTCGAGGGCTCCTTCGCCGCGAACCCCGACGGTGGCGCCCCGGTGTGGATCAACGACTGCCACGGCGACTCGTACTCCAGCGCCCCGCTCAACGGCGCGCTGTACCAGGCCGGCCACCCGCACGACTGCTCGCTGATCGGCGGCTACCCGGAGCAGAACCCGCGGGTCAGCCGGTACGCCACGGCCCTGTCGCTGACCCCCGCCGGCACGGTCTCCGACGGCGCGGACGCCGCGCTGCGCGGCCGGCCGTCCCCGGCGCTGCTGCACTGGTACCCCGACACCACCCCCGGCAGCTACACCGGCTCGGACCAGTCCGGGTGGAGCGTCGCGGGCTCGGGCAACTACCTGCTCTACGGCGGTGAGTTCACCAAGATCGGCGGCGTCGCCCAGCAGGGCCTGGTCCGCTTCGCCATGCCGCAGGTCGCACCCCGCAAGGTGGCGCCGAACGGCAACGACCAGCTGACGCCCAGCGTCGTCTCGCAGACCGCGGGCACCGCCCGCGTCTCCTGGCAGGCGACGTTCGACCAGGACAACCGCGACCTGGTCTACCGCGTCTACCGCAGCGACCGGCCCACCACCCCCGTGTACGAGGTCGGCGCCCCCTCCGCCTGGTGGGACCGCCCCTCGCTGGGCTTCGTCGACACCGGGCTGACGCCGGGCGCGACCTACGGCTACAAGGTGACCGCCGTCGACCCCGACGGGAACACCCGCAGCCGGGGCACCACCACGGTCACCGTCTCCTCGGCCGCGACCGCCGCCTACCCCTCCGCCGTGCTCGCCGACGCCCCCTCCGGCTACTGGCGGCTCGGTGAGCCCACCGGCACCACCCAGTACGACCGGGCCGGGTTCGCCGACATCACCCCCGGTGCCGGACTGAGCGCCACCACGCCCGGTGCCGTCCGCAACGACGCCGACGGTGCGCTGCGCGTCGACGGCGCCGCCAAGGACGCCACGGGTGCGATGACCGGCCGCGCCTCGGCCGGGCTCGCCGCCCAGGCCGCGCCGCAGACCTTCAGCCTCGAGCTGTGGTTCCAGACGACGTCGACCGCCGGCGGCCGGCTGGCCGGGTTCGGCAACTCCCGGACCGGGGAGAACAGCAGCTACGACCGGCAGCTGTACCTGGACACCGCGGGCAAGCTCTCCTTCGGCGTCTACCCCGGCACCACCCGCATCGTGACCTCGCCGACGGCCCTCAACGACGGTCGCTGGCACCACGTGGTGGCCGAGCTGGGCGGCGGCAACCAGGTCCTCTACGTCGACGGGCTGAAGGTGGCCGCTGCCACCGGCGTCGCCGGCGGGCAGGACTACAGCGGCTGGTGGCAGGTCGGTGGCAACAACCTCAACGGGTGGGCCACCAACGGCTACTACACCGGCAACCTGGACGAGGTCGCGGTCTACGGCACCGCGCTGACCACCGCCCAGGTGCGCGCCCACTACGTCGCCGGCGGCGGTTCCCCCGCGGTCAACCCCCGCCCGGCCGACGCCTACGGCGCCCGGGTCTACGACGACGAGCCGAGCCTGTTCTGGCGGCTCGGCGAGACCAGTGGATCGACCGCGGCGAACTCCGCCGACGTCGGCTACCCCGGCACCTACACCAGCACGACGCTGGGGCAGTCCGGTGCGCCGCTGGCCGGTGTCACCGACAGCCGCGGGATCAGCCCGGCGTCCTCCGGTGGGTACGTCACCGGCACCACCCAGGTGATGAGCCCGCAGGTCTTCAGCGAGGAGCTGTGGTTCACCAGCACCAGCACCAAGGGCGGCCGGCTGATGGGCTTCGGCAACGCCCGCACCGGTGGCAGCGGCACCTACGACCGGGCGGTCTACCTGCTCGCCGACGGCCGGCTGCGGTTCACCACGTCCAACGGCACCACGCGGACGGCGGACTCCACGGCCCGGTTCAACGACGGGCAGTGGCACCACGTCGTCGCCTCGATGGGCCCGGCCGGCATGGTGCTGTACGCCGACGGTGCCAAGGTCGGCAGCAACGCCGGTGCCACCGCGGCCGGCAGCTACAACGGCTACTGGCGACTGGGCACGGACAACCTCGGCGACACCGCCAGCTCCCCGTACTTCACCGGCCGTCTCGACGAGGCCGCGGTGTACCCGGTGCAGCTGACCGACGCCCAGGTGGCCGCGCACTTCGCCGCCTCCCGCGGCACGGTCGACCAGCGGCCGACGGCGGCGTTCACCGCCACCGCGACCGACCTGGCCGTGCAGTTCGACGCCGCCGACTCCTCCGACGCCGAGGGCCCGCTCGCGGACTGGCGCTGGACCTTCGGTGACGGCTCGACCGGCACCGGTGTCGCCCCGGCGCACACCTACGCCACGGCCGGCACCTACGCGGTGCAGCTGACGGTGACCGACCGCGCAGGTGGCACCGGCACGCTCACCCAGCAGGTCACGGTCACCGCACCGCTGCCCAACCAGGTGCCCACGGCGGCCTTCACGGCCACCGCCACCGGGCTGACCGCGCAGCTGGACGGCGGCGCCTCGACCGACCCCGACGGCACGGTCGCGGCCTGGGACTGGGCGTTCGGCGACGGCACCACCGGCACCGGGGCGACCACGTCGCACACCTGGCCGGCGACCGGCACCTACGCCGTGGTCCTCACGGTGACCGACGACGACGGGGCGACCGCCTCGACGACCCGTCAGGTGACCGTGACGGCGCCGAACAAGGCGCCGACGGCGGCCTTCACCTCGACGGTGTCGGGTCTGTCGGCGGCCTTCGACTCCGCCGGTTCCGCCGACGTCGACGGGCAGCTCGTGGCCCGGGCGTGGGACTTCGGTGACGGGGCGACCAGCGGTGTGGCGGCTCCCTCGCACACCTACGCCGCCGCAGGGACGTACGCGGTGAAGCTGACGGTGACCGACGACGACGGCGCCTCGGCGACCGTGACCCAGTCGGTGACGGTCTCGGCGGGCCCGGCCTCCGTGGTGGCCGACCGGTTCGAGCGGAGCGTGGCCTCCGGGCTGGGCGCCGCGGAGACCGGCGGCACCTGGACGGTCTCGGGTGGCACCGCGGTGTCGGCGTCCGTCGCCGGTGGCGTGGGTCAGCTGGTGGTCTCCCGGGCCGGGCAGACCGCGACGGCCGCGCTGAGCTCGGTGTCGGTGGCCGACGTGGCGTTCCAGACCACGGTGGTCCTGCCGGCGGCGCCGACCGGCGGTGGCACCTACGTGACGCTGGCGGCCCGGCGGGTCGGCGCGGACCAGTACCAGGTGGTGGCGAAGTTCCTGGCCGACGGCCGGGTGACGCTGACGCTCAACCGGGTCTCCGGTGGGGTGACCACCGCGCTCAAGGGCGTGACCGTGCCGGGCCTGACCTACGTGGCCGGCGCGAAGGTCAACCTGCTGCTGGACGTCGCGGGCTCCGGGACGACGACGCTGCAGGCGGCGGCGTGGCCCGCCGGCCAGGCACGGCCGGCCTCCCAGCTGACCGCGACCGACACCACCGCCTCGCTGCAGGCGGCGGGCTCGCTGAGCGTGGCCGGCTACGTCTCCGGCTCGTCCACCGCACTGCCGGTCACCGTCCAGCTCGACGACCTGTGGGCCGGTGTCGCCGGTGCCAGCCGTCCGCAGGACCCGACGGCCCCGACGGTCAACAAGGCGCCGACGGCGGCCTTCACCTCCGCGGTGTCGGGTCTGTCGGTGTCGGTGGACTCCGCGGGTTCGTCCGACGCGGACGGGCGGGTCGTGGCCCGGGCGTGGGACTTCGGTGACGGGGCGACCAGCGGCCTCGCGGCGCCGTCGCACACCTACGCCGCAGCCGGGACGTACGCGGTGAAGCTGACGGTGACCGACGACGCCGGTGCGACCGGGTCGGTGACGCGGTCGGTGACGGTGTCGGCGGGTCCGCCGTCGGTGGTGGCCGACCGGTTCGAGCGGAGCGTGGCCTCGGGGCTGGGCTCGGCGGAGACCGGTGGCGCCTGGACCGTCTCGGGTGGCACGGCGGTGTCCGCGTCGGTCGGGAACGGCGTGGGGTCGCTGGTGGTCTCCCGGGCCGGGCAGACCGCGACGGCCGCGCTGAGCTCGGTGTCGGTGGCCGACGTGGCGTTCCAGACCACGGTGGTCCTGCCGGCGGCGCCGACCGGCGGTGGCACCTATGTGACGCTGGCGGCCCGGCGGGTCGGCGCGGACCAGTACCAGGTGGTGGCGAAGTTCCTGGCCGACGGCCGGGTGACGCTGACGCTCAACCGGGTCTCCGGTGGGGTGACCACGGCGCTGAAGGGCACCACCGTGGCCGGCCTGACCTACGTGGCCGGTGCCAAGGTGAACCTCCTGCTGGACGTCGCGGGCTCCGGGACGACGACGCTGCAGGCCGCGGCGTGGCCGGCCGGTCAGCCGCGGCCGGCGTCCCAGCTCAGTGCCACCGACACCACCGCCTCCCTGCAGGCGGCGGGTTCGCTGAGCGTGGCCGGCTACGTCTCCGGCTCGTCCACCGCGCTGCCGGTCACCGTCCAGCTCGACGACGTCTCGGCCGGTCCCGCGGGGAGCACCCCGCAGGGCTGATCCCGCACCACCCGCGCGACCTCGGCGGGCCGGTCTCCCCCCTTGGGGCTGACCGGCCCGCCGAGCCACGTCCGGGGCCCGGTCACCGTGCCACGCTGGCCGGGACCGGCTCTGCGCCGGCGACGACAGGAGGGCACCGCGGGATGACGACCGTCCTGGACCCGGCACCCGGGCGGACGCCCGAGCCGGCGCTGTGGCGCGCGGTGCTGCGCAGCGGGGGCACCCGGCTGCTCGTGCTGCCGGTCTCCGCGCTGCTGGGCATCGTGGTCACCCGGCTGGTGCTCGACGAGTGGGGCACCGGCGCGTTCGCCCAGTACGGCCTGCTCGTCAGCCTCGGCGCGCTGCTGCCCTTCGCCGACCTCGGCCTGTCCGCCGCGGTCGTCAACGCCGTCGCCGGCAGCCCGGACCCGGCGCACGACCGGCACGTGCACGGGGTGCTGGTCACCACCGTCCGCGTCCTGCTGGGCTCGGCCGCGGTGCTCTCGGCCCTGGTGCTGGCCGTGGCCGCCGCCGGCGCGTGGCCGGCGCTGCTGGGCCCGGGCCTGCTGCCCGGCTCGGGACCCGTCGCCGCCACGCTGTGCTTCCTGCTCATCGCGCTGGCGCTCCCGGTGGGCTTCGGCCAGCGGCTGCTCACCGGGCTGGGCCGCAACCACGTCGCCGTCGCCGTCAACGGCCTGCAGACCCCGCTGCTGCTCGCCGTCCTCGCCGTCGTCGTCTGGACCGGCGCGCCGGCCGGGGGCTACGTGGCCGTCCTCGCCTACGCGGTGACCGCCGTCCTGGCCGTGCTCTGCACCTGGTCGGCGGCGCGCACGCTGCACCCGGCCGTGGGCCGGGCGCTGCGCGACGTGCCCCGGTTCCGGACCGTGCGCGGTGAGCGGGTCTCGGACCTGGCCTGGCCGATGCTCGTGCAGATGATCGCCCTGCCGCTGGCGATGCAGACCGACCGGATCGTGCTCAGCCACCAGGCGGGGCCGGAGACGCTGGCCGAGTACAACCTGGCCGCGCAGATGTTCACCCCGATCTGGGCGCTGGTCAGCGCCGCCGGCATCACGCTGTGGCCGGCCTACCGCCGCCGCCGCGCCCAGGGCCTCGACGAGTCACCGGCCCGGATGAGCCTGGCCTTCGGCGCCGCCGCCGGTGCCGTCGCCGTCGTCATCGCGGTGGCCTCACCGCTGCTGGCCGACGTCGCCTCCGGCGGCCGGATCACCCTCGGCTGGGGGCTGGTCGGCGCCTTCGTGCTGCTGATGACCCTGCAGGGGCTCAAGTACCCGGCCGGCATGTACCTCACCGACGCCCCCGGCCTGCGGTTCCAGGCCGGCATGGTCTGCCTGATGCTCCCGGTCAACCTCGGGGTGTCCTGGGTGCTGGCCGGCCGCATGGGCGCGGCCGGGCCGGTGCTCGGCTCCGCCCTGGGCGTCGCGCTGTTCCAGGTGCTGGCCAACGCGCTCCGGGTCCGCCGGCTGCTCCGGCACCGGGCCGCGGACGCAGCGGCCGCCCGCCCCGACGCCCCCGTCCTCCAGGAGGAGACATGACCACGACCGACGTCCCGCCGACGACGGTGCGCACGACGCAGCTGGTGGTGGCGCTGGCCACCTACCGCCGTCCCGACGAGCTGCGCGGACTCCTCCCGGCCCTGGTCGAGCAGCTGGCCGACGTCGCCGACCTCGTCGGGACCGCCGGCGTGCTGGTGGTCGACAACGACCCCGAGGCCAGCGCCCGGACGCTGCTCGAGGAGTGGTCGGGCACCGCCGTGCGGTACGTGCACGAGCCGGAGCCCGGCATCGCCGCGGCCCGCAACCGCGCGCTGGCCGAGGCGGGCACCAGCGGGACCCTGGTCTTCATCGACGACGACGAGGTGCCGCACCCCGGCTGGCTGCGTGCACTGCTGGACACGCAGGCCGCCACCGGGGCCGCCGCCGTCGCCGGGGCCGTGGTCAGCGCCTACGACGGCGAGCTGCTGCCCTGGGTCGCCGCCGGTGACTTCTTCCGCCGCCGCCGGCTGCCCACCGGCACGCCGATCGAGGTGGCCGCCACCAACAACCTGCTGCTGGACCTGGCCGTGGTCACCCGCCTCGGCCTGCGGTTCGACGCCGCCTTCGGCATCAGCGGCGGCAGCGACACGCTCTTCACCCGGCAGCTGACCCGCTCGGGCGCCCCGATGGTCTGGTGCGACGAGGCGGTCGTCACCGACCGGGTGCCCACCGCCCGGCTGACGCCGCGCTGGGTGCTCGCCCGCGCCTACCGGCTGGGCAACTCCGCCACCCGCGTCGACCTGGTGCTCGCCGGCACGCCGCGCGAGCGGCTGCAGGCGCAGTCCCGCGGGCTGGCCCGGGGCGCGGTGCGGGTCGCCGGCGGCTCGGCCCGCGCGCTCGCCGGGCTCGTCACCGGCAGGCCGCGGCACCAGGCCCGCGGCCTGCGCACCGCCGCCCGCGGGCTCGGCATGGCCGCCGGCACCGTCGGGCTGGTCTACCAGGAGTACCGCCGGCGCAGCTGACCGGTCAGCGGCGCCGGCGCGCGTCCGTCGCGAGCCGGTAGGCGGTGAGGTGGTCGGCACCGGCCCGGTCCCACTCGCGGGCGGAGAGGTCCGGGCGCCCCGGGGGCAGCGTGCCGGCCAGCGCGGCGGCGAGGACCTGCGCGGTCAGCTCGCCGGTGTGCCGGTGCACCCACTCCTCGCCCACCTCGGCGGCCAGCTGCCGGCTGACCTCGTTGTCCGGCAGCAGCACCGGCCGGTCCAGCGACAGCGCCATCAGCGCCACCCCGGAGTTGTGCATCTCCCGGTAGGGGAGCACCACCAGCTGGGCGCGGGTGACGGCCGCGACCAGCGCCGCGTCGTCGAGGAAGCGCAGGTCGGTCTCGACCCGGTCGTCGCAGGCGGCCACCGCCGCGATCGCCTCGCCCAGCGCCGCGTCGGCCGGGTTGCCGGCCACCTCCAGCCGCGCCTGCGGCAGCACCTCCGCCGTCCCGGCGAACGCCCGGACCAGCCCCTCCACGTTCTTGTACGGCCGGATCAGCCCCACGAACGCCGCCCGTCCCGGCTCGGCCGGGTGGTGGTCGTGGCCGGCGAACCAGTCGCGGTAGTGCCCGTGCAGCACCGTGACCGCGGGCGTCCCCGGCGGCACGGGCGTCTCGTCGTTGAGCCGGACGACGGCCGCCGTCCGGCTCAGCAGCGCGGCCAGCACCCAGCCCTCGACCCGGCTGACCGGGGTGTGCGGGGCGACGTTGTGCAGCGTGCGCACCACCGGGGTGCGGCGCAGGTGCAGCCGCAGCGCGAGCAGCGCGGCCAGCACCAGCCGCCGGGCCACCTTCGGGCGGCTGGAGGCGCGCAGCAGCACCTCGGGCCAGTGCACGTGCAGCACGTCGTAGCGGGCGGTGAGCGCCCGGCGCCAGCTGAAGGTGAGCACCTCGACGCCGTCGGTGGCGGCCAGCGCGGCCCGCAGCATGTGCAGGTAGGGGTTGGTGGTCGCCCGGGGCTCCGGGAAGGACTGCAGCACCGTCAGCCGGGACTCCACCGCTCCGGTCCTCCTCGCCTCGCCGCGCCGTCAGCGCCCCGGCGGGGCCACGCCGACGGGACCCTAGTCTGCTCGGCGAGCCTCCGGCCGGAGGTGGGACGGTGGCGGGGGAGACGATGAGCGGTCCGGTGCGGCGTCAGGTCAAGCTCTTCGCCCAGCTGCGCAGCGCCCACCTGGAGCGGGCCCACCAGGGCGAGCCGGCCACCGTCTTCCACCGCGACCGGCGGTTCGACTTCGACGAGACGCTGCTGCCCGGGCTCGACGTCCGGCAGCTGGGGGCGCTGGCGACCGGGTGGGCGCTGTTCCGCTCGGCGGCCGAGGTCGTGGAGGTCAACGAGCCGCTGATGGCCCACGGCCTGGTGCGCACCTCGGTGGCCCTGGCGGCGCTGGACGCGCGCCGGCTGCTGCGGCGGCGGGACGCCCTGGTGGTCAGCTACGCCATCGAGAACCGCGACCCCTTCCGGTCCCCGGCCGGCACCGGGCTGCGCACCCGGGTGCGGCGCAGGGTGGAGCGTCGGCTGGCCGGGCACGTGAGCCGGCACCTGGACCGGCTGGCCTTCGGGACGCCGGACGCCGAGGAGCTGTACGCGACCCTGCTGGGCCCGGCGCTGCGGCGCACCACCACGCGGGCGGTGCCGGCGGTGTCCGCCGCCTGCGACTGCCTGTCCGGCGCGGACACCGGCTCGGCCGGCGGGGAGGGGCTGGTGGTCTTCCTCGGGGCGCTGGGCGCGCGCAAGGGCGTGCCGCAGCTGATGGCCGCCTGGCCCGAGGTGGCCCGGCGCCGCCCGGGGACCCGGCTGGCGCTGCGCGGGGCGGGTCCGCTGGCCGCGGAGGTCGCGGCCTGGACGCACACGGTCCCCGGTGTTGACCTGGTCGAGGGGGCGTCCCGTCAGGAGGTGCACGCCCTGCTGCGCCGGGCCGACGTCCTGGTCCTGCTGTCCCAGCCGACGCCGACGTGGCGCGAGCAGGTCGGGCTGCCGCTGGTCGAGGCGCTGGCCCACGGGTGTGCCGTGGTGACCACCTCCGAGAGCGGGCTCGCGCCCTGGCTGGCGGCGCACGGCCACCGCGTCCTGTCGCCGGCGGCCGCCCCGCAGGAGGTCGCGGACGCGGTGCTGGCCGCGCTGTCCGAGGCCCGGCCGCGGGCGTCGGTGCTGGCCGACCTGCCGGCCGAGGACGGCCGGCTGGCCGCCGAGCGCTGGCTGACCGGGGCGCGGGACCACGCGGCCTGAGCCGGCGACGCCTCAGCGCACCGCCGGTGCGGCCTCCCTGCGGGTGCGCTCGTGCCGGCGGAGGCCGAGCAGCACCGCGAGGAGCACCGCGGTCGCGTTCCACTGCAGGACGTCGAAGGAGAAGAACAGCACCACGACCACCAGCGCGGCCGGCCGGGTGGCGCGGTCGCCGCGGAGCAGGCCGACGACCACCGCGGCACCGAGGGCCAGCACGCCGAGCAGCCCGCCCAGGGCCAGGGTCGTGACGAACTGGTTGTCGACGGCGAAGAACCCGTCGGTCTGCAGGTACCCCTGGGCGAAGAGCCGCTGCAGCGAGCCCGTGCCGCTGCCCAGCAGCGACTCGACGAGCGGGCGGTCCAGCAGCCGGCCGGCGGCGTCGAGCGCACCGAGCCGGTGGGTCAGCGAACCGGTGCCCTCCAGGCTCGACACGGCGCGCAGCGAGGTCACGTCGACGGCGACCACCGCGGCGGCTCCGGCCAGGACGCCGACGCACCGCCACACCGGGGCCAGCCGGACCACCCCGGGGACGACGAGGGTGCACACCAGCGCGACGACCAGTGCCAGCGCGGCGCTGCGGCTGCCCGACAGCAGCACGCCACCGGTGCAGGCCACGGCGGCCAGCAGCCGGACCGGCCGGCTCCAGCCGTGCGCGGCGGTGAGGCTGAGCACCGCGGCGACCGCCAGCAGGGTGCCCAGCGGGATCGGGTGGGCCATGGTGCCCGTCGCCCGGCCGGCCAGCGCGGGCAGCAGGTCGTTGGTGCCGAAGGTGCTGCCCGACCGGCCGAGGTAGCCCCAGGGCGCGGCCAGGCCCAGCAGGCTGCTGGCCGCGGCGACCGCGGCCTCGGCCAGCGCGAGGAGGACCACGCCGCGGACCAGCACCGGGGCGTCGGCGGGGTCGCAGGCAGCGGCCAGCGCGCAGCAGCCCACCAGCAGCGCGCCGGTGAGCAGCGCCGGCACGAGCTCCAGCAGGGTGCCGTCGTGGCCGCTGGACACCGCGGCGCAGGCGAGGGAGAGGCCGAGGAGCAGCGTCGGGGCGGTCCAGCGCACCCGGTGGCGGTGCCAGGCCACGGCGTTGAGCACCAGCCCGAGCAGCACCACGGTCAGTCCCCAGACGACCTTGGGCGGCGCGGCCACCGACGGCACGAGGGCCCAGGTCCCCAGCACGGCCAGCAGCACCAGCGGCGGGCTCACCAGCGGGCCGCCGGGACGCGCTGCACCCGGGCCCCGGAGAGCTGCGCGGCCGGTCGGGCCGGCGTCCAGGAGGGCCATGACCCGAGTCTCCCGGCGCCCCGGGAGACCCGGAACGGGTCCTCACCGCTTCGGGTGAGAGGCGCTCTCCCTGCGGTCCGACCGTGGGTAGCTTCCGCTGAACGGAGATCGGTGGGGCCGTCCGGGCACCGACGCCGAGCCGACGTCCACGTCCGGAGGAGCCCGATGAGCGCGCAGCAGTACCTCGAGATGCTCCAGCGCCGATGGCGGTGGCTGGTGGCCGCCGTCCTGGTCGGCCTGGTGCTGGCCGCCGGCAGCTCGCTGCTGGCCACCCCCACCTACCGGGCCACCAGCAGCCTGTTCTTCTCGCTGCAGACCGGCAACAGCGGCAACGACCTGGCCCAGGGCGCGAACTACACGCAGGGCCAGGTCGCCTCCTACGCGCTGCTGGCCCGCACCCCGGCCGTCCTGCAGCCGGTGGTCGACGAGCTGGGCGGGGGCACCACGGTGCGCGGCCTGGCCGGGCAGGTGTCGACGTCCGTCGTCCCCGACACCGTCGTCGTCGAGGTCGCCGTCAGCGACCCCGTGCCCGCCCGCGCCGCCGAGCTCGCCAACGCCGTCGCCGCGCAGCTGGTGGTCACCGTCGAGGACCTCGCGCCCGTCGGTGCCGACCGGCAGCCCACCGTGCAGGCCACGCCTGTCTCGCCGGCCGTGGCGCCCAGCTCGCCGGCCACCCCCCGCACCACGATGGACCTCGTCGTCGGCCTGCTCGTCGGGCTGCTGGTCGGCCTGGTCGCGGTCGTGCTGCGCGACCTCACCGACACCCGCATCCGCACCGCCGAGGACCTGCGCCGGGTCACCTCCGTGCCGCTGCTCGCCGGGCTGGACACCCCGCCGGACGGCGCCGGCGGCCGCGACCTCGCCGTCGTCACCGACCCGCACGGCCGCCGGGCCGAGGCCTTCCGGTCGCTGCGCACCTCCGTGCAGTTCCTGGCCGAGCGCGACCGTGCGCTCTCGCTGGTCGTGACGTCGTCCCGGGCGGGGGAGGGCAAGTCGACCGTCGCGGCCAACCTGGCCCTGGCCCTGGCCGAGGCCGGTGTGCGGGTCGCCCTGGTCGACGCCGACCTGCGCCGCCCCTCGGTGGCCACCACCCTGGACCTGGAGGCCGCCGCCGGCCTGACCACCGTGCTCATCGGCCAGGCCGAGCTGGACGACGTGCTGCAGGAGTGGGGACCGGCAGGTCTGCACGTGCTCACCACCGGGCCGCTGCCGCCCAACCCGAGCGAGCTGCTGGGCTCCCCGGCCATGGCCTCGGTGCTCGCCGAGCTGGAGGCCACCCACGACGTGGTCGTGCTGGACACCGCGCCGCTGCTGCCGGTCACCGACGGCGTCGTGCTGTCCCGGCTGGCCTCGGGGACGCTCATGGTGGTCGACGCCCACCGCACCAGCCGGGCGCAGGCCGGTGCCGCACTGCAGTCGCTGGCCACCGTGGACTCCCGCGTCGTCGGCGTGGTGCTCACCCACGCCCCGCAGCGGGACACCGAGGTCTACCGCTACGAGCAGGCGCCGGGGGCCGCGGTGCTGCCGGAGACCCCCGCGGTGAGCCCGGCCGGCCTCGTCCCGGCGCCGCGCACCGACCGGTCGCGAGCACTGCCCGGGCGGTCGCGGCGGTGACCACCCGCGTGCTGGTGGTCTGCACCGGCAACGTGTGCCGCTCGCCGGCCGCCGAGCTGCTGCTGCGCGACCGGCTGGGTGCCGCCGACGTGGACGTCGCCAGCGCCGGCGTGCACGCCCTGGCCGGGCAGCCGGTCGACCCGCCGGTGGCCGAGCTGCTGGCCGAGCGCGGGGTGTCCCCGGAGGGCTTCCGGGCCCGTCAGCTCGACCCGGCCGAGGCCGGCGCCGCCGACGTCGTGCTCACCATGACCCGGGAGCACCGCGCCGCGGTGGTCCGCGCCCGGCCCGGGGCGGTCCGCCGCACCCTGCTGCTGCCGGAGGCCGCCGAGGCCGCCGCCGCGATCGCCCGCGAGGGCTGGCCCGCGGACCTGCCCGACGTCGCCGCCCGGCTGGCCGCGCTGCCCCGGCTGGCGACCCGCCACCGGGGTGCTGCGACGGCTGCTGCGGCGGCCGAGGTGCCCGACCCGCACCGGCAGTCGGCGGCGGTGCACCGCAGCACCGTCGACCTGCTCGCCGGGGCCGTCGACACCCTCGTCACCGCACTGGGCACAGGTGCCCGCCCGATCGGGTGAAGCACCTCCCCGGTGCTCGCGCTGGGTGACGCCACGCGGCTACGTTGACCGGGCGGCTCGATGAACGGCCAGGTCAGCGCTCAGAGACTGACCACTCAGCGTGATCTCACCGACCGCCCCCACCCAGCACCAGGAGGACTCCCGTGACCGTTGTCGGCTACGCACCCGGCGCGTACGACCTCTTCCACGTGGGGCACCTGAACATCCTCCGGCACGCCGCGGAGCACTGCGACCACCTCATCGCCGGGGTCGTCTCCGACGAGATGCTGCTGCTGACCAAGGGCCGCCTGCCGGTGGTGCCGCTGGCGGAGCGGATGGAGATCGTGGGCAACCTGCGCTTCGTCGACGGGGTCCACGCCGAGGTCGTGCCGGACAAGATCGACACTTGGCGCGAGGTGCAGTTCGACGTGATCTTCAAGGGCGACGACTGGCGGGGCACCGCCAAGGGCGACAAGCTCGAGGCCGACTTCGCCGCCGTGGGCGTGGCCGTGCACTACTTCCCGTACACCATGCACACCTCCTCCACGCTGCTGCGCAAGGCGCTGGCCAGCCTGGACGCCGCCCGGCCCGCGACCGCCACCGCGCTGGTCTGACCGGCCTGCGGGCCCTGCTCCGCGACGGGCCCGCGGGCCTCCCGCCAGCGGGTTAACCTGGCAGGTGGCCCCCGCGCGCACCCGGCGCGTCGTGTGCGGCCCCCAGAACCGGGAGTGTCCTCACCGTGAGCCTGCGCGGCGTGCTCGACGTCGTCCTGACCGACCCCGGCATGGCCTCGGTGGTGCAGCACGCGGGGCAGGCCCAGCTGGCGGTCACGGCACCGCCCTCGGTCCAGCCGCTGGTGGCCGCCGCCCTGGCTGCCCGCCGCCCTGGTGGCGCCGCCGTCCCGGTGCTGGTGGTCACCGCCGGCGAGCGGGACGCCGACGCGCTGGCCTCGCTGCTGCGCTGCTTCGTGCCCGACTCCCGGGTCGAGGTCTTCCCGGCGTGGGAGACGCTGCCGCACGAGCGGCTGAGCCCCCGCGCGGACACCGTCGGCCGCCGGCTGGCCGTGCTGCGCGACCTGACCCACCCCGGCGCCAACGGCGGGATCGACGTCCTGGTCGCCCCGGTGCGCAGCGTGCTGCAGCCGCTGGCCCCGGGCCTGGGCGACCTGGTGCCGGTCGAGCTGGCGCCGGGCCAGTCCGCCGAGCTCGACGACGTGGCGCAGGCGCTGTCCGACGCCGCTTACGTGCGGGTGGAGCTGGTCGAGAAGCGGGGCGAGTTCGCTGTCCGCGGTGGGCTGCTCGACGTCTTCCCGCCCACCGAGCAGCACCCGGTGCGCGTGGAGTTCTGGGGCGACGAGGTCGACGAGCTGCGGTACTTCTCCGCCGCCGACCAGCGCTCCCTCGACGAGCGCCCCGAGCGGCTGTGGGCCCCGCCGTGCCGTGAGCTGCTGCTCACCGACGAGGTGCGCGCCCGCGCCGTCCAGCTGGCGGTCGACCACCCGGAGCTCGCCGAGGTCGCCGGCAAGCTGGCCGAGGGCATCGCCGTGGAGGGCATGGAGTCCCTCATCCCCGCCCTGATCGGCGGCGAGGCGATGCAGCTGCTCACCGACCTGGTGCCCGCCGGCACGCACGTGCTGGTCTGTGACCCCGAGCGGGTGCGCAGCCGCGCCGCGGACCTGGTGCGCACCGCCGAGGAGTTCCTCGCCGCCTCCTGGCAGACCGCCGCCGAGGCCGGCCAGGCGCCGATCGACCTGGGCGCCTCCTCCTTCCAGGACCTCGGCGACGTCGAGGACGCCGCCCGCGGTCGCGGCCTGCCCTGGTGGACCACCGGCACCTTCACCCTCGCGACAGAGGACGACGAGCAGCACGTGACGCTGGACGCCACCGGCGTCGAGCGCTTCCACGGCGACCAGGAGCGCGCCTTCGAGGCGCTGCGGACGTGGGGCCGCGACGGCTGGCGGGTGGCGCTGACGTTCGCGGGCCCCGGCCCCGCCCAGCGCGCCGCCGACCAGCTCACCGAGGCCGACCTGGGCGCCCGGCTCGTCCCGGGCATCGAGGACGCCCCGACCGCCGGCGCGCCGTTCGTGACCCAGGGGAACCTGGAGGCCGGGTTCGCGTTCCCCGCGGTCGGGCTGGCGCTGCTCACCGAGGGCGACCTCACCGGCCAGCGCGGCACCTCGATGAAGGACGCCACCAAGATGCCGGCCCGCCGGCGCAACGCCGTGGACCTGGTGCAGCTGCAGCCCGGTGACCTGGTGGTGCACGAGCAGCACGGCATCGGCCGGTACGTGGAGATGGTCAGCCGCACCGTGCACGGCGGCCAGCGCGACTACCTCATCGTCGAGTACGCCCCGGGCAAGCGGAACCAGCCGCCGGACCGGCTCTTCGTGCCCACCGACGCCCTGGACCAGCTGACCCGCTACGTCGGCGGCGAGGCCCCGTCGCTGTCGAAGCTGGGTGGCGCGGACTGGCAGAAGACGAAGGCCTCGGCCCGCAAGGCGGTCAAGCAGATCGCCGCGGAGCTGATCCGGCTGTACTCCGCCCGGATGGCCAGCAAGGGCCACGCCTTCGGCCCGGACACCGTCTGGCAGCGCGAGCTCGAGGACGCCTTCCCGTTCCAGGAGACCCCGGACCAGCTGGCCGCGATCGACGAGGTCAAGGCCGACATGCGCCAGCCCGTGCCGATGGACCGGATCATCTGCGGCGACGTCGGCTACGGCAAGACCGAGATCGCCATCCGGGCGGCGTTCAAGGCGGTGCAGGACGGCAAGCAGGTCGCCGTCCTGGTGCCGACGACGTTGCTGGCCAACCAGCACTTCAAGACGTTCTCCGAGCGGATGGCCCAGTTCCCGGTCACCGTCGCGGTGCTCTCGCGCTTCCAGTCGACGACCGAGTCCAACGAGACGCTGCGCAAGCTGGCCGACGGCGAGGTCGACATCCTGGTCGGCACGCACCGGCTGCTGCAGCCCACCACCCGGTTCAAGGACCTCGGGCTGGTGATCGTCGACGAGGAGCAGCGCTTCGGCGTCGAGCACAAGGAGTACCTGAAGACGATGCGGACGGCGGTCGACGTCCTGTCGATGTCCGCGACGCCGATCCCGCGCACCCTGGAGATGAGCCTCACCGGCATCCGGGAGATGTCGACGATCCTCACCCCGCCGGAGGAGCGGCACCCGGTGCTGACCTACGTCGGCGCCTGGGAGGACAAGCAGATGGCCGCCGCCATCCGCCGCGAGCTGCTGCGCGACGGCCAGGTGTTCGTCATCCACAACCGGGTGCAGTCGATCGACAAGGCCGCGGCCAAGATCCGCAACCTGGTGCCCGAGGCCCGCATCGCCGTGGGCCACGGGCAGATGAAGGAGCACGAGCTCGAGAAGATCATGGTCGGCTTCTGGGAGAAGGAGTACGACGTCCTGATCGCCACGACCATCGTCGAGTCGGGCCTGGACATCCCCAACGCCAACACCCTGATCGTCGACCGGGCCGACATGTTCGGCCTCTCCCAGCTGCACCAGATCCGCGGGCGCGTGGGCCGTGGCCGCGAGCGCGCCTACGCCTACTTCACCTACGACCCGACGCGGCCGCTGACCGAGACCTCGGTCGACCGGCTGACCACCATCGCCAACAACACCGACCTCGGGGCCGGCATGGCGGTGGCGATGAAGGACCTGGAGATCCGCGGCTCGGGCAACCTGCTGGGCGGCGAGCAGTCCGGGTTCATCGCCGGCGTCGGCTTCGACCTCTACGTGCGGCTGGTCGGTGAGGCGGTGAGCGACTACCGCGCCCAGGCGACGGGGGAGTCCCCGGCGGTGGAGCCGGCCGACGTCCGGGTCGACCTGCCCGTCGACGCGCACCTGCCGCACGACTACCTGCCCGGCGAGCGGCTGCGGATGGAGGCCTACCGCAAGGTCGCCAGCGTGCAGGACGACGAGCAGGCGCAGGCCGTGCTCGACGAGCTCACCGACCGCTACGGCCCCGCGCCCGACCCGGTGCTCAACCTGCTCGCCGTGGCCCGGTTCCGCGCGGCGATGCGGGCGCTGGGGGTCACCGAGGTGTCGATGCAGGGCCGCAACGTCCGCGTCGGGCCGGTCGAGCTGCGCGAGTCCCAGGTGATGAAGCTGTCCCGCCTCGCCGAGGGCGCCAGCTACAAGGAGGCGGTGCGCACCGTGTCGATCAAGGTCCCCATCGGGCCCGACCGCCGCACCCCGCTGCGGGACGTCGCCCTGCTGGAGAAGCTGCACGCACTCCTCACCGCCGTCCTCGCCCAGCCCGTCGCCGTCGCCAGCTGACGTGGTGGAGTCCCAGCGCTCGGAGGACGCAGCGCTGGGACTCCATCAGCACAATGGGCGGGTGCCGACCTTCGTGACCGTCAGCCCGCACCTGCCCGGCCTGCTCGGCCCCGCCGGCTGGCGGGCGGTCGCCGCGACCGACCGGCTGGTCGCCCTGCCCGGCGCGGCCGCCACCGCCGAGGCGCTGCGCGCGGCCGGGACGCCGGTCACCGACGTGGCCTCCCTGGCCGAGGTGCCCGCGGGCGCGGTCTGCCTGCTCACGGCGGCCGAGGTCCCCGAGGGCGCCGATGTCGTGGCCGGTGCCCCCGAGCCGGCCGGCGTCCGGCTGCTGGACGTCGTCGCGGTCATGGACCGGCTGCGCTCACCCGGCGGCTGCCCCTGGGACGCCGAGCAGACCCACGCCTCGCTGCGCGGCTACCTGCTGGAGGAGGCGCACGAGGCCTACGACGCGATCGTCGAGGAGGACCCCGCCGGCATGCGCGAGGAGCTCGGCGACGTCCTGCTCCAGGTCGTCTTCCACGCCCGGGTCGCCCAGGAGGCGCCGTTCGGCGTGCCCTTCGACGTCGACGACGTGGCCGGTGACCTGGTCGACAAGCTGGTGCGCCGGCACCCGCACGTGTTCGCCGACGCCGGCCCCCGCGACGTCGCGCAGGTCGAGGCCGGTTGGGACGAGATCAAGAAGGCGGAGAAGCAGCGCCGCTCGCCCACCGAGGGCGTCTCCCGCTCACAGCCGGCCACCTCGTGGGGCGCGGCGCTGGCCGGCCGGGCCGCCCGTGCCGGGCTGCCCACCCCGCCCGCCGGCGAGCTCACCGCCACCGACCCCGCCGAGCTGGGGGAGCAGCTGCTCGGGATCGTCGTCGCCGCCCGCGACCGCGGCTGGGACGCCGAGGACGCGCTGCGCACCGCCGTCCGCCGGTACGCCGACGACCTCGACACCGCCGCGCACGTCCGCACCGACGGCTGACCGGCTCCCCCCGACGGGGGACGCAGCACCCGCGGGCGGTCCGCGGGCCGCCCGGCACCCCGACGATGGGCCGGTGACCGTCGCCAGTGCTCCCGCGCGGACGGCCGTCGTCGTCGTCAACTACGGGTCCCACCGCCTGCTCGCCGAGAACCTGCCCGGGCTGGGCGGCCGCCCCGACACCGCGGTGGTGGTGGTCGACAGCCGGCACTCCGACGCCGAGCGGACCGCCGTCACCGGGCTGGCGGCCGACCACGGCTGGGTGCTCGTCCCGCTGGCCGGCAACCCGGGCTTCGGGGCCGCCGTCAACGCCGGGGCCGACCGCGCCCGTGAGCTCGGGGCGCAGACCGTCGTGCTGCTCAACCCCGACGCCGTGCTGCCGATGACCGCGCTCGACGGCCTGGTCGCCGCCGTCGCCGACGACCCCCGGGCGCTGGTGTGCCCGCTGGTCGAGGACGCCGACGGGGCCGTCTGGTTCGCCGGCGGTTCGCTGGACTGGGCCGACGGCCGCACGCGCACCCGCGGCGTCGACGTGACCACCGTCGACCACCCCTGGGTCACCGGCGCCTGCCTGGCGTTCTCCCTCGCGCTGTGGGACGAGGTCGGCGGCTTCGACGACCGGTACTTCATGTACTGGGAGGACATCGACCTCAGCCACCGGGTGCAGGCCGCCGGTGGCCGGCTCGTCGTCCGCCGCGACCTGGTCGCCACCCACCTGGTCGGCGGCACGCAGGCCGGCGAGGGCAAGTCCGACCTCTACCTCCGCTACAACTGCCGCAACCGGCTGCTGTTCGCCGCCCAGCACCTGCAGGACGACGAGCTCGCCGGCTGGCTGCGCAGCTCCCCGGCGCACGCGCGGCGGGTGCTGCTGCGCGGTGGCCGGCGGGCGCTGTTGCGTCGTCCCGTCGGTCAGGTGCTGGCGGCCGTCCGGGGCACGGTCGAGGGGCTGCTGCTCGTCCGCTCGGTGCGCGCCGGCGGCCCGGCAGCACGCACGACGTCCGTGGGCGTCACGTCGACCCCGGTGTGACCCTGCCGGAGCGCTCGTCCCGCGTGCGCTGACCCGGCGCCCCGCTGTGGGTGAACACACGGCCGGGACGGCGGTCGGGCCCCGCAGGCGCACCTAACGTGGAGGGTTCCGGCCAACGGCGTGCCCGGTCCACCCGTCCCCGCCACCGCCAGGAGCCGCTGCCGCATGCCCACGACGTCCCTGACCCCGTCCGCCGCCGAGGACACCGTCTCGCAGGTGCTGCCGCAGGCGACCTGGCTGCTGCTCCTGGTCGTGGTCGGGGCAGCCCTGGCCGCCTGGTGCGTCGCGGTCGCCATCGGCGTCGTGGTGCGCCGCCTGGCCCGCCGCAGCGCGGCCGCCGCCGACCTGTCCCGGCGCGGTCGCCGTCCGCTGCGGGTGCTGCTGGTCCTGATCGCGGTCACCGTGGTGCTGGACTCGGCGACCGGGGTGGGGGAGTGGCGGGACGTCGTCGTCCGGGTGCTGGGGCTGGCGCTGATCGCGGTGGCGGCCTGGCTGGTGGCGGTGGCGGCCTTCGTGGTCGAGGACCTCGCGCTGGCCCGCTACGACGTCGACGTCGTGGACAACCGGCACGCCCGCCGGGTGCGCACCCAGGTGACGCTGGTGCGCCGGGTGACCGTCGCGGTGCTGGCCCTGCTCGCGATCGCCGGGATGCTGCTGACCTTCCCCGCCGCGCGGGCCGCCGGCACCTCGATCCTGGCCAGCGCCGGCGTGCTGTCGATCGTGGCCGGCCTCGCGGCGCAGACCTCGCTGGCCAACGTCATCGCCGGGCTGCAGCTGGCCTTCACCGACGCCATCCGGGTCGACGACGTCGTGGTCGTGCAGGAGGAGTGGGGTCGGATCGAGGAGATCACGCTGACCTACGTCGTCGTCCACGTCTGGGACGACCGGCGGCTGGTGCTCCCGTCCACCTACTTCACGACCACGCCCTTCCAGAACTGGACGCGCACCGAGTCCGCCGTCCTCGGCTCGATCGAGATCGACGTCGACTGGACGACGCCGTTCGACGAGATGCGCACCGCGCTGGACCGCATGCTGGACGAGAACAACCTGTGGGACGAGCGGGTCAAGGTCCTGCAGGTCACCGACGCGGTGAGCTCGGTGATCCGGGTCCGGGTGCTGGTCAGCGCGAAGGACGGGCCGACCCTGTTCGACCTGCGCTGCCAGGTGCGCGAGGCCCTGGTGGTGTGGCTGCAGCGCGAGCACGGCGCCTCGCTGCCGCGGGTGCGCACCGAGGGCGTCGGCGGGTTCGGCGCCGAGCGGGTGCCCGCCCGTCCGGTGGGGGAGCCCGCGGAGGGGGTCAGCCCGCCGAACGCCGGGCTGTTCACCGGCAGCGTCGAGGCCCGGGAGCGGTCCAGGGCCTTTGCCGGCCCCAGCCCCGAGGAGCTGGCCGAGCGGTCCCGCAACACCGCCGAGTCCCGGGACGAGCCGCCGGCTCAGCCTTGAGAGGTGGCGCTCGGGTCGGAACCGAGCAGCTGCGGCAGCCAGAACAGCACGGTCGCCGCCAGCACCGTCGCGGCCAGGAAGCCGGGCACCCCGCTGCCGTCGACGTAGGCCCACAGCAGCCCCAGCACCGGGGCCAGGAACGGCAGGACGCCGTCGGCACGGGCCTGCCGGGCCAGCCCCAGGTCGGCGGCGTCCGGGACGACGGCGGCCTGCCGCACCTGCCCGCGGGGCTCCTTGCCGCGCAGCCGGCCCGAGGGCCAGACCTCCGCGCCGTCCAGGACCGGCAGCACGACGCGGCCGCGGGCCGGGTCGCCGTGCACCGTGACCGGTGTCCCCGGCGCCAGCCGGTCCACCTCCGGCGCCCAGTGCACCGGCAGCCAGCGCCGTCCCGCCGACGTCGACAGCTCCAGCCAGCTGCGCACCAGCAGGCCCTGGGCGACCACGACGTGGGTGGCCGGCACCGTCGTCGCCGGGCGGTGGCGCAGCCGCGGCCGCCCGAGCAGCCGGGCCAGGGTGAGGACGCCGGCCACCACGACGACCAGCGCCACCACCACCAGCCCGAAGACGACGTCGCGCAGCGTGCCGTCCGCGGCGTCCCCGTCGGTGTGCACCAGCGCCCGCACGCCGGTCGGGGCCGCCGGGTCGTAGCGCACGGTCAGCGTCGCGCCCACCGGCACCGGCAGCGGCCGGGGCAGCTCGACGAGCCCGTCGCGCTGCGCGCCGGTCGCGTCGGGGAAGGAGACCTCGAGCCCGCGGCCGTCCGGTGCGGCCCCCGTGCCGGTGACCGTGGCCGGGGCGGTGGCGCTCGCCGCGGCCAGCGGCTCGCGCAGCGACCCCAGTCGCACCCCGAGCGCGACCAGCAGGACCAGGCCGACGAGGAGCACCGGCACCAGGCCGAGCAGCAGCTGGCGGGCGGCGCGGCGGTGCGGTCGCGGCGGGGGAGGGACGGCGGCGGTCATCGCCGGTCATGGTCGCAGGCTCCCCGGTCCCGGCGCGGTGTGTCCGCCCAGCCGCCGGGCTGGCTAGGCTGCAGACCGTGGCCAGCATCGAAGCCGTAGGCGCCCGAGAGATCCTCGACTCACGAGGGAACCCCACCGTGGAGGTCGAGGTCGCCCTCGACGACGGGACGATCACCCGGGCCGCCGTGCCCAGCGGTGCGTCCACCGGGGCCTTCGAGGCGGTGGAGCTGCGCGACGGCGGCACCCGCTACGGGGGCAAGGGCGTGACCCAGGCCGTCGACGGCGTCCTGGACGTCATCGGCCCCGAGCTCGTCGGCTTCGAGGCCGCCGAGCAGCGGCTGGTCGACCAGCGGCTCATCGACCTCGACGGCACCCCCGACAAGTCCCGCCTGGGCGCCAACGCGATCCTCGGCGTCAGCCTCGCCGTCGCGAAGGCCGCGGCCGAGTCCGCCGGCCTGCCCCTGTTCCGCTACGTCGGCGGCCCGTCGGCGCACCTGCTCCCCGTGCCGATGATGAACATCGTCAACGGTGGCGCCCACGCCGACAGCAACGTCGACGTCCAGGAGTTCATGATCGCCCCGATCGGCGCGGGCTCCTTCGCCGAGGCGCTGCAGGTCGGCACCGAGACCTACCACGCGCTCAAGGCCGTGCTGAAGAAGCGCGGGCTGTCCACCGGCCTGGGCGACGAGGGCGGCTTCGCCCCGTCGCTGCCCAGCAACCGCGACGCCCTGGACCTGATCGTGGAGGCCGTGCAGAACGCCGGCTACACGCCCGGCACCGACATCGCCTTCGCCCTGGACGTCGCGGCGAGCGAGTTCCACAGCGCCGAGGGCTACGCCTTCGAGGGCGCGACGAAGACCTCCGACCAGCTCGTCGAGTACTACACCGGCCTGGTCGACGCCTACCCGATCGTCTCCATCGAGGACCCCCTCGACGAGGAGGACTGGGACGGCTGGGTCGCCATGACCGCCGCGCTCGGCGACCGGGTGCAGCTCGTCGGCGACGACCTGTTCGTCACCAACCCCACCCGGCTGGCCGACGGCATCGCCCGCGGTGCGGCGAACGCGCTGCTGGTGAAGGTCAACCAGATCGGCACGCTCACCGAGACCCTCGACGCGGTCAACCTGGCCCACCGGGCCGGCTACCGCTCGATGATGAGCCACCGGTCCGGCGAGACCGAGGACACCACGATCGCCGACCTCGCCGTCGCCACCGACTGCGGCCAGATCAAGACCGGTGCCCCGGCCCGCAGCGAGCGCGTCGCCAAGTACAACCAGCTGCTCCGGATCGAGGAGGAGCTGGACGAGGCCGCGCGCTACGCCGGCGCCGCCGCGTTCCCGCGGCTGGCCGCCCGCCAGGGCTGACCCACCCCGTGAGCACTGCCCGCACCCGTCGCGCCCGGCCCGGTGGCTCCCGCCGCCGGACCTCGTCGCGGCCGGTGCGGGCAGGCTCCCGCGGCTCGGCCGACAGCCGGCCCGGCCGCCGCACCACCCGCAGCCCGGCCCGCACCACCCCCGTCCGCCGCGGCCCGCGGTTCACCGGCCGCGCGGTGCTGCTCGCCGGCATGGTGCTGCTGCTGGCCCTGACCCTCGCGGGTCCGCTGCGGCAGTACGTGGCCGGCCGCCAGCAGCTGGCCGAGCTGGCCGCCGAGCAGGGCGCGCTGTCCCAGCGCGCGGCCGACCTGCAGGCGCAGCTGGACCAGCGGTCCGACCCCGCCTACATCGAGCAGCAGGCCCGCGAGCGGCTCACGCTCGTGCCGCCGGGCAGTCGGCTGGTCATCGTCGGTGACGCCGGCGACCCCGGCGACCGGGCGCAGGCGCCCGCCGGTCTGCCCGACCCCGCCGCTCCGCTGCCCTGGTACGAGGCCCTCCTGGACTCGGTGGCCCGAGCCGACGGCTGACGTAGGAGGACCGCCTCGCCCCTCGGCCCGAGACTCGTCCCGAGCGTGCGGGGGACCTCGTCGCGAGGCCCTGCTTGGGTGTCCGCCCTCCGCCCGCGTGAGGCGGGGCGGGGCCCCGGCGAGGGGGCCGTGCACGTCCGGGTGGCCGCCTCCCGCAGACTCGGGGGTGTGAGTGAGCGCCCGACCGGAGAAGAGACCAGCCCCGCCGCCCCCGCGCCGGTGGTGGCCCCGCCGTCCCCGCCGGTCACCGCGGAGGAGCGTGCGGTCATCGCCCGCCAGCTCGGCCGGCCGCCGCGCGCGCTCGTCGGGGTGGCGCACCGCTGCCCGTGCGGCCAGCCCGACGTCGTGGAGACCTCGCCGCGGCTGGAGGACGGCACCCCGTTCCCCACGCTGTACTACCTGACCTGCCCGCGGGCGACCGCCGCGGCCAGCCGGCTGGAGTCCGCGGGCCGGATGCGGGAGTGGCAGGACGAGCTGGGCACCGACCCCAGGCTCGCCGCCGCCTACCTCGCCGCGCACGAGAGCTTCCTGGCCACCCGGGACGCCCGCGACGTGCTGCCCACCCCGGCCACCGCCGGTGGTATGCCCGACCGGGTCAAGTGCCTGCACGCCCTCGCCGGCCACGCGCTCGCCGCGGGCCCGGGTGTGAACCCCATCGGTGACCGCGCGGTCGCCGAGATGGGGGAGTGGTGGGCCGCCGGCCCCTGCGCCCAGCCGAGCCCCACCGACCCGGAGGACGTGCGATGAGGGTCGCTGCCATCGACTGCGGCACCAACTCGATCCGGCTGCTGGTCGCCGACGTCCCGCCCGAGGGCCCGGCCACCGACCTGCTGCGCCGGATGGAGGTCGTCCGGCTCGGCCAGGGCGTCGACGCCACCGGCCGCCTGGCGCCCGAGGCGATCGAGCGCACCCGCGTGGTGCTCGCCGAGTACGCCGCCCAGGCCCGCGAGCTGGGCGCCGAGCGGGTGCGGATGGTCGCCACCAGCGCCAGCCGGGACGCCGCCAACCGCGGTGACTTCGAGCAGATGGTGCTCACCACGCTCGGCCAGCTGCCCGACGTCGTCCCCGGGGTGGAGGAGGCCGGGCTGTCCTTCCTCGGGGCGACCGCGTCGCTGTCGGACATCACCGCGCCGTACCTGGTCGTCGACATCGGCGGCGGGTCGACGGAGTTCGTGCTCGGCGACGCCGGCGGGGTGCGCGCCGCCCGCTCGGTCGACATCGGCTGCGTGCGGCTCACCGAGCGGCACCTGCGCAGCGACCCGCCGCCGCCGGACGAGGTGCAGGGCGCCGAGGCCGACATCCGGGCCGCCCTCGCCCTGGTCGCCGCCGACGTGCCGGTGGGGGAGGCGGTCACGCTGGTCGGGGTGGCCGGCACGGTCACCACCGTCGCCGCGCTCGCCCTCGGCCTGCCCGCCTACGACCCCGACGCCATCCACGGATCGCGCATCCCGGTCGCCGCCGTCCGGTCCGTGGCCGCCGGGCTGCTCACCGCCACCCGGGCCAAGCGGGCTGCGTACCCGGTCATGCACCCGGGCCGGGTCGACGTCATCGGCGCCGGATCGCTGATCCTGCGGGTGATCATGGACGCCTTCGACCTCGACGAGGTCGTCGTCAGCGAGCACGACATCCTCGACGGCATCGCCCTCCGCCTCGCCCGCGGCTGACGCCGTCCACAGCCGGGAGGACCCCCTCCTCCCCGCCCCGAGCACGCTCGGGGCGGGGCCTGGAGGGCCGTCAGGCGGCGCTGTCGGCGTTCATGTCCGGGGGCAGCTCGCCGGTGATCGCCTGGTAGAGCGAGGTCGCCACGCGGGCGGCGACCAGCCGGCCGGCGGCGACGAGCACACCGGAGACGGCGGCCCAGGCCAGCGCCTCGCCCCAGCCGACGCCGGGCGCGGCCGGGTTCTTCGGCGGCGGGTAGCCCCGCGTCTTCTCCCACGCCGTGTCGGCGAGCTTCTTGACCAGGATCCCGCTGGGGACGGCCAGTCCGAGACCGAGCGCCTTGTACAGCGCCGGCTCCTTCTCCACCTGCTTCTTCTTCGCCACGCCCCGATCCTGCCCCAGGGGGCCTGCCGTACGCCGGGCGGTCGCGTGCTCTGCTGTCGCACATGGCACGCGACGCCGACGGCTTCCCGGTCACCCGCAGCGCCGGCGGGGTGCGCCGCGGCGCGGCCGGGTCCCGGGACCTGACCGTCCTCGACGAGCGGGTCTCCGGTTGCCGCGCCTGCCCCCGGCTGGTCGCCTGGCGCGAAGAGGTGGCCGAGGTCAAGCGGGCCTCGTTCCGCGAGGAGGAGTACTGGGGCCGCCCGGTGCCCGGCCTCGGGCCGGCCGACGCCCGGATCGCGGTGGTCGGCCTCGCGCCGGCCGCGCACGGTGGCAACCGCACCGGCCGGGTGTTCACCGGCGACCGCAGCGGCGACTGGATCTTCGCCGCGCTCTGGCGGGCCGGGCTGGCCAACCAGCCGACGTCGGTGCACAAGGACGACGGCCTGGCGCTCACCGACGTCCGGGTGTGCGCCGCCGTCCGGTGCGCGCCGCCGGCCAACGCCCCGACGCCGGAGGAGCGGGACACCTGCTCGCCGTGGCTGGCCCGCGAGCTCGCGCTGCTGCCGCGGCTGCGGGTGGTCGTCGTCCTCGGTGGCTTCGGCTGGCAGGCGCTGTGGCCGGTGCTGGCCGAGGCCGGTGTGCCGCTGCCCCGGCCGCGGCCGGCGTTCGGGCACGGCGTCGAGGTGTCGCTCACCGGACCGAACGGGCCGTTGACCCTGCTGGGCAGCTACCACGTGAGCCAGCAGAACACCTTCACCGGCAAGCTGACCGAGCCGATGCTGGACGCGGTGCTCAGCCGGGCCACGGAGCTGGCAAGCTCACCCACCGACGAGCCCGCTCCCTGACCGCCCTCCCAGCCCGCCCCCGTAGCCCAATCGGCAGAGGCAGACCCCTTAAAAGGGTCGCAGTGTCGGTTCGAACCCGACCGGGGGCACTCGTGCGGGTGACCGGGGCCGGGAACTCGCCGACCGGGCGTGGCGTTGGACAGGGCAGCGTGGGACGCACAGATGGCCCCACGGACCGACCAGTCACCTCGAGGAGATGACGATGCCCAGCAGCAACCCGGCCTTCAGCCGGGGCTTCGCCGCGGCCGGCAACAACCCGGCCGCCGGCTGGGGCGCAGGCCCGCAGCAGACGACCGGCGGGGCGCCCACCCAGTACGACCCGTACGGCAAGCCGGTCCAGTCGCCGTACGCGGCCACCGACCGCGCCTACATGACGATGGACGACGTCGTCACCAAGACGGGCATCAGCTTCCTGGTGACCGTGCTGTCCGCGGCCGTCACCTGGGCGCTCCTGCCCCCGGACCTGGCCTGGGGCCTGGCGCTCCCGTCGGTCCTGGTCGCGTTCGTGCTCGGCCTGGTGATCTCGTTCAAGCAGATCGCCAACCCGGTCGCCACGCTGTCCTACGGGATCCTCTACGGCATCGCGCTGGGCGCGATCAGCGAGGCGTTCAACGACATCTACCCCGGGATCGTCGTCCAGGCGCTCATCGGCACGTTCGGTGTGTTCGCCGGCATGTTGGTGGTCTACAAGACCGGTGCCATCCGGGTCACCCCGAAGCTGACCCGCTGGGTCGTCGGTGCCCTCGTCGGCGCTCTGGTGCTCACGCTGGTCAACGTCCTGATGGGCCTGTTCACCAGCGGCGACCCGCTCGGCCTGCGCAACGGTGGCCCGGTGGCCATCGGCTTCAGCCTGCTCATGATCGGCATCGCGGCGTTCATGCTGCTGCTGGACTTCGACGCTGCCGACGAGGCCATCCGCCGCGGCGCCCCGCCGAAGTACGCCTGGTACATCGCCTTCGGCCTGCTCGTCACGGTCATCTGGCTGTACATGGAGATCCTGCGTCTCCTGTCGTACTTCCGCGAGTGATCTGACACCTGCACCAGACGACCGTGGCCCGGTCCCCGATAGGGGGCCGGGCCACGGTCGTTCTCACGGTCGGTTCAGGAGCCGATGGGCTCCGTGGTCACCTGCGCCGGGTCGGCCGCGACGATCTCGGTCGGGACCCGCCGGCGCAGCCGCGCCCACGGGCCGCGCGCGTTCCCGGCCCCGCGGACGGCGGTGGGCTGTACCTCGGTGCCGGTGCGGCCGGCGGCCTTGGCGGCGGCCTGCGCGATCGGGCGGACGGTGTTGCGGCGCAGCCGCAGGCCGCGGTCCAGCGCGGCCGGCCAGACGCCGAGGGAGTCGGCGACCGAGGGCAGCAGCACCGAGGCGGCTGCGGCGTACCCGGCGGCCGAGGGGTGGAACTCGTCGCTGCTGAACATCGTCCGGTCGGTGGCGAAGGTCGGGCCGAGCACCGAGCCCAGCGACACCGTGCGGCCCCCGGCGGCGACGACGGCGATGGTCTGCGCGGCGGCCAGGTTGCGGCTCCACCGGCGGGCGAGGAAGCGGAGCGGCTGGCGGATCGGCCGGATCGTGCCCAGGTCCGGGCAGGTGCCGACGACGACCTTGCAGCCGGCGTCCTCGAGCCGGCGGACCGCGTCGGCGAGGTGCCGCACCGACGTCGCCGGCCGGGTGCGGCTGGTGACGTCGTTGGCGCCGATCATGACCACCGCGACGTCGGGGTGCTCGGCCAGCGCCCGGTCGACCTGGGCGTCCAGCCGGTTCGACGTCGCCCCGGACACCGCGAACTTGGCCAGCCGGACGGGTCGCTCGGCGAGCTCGGCCAGCGCCGAGGCGATGAGCACCCCGGGGGTGTACGCGGCGGTGGACACCCCGAGCCCGACGGCGCTGGAGTCACCGAGCATCACCATGACGATGGGGCTGCCCGCGTAGCGGCCGTAGCGGCCGTTGCCGGTGGGCGGGTCGGCCTGGGTGCGGTGGGACTGCACCGTGCGGCGGGCCGCCCGGGCCTCCTCGCGCAGCAGCGTCACCAGTGCGGCCCCGGCCAGGCCGACCCCGCCGCCGCCGTAGACGGCCCCGGTCGCCAGCCGGCGAGCCCTGCTCGCTCGCGTCACGCGACCCCGCTCTCTTCTCCCGGCTCCCCGGCCGCGTCCTGCGCGGGGAGCACCGTCCCTGAGGCTAGTTGCCCCCTACCGTGGGGAGGTGGCCGCCCGCGTTGACCTCACCCCTCCGAACAACCGCCCGGACGACGACGTCCGCAGCCAACAGATCATCGACGTGCTGGTCGACGCCTTCTCCGACCTGATGTCCGCTGATGCGGACGCCTTCCGGACCAAGTTCCGCAAGATGGCCGCCGACCCGTTCGCGTTCTACCGCGGCTCGGCGTGTCTGTTCTACGCCGACATGGCGGCGCTGGAGGACCGCTGGAGTGACGAGCGGACGTCCCGGGTGTGGATCCAGGGTGACCTGCACGCGGAGAACTTCGGCACCTACATGGACGGCGAGGGCCGCATCGTCTTCGACGTCAACGACTTCGACGAGGCCTACCTCGGCCACCTCAGCTGGGACCTGCGCCGGTTCGCGGCCAGCTTCGCGCTGCTCGCCTGGCGCAAGGCGCTCGCGGACGACGTGATCGGCGAGCTGCTCGGGATGTTCCTCGGCTCCTACCTCGACCAGGTCGAGGCCTTCACCCGGTCCGACGAGGACCGCTCCTTCGCCCTGACCCGGGACAACACCGAGGGCGCGGTGCACGACGTCGTGCTCGCCACGACGGCCCGCACCCGGATCGGCCTGCTCGACCGGGTCACGGTGGTGGAGCGCTTCGAGCGGCGCTTCGCCGACCTGCCGCGCAACCGCCGGCTTGACGACGACGAGCGCGCCGAGGTGCTGCACGCGCTCGAGCGCTGGCAGGGCACCGTGCACCCGCCGCGGCGCAAGCGGGACGTCGCCTACGGCGTGAAGGACGTCGTCGGCACCGGCGGCTTCGGGATCGGCAGCGCCGGGCTGCCCGCCTACAGCGTCTTGATCGAGGGCTACGACCAGGCGCTGGAGAACGACGTCGTCCTGTCGCTGAAGCAGGGCAACGTCGCAGCCCCCAGCCGGATCGTCCGCGACCCGGAGATCAGCGGCTACTTCGAGCACCACGGCCACCGGACGGCGGTCAGCCAGCGCGCGCTGCAGGCCAACGCCTCCCAGTTCCTGGGGCACACCGAGATCGGCGGCGTCGGCTTCGTGGTGCAGGAGCTGTCGCCCTACGAGAGCGACCTGGACTGGGAGGACCTCACCGAGCCTGACGAGATCGCCACCGTGCTCGCCCAGCTGGGCCGTGCCACGGCGAAGCTGCACTGCGTGGGCGACGCCGACAGCGACCACACCCTGGTGCCGTTCCAGACCGAGGAGGCGCTCACCGAGCTCGTCGGGGACCGCCGGGAGCAGTTCGTGGCCGACCTGGTGGAGTTCGCACACTCCTACGCCCGCCGGACGCAGGAGGACCACCGGTTGTTCGTCGACGCCTTCCGGGCCGGGCGCATCCCCGGCATCAGCTCCAGCGGGGCGCACCCCACCGCCTGAGCCCGGTCAGCGGATCGGCAGCTCGATGACCATCCCGCGGTGCGGCCCGACGGGGCGCAGGTCGTACTCCTCGGTGACGGGGGTGAAGCCGATCCGCTCGTAGAACCCGACGGCCGCACCCCGGGCGTCGCACCACACCAGCTGCCCGCCGCGGGCAGCGACCCGGGACAGGCCTTCCGCCACCAGCGCGCGGCCCACGCCGAGGCCGCGCACCCGCGGGTCGGTGGCCATCCCGCGCAGCTGCCAGGACCCCTCGCCCTCCCGCCACGGGCAGTCGCGGGGGTGGAAGCGGACGACGCCGACCACCTCGCCGCTCTCCAGCCGGGCAGCCAGGTGGAACGTGTACGGGGCGTCGTCCTCGTCGATCTCGGCGGGCCGGCCCTGGCGCAGCTCCTGCACGCGCAGCGGGTACGTGGTCGCCGCGTCGACCTGCTCGATCGTGATCGTCCCGGTGGGTGCCTCGCTGCTCACGCCGTCCATCCTCCCCGACGCGCCGCCGGTGGCCCGGGTGACCCGGCCCACCGGCGGTCGCCCCGGCCCCGTTGTCCGGGCCCGGTCCCGCCGTCAGGCCCCTGTCCTCCTCGCCCCGAGCGTGGGAGGGGCGAGGGGTACAGGGGTCCTCCGTCTACCGCCCGCGGCGTCCCTTGCGGGCCTGGAGGTAGTCGGCCACCACGTACTCGCCGAGCCGGTCGCTGGAGGGCTGGAACACCCGGCCCCCGGCGCGGGCGGTGATGTCGTGCACGAACTCGACCAGCCCGGGCTCCGGGTCGAGGGCGAACACGTTCATCGTCGCGCCCGACCGGGCCACCTTCTCCACCTCGGCGACGGTGCGGGCGATGGTCTCCGGCATCGGCGGCCAGCAGAAGAACGGCGTCCCGTCGTCCTCCAGGTGGGCGGTGGGCTCGCCGTCGGTGACCACGAGGACCACCGGCTCGGCGTCCCGGTGCCGGGCCAGGAACCGGCGGGCCAGCATCAGCCCGTGCTGCAGGTTGGTGCCCTGCAGGGTGTCGACGCTGAGCTCGGCCAGCTCCTCCGGCCGGAGCACCTGCGCGGTGGAGGAGAACCCGATGATCTCGATGGCGTCCTGCGGGAAACGGGTGGTCACCAGCGAGTGCAGCGCCATCGCGGTGGACTTCGCGTCGCCCCAGGTGCCGCGCAGCGCCATCGAGTACGACAGGTCGACCAGCAGCGCGACCGCCGCGCCCGTGCGGCGCTCGGTCTCGACCACCTCGAAGTCCTCGACGGCGATCTGCACCCTCCGCTGCCCGTCACCCCGCGGCGTGCCCGCGCCGCGCAGCACCGCGTTGCGCACCGTGCGGACGACGTCGAGTGGCTGCTCGTCGCCGAACCGCCACTCGCGCGAGGCCCCGGTCAGCTCGCCGGTGGCGCCGGCGTCGGCGACGTCGTGCTCGCCGCGGCCGGTCGCCGAGAGCTGGGCGAACACCCGGCGCAGCGCCGTCGCGCCCAGCCGGCGGACCGCCTTGGGGGACAGCTCGAGCTTGCCCTCGCTGCGGTTGAGGTAGCCCTGCCGCTCTAGCTCGCGCTCCAGCTGCCGCAGCGCGGCCAGGTCGTCGACGGCCGAGCGGCCCAGCGCCTGCTCCAGCAGCTCCTCGTCGACGTCGGCCAGCGAGGCGCCCGCGTAGCCCTGGGACAGCTGCTGACTGAGCGCCTCCAGGTCGGCGAGCTCGGCGACGGCGCTGGTGGCGTCGCCCATGCCGAGCCCCTGCTCGCCGTCGGGCACCGGACCGCCCTGGCCCCACGGCAGGTCCGGGCGGGCCTGCCGCAGCGCGTCGTTGAGGTGCGCCATCTCGCTCTGCAGACCCAGGTCGCCCATCGCCTGGCCCATCAGGTCCTGCAGCTCGGCGCGCTGCTCGGCCGACAGCCCGGCCATCATCCGCTGCTGCGCGGCCGCCCGGCGGGCGAGGGAGTCGATGAGCTCCTCGACCGACTCGGGGGAGTCGGGGAAGAACTCCCCGTGCTTGCCGATGAAGTCGGCGAACTGCTGGTCGGTGTCCTCACCGCGGTTGTGCGCGTCGACCAGCGCGGACAGGTCGGCCACCATGTCCTTGACCGCCTGCATGCCGGCGCCGTCACCGTCCTGCATCTGCTGCAGCGCCTGCTTCATGCCCTGGAACGAGCTGTCCAGGACCTCCTGCTGGAGCAGGTCCTTGATCTGCTGGTAGGCCTGCGCGGCCTCCGGCGAGCGCCACTGCTTGTCCTTCAGCGCCCGCACGGCTCCCGCGGTGTCCTGCGGGAGGGCGTCCAGCTCCTGCTCGGCGAGGCGGGCGGCGTCGTCCGGATCGGGGAACAGCGCCGTCCGCTCGGCCTCCACGGCCCGGTCGAGCAGCTCGCGGACCTCCTCGAGCGTGCCGTCCATCCGGCCGGCCTTGCGCGCCTGCTTGAGCCGGTCGCGGACGTTGCGCCGCAGCTGGTCCAGGCCGCGGCGCCCGTCGACGCCGCGGCGCAGCAGGTCGCGCATCGCCTCGCGGACGCCGGCACCGGCCAGCACCTGGTCACCGATCTCGTCGACCGCGGCCGCGACGTCGTACGGCGGGGCCAGCGGGTCGGGCCCGCCGGTCCACTTGCCGTACCGGTACCCCCGGGGCCTGCGTGCGCCGGGCACGTCAGGCCCCGTAGATCGTGCGGGAGCCGTCGGTGTCCTTGGCCAGCCGCCGGGTCAGCCACAGCCCCTCGAGCGCGAACTCGACGGCCGCGGCGGCCTGCTCGGCGGACTCCTCGCCCTCGGGCACCCCGAGCCGGCCCAGCAACTGGGCCAGGTTCGGCACGGTGCCCAGCTGGCCGAGCAGCCGGGTGGCCGGCACCAGGTCACCGGACTCGACGGTGTCGCCGCCGGTGAAGTGCTCCTGCAGGCCGGTCAGGTCCAGCCCGCCGCAGCGCGCCCGGAAGGTCTGCGCGGTGGCCTGCCGCAGCAGGTGCTCGAGCACCTCCAGGTCGCGGTCGTCGTCGCTGTCGGACCCGGAGTCGGCGAACTCGACCTTGCCGCGGCTGGCCGGGACGATGCTGGGGAGGTCGACGACCCGGGCCACCGGGCGCGCCTCACCGGCCACCGCGGCGCGCCGGACGGCCGAGGCCGCGACGGTCTCCAGCCCGGCGATCGCGAACCGGGCGCTGACGCCGGAGCGCTGGTCGACCTGGCTGGACTCGCGCACCAGCCGGGTGAAGCGGGCGACGATCTCCACCAGGTGCTCGGGCACGATCGGGGTGTCCAGGTCGGTGCCGGCGCCCAGCCAGCTGGTCTGCGCCTCCTGCTTGAGCAGGCGGATCTCGTCGGCCAGCTCGATCGGGTAGTGGGTGCGGACCTCGGCGCCGAACCGGTCCTTGAGCGGGGTGATGATGCGCCCGCGGTTCGTGTAGTCCTCGGGGTTGGCGCTGGCCACCAGCAGCAGGTCCAGCGGCAGCCGCACGCGGTAGCCGCGGATCTGGATGTCGCGCTCCTCGAGCACGTTGAGCAGTGCCACCTGGATGCGCTCGGCCAGGTCGGGCAGCTCGTTGATGCTGAAGATGCCGCGGTTGGTGCGCGGCACCAGGCCGTAGTGCACGGTCTCGGGGTCGCCCAGGGTGCGGCCCTCGGCGACCTTGATCGGGTCGACGTCGCCGATGAGGTCACCGACGCTGGTGTCGGGGGTGGCCAGCTTCTCCCCGAACCGCTCGCTGCGGTGCTGCCAGCCGACCGGGGTCGCGTCGCCGTGCTCGGCGACCTGGCGGTGCCCCCAGACGCTGATCGGGGCCAGCGGGTGCTCGTTGAGCTCGCTGCCCACGAGCACCGGCGTCCACTCGTCGAGCAGGCCGACGAGGGTGCGGATCAGGCGGGTCTTGCCCTGGCCGCGCTCACCGAGCAGCACCAGGTCGTGGCCGGCGATGAGGGCACGCTCGACCTCGGGGACGACGGTGTCCTCGAAGCCGACGATGCCCGGGAGGGTGGTCTGTCCGGCGGCGAGCCGGGCGAGGAGGTTGGCGCGGAGCTCGGCCTTGACCGGGCGGAAGGCGGCGCCGGTGGCGCGGAGCTCGCCGAGCGTCGTGGGAGCGGGAGGGGTGGGGGACTGGGTCCCCTGCGGTGCGGCGTCCGTCACCTCGACCACGGTACGACGCAGGAGTGACAGTCGGGTGTCCGTCGTCCCGCCGCCGGCGGGTGCGGGAGGATCGCCGGTGTGATCGCACCCGGTGCAGTGCCCCTGGTCAGCGGCGCCGACGTCGAGGCGGCCGCCGTGCTGCTCGACGGCGTCGTCCGCCGCACCCCGCTCGAGCACTCCCGCGCGCTGGCCGACCGGGTCGGCGGGCCGGTGTGGCTCAAGTGCGAGAACCTGCAGCGGGCCGGGTCCTTCAAGATCCGCGGCGCGTACACCCGGATCGCCCGGCTCACCGACGCCGAGCGCGCCCGCGGGGTCGTCGCCGCCAGCGCCGGCAACCACGCGCAGGGCGTCGCGCTGGCCGCCCGCGAGCTGGGCGCCGCGGCGACGGTCTTCATGCCCGAGAGCGCGCCGCTGCCCAAGGTCGCCGCCACCCGCGGGTACGGCGCGGAGGCCCGGCTCGGCGGCGCGACCCTGACCGAGGCGATGGTCTCGGCGGTCGAGTTCGCCGCCGCCACCGGCAAGGTGTTCATCCACCCCTTCGACCACCCCGACGTCATCGCCGGGCAGGGCACGGTGGGCCTGGAGGTCCTCGAGCAGTGCCCCGAGGTGGCCACCGTCGTCGTCTGCACCGGCGGGGGCGGGCTGGTGTCGGGCATGGCGGCCGCGGTGAAGGCCCGCCGTCCCGACGTCCGGGTCGTCGCCGTGCAGGCCGCTGCGGCGGCCGCCTTCCCCGCCTCGCTGGCCGCCGGGCACCCGGTGCAGCTGGCGTCGATGGCCACCATGGCCGACGGCATCGCCGTCGCCGCGCCCGGCGACCTGACGCTGGCCCACGTCGCCGGCCTGGTCGACGACGTCGTGACCGTCACCGAGGGCGACCTGTCCCGGGCGCTGCTGTTCTGCCTCGAGCGGGCCAAGCTCGTCGTCGAGCCGGCCGGGGTCGCCGCGGTCGCGGCGGTGCTGGCGGACCCGGGCGCCTTCGCCCCGCCCGTGGTGGCGGTGGTCTCCGGCGGCAACATCGACCCGGTGCTGATGATGAAGGTCGTCCAGCACGGCATGACCGCCGCCGGTCGCTACCTCTCGTTGCGGGTGACGGTGCCCGACCGGCCCGGCTCGCTGGCCGGTCTGCTGCGCGAGCTCGCGGGGCTCCGGGCCAACGTGCTGTCCGTCGAGCACGAGCGGACGACGCCGGTGCTCGACCTCGGCGAGGTGCTGGTGGGCGTCCACCTGGAGACCCAGGGCCCCGACCACGCCCGCGGCGTGCTGGCCGCACTGTCGGCCGCCGGTTATCCGGTGCTCGTCGACTGACCCGCCGATGAGTTCGCGCGGCGGCGCCGGTCTGCACCTGCGACCCGCCGTCGCACCCGGCGGCGGGGACCGTGCGTCGTCGGAGGTGTGCTCGTGGAACGGACCCGCCGCGTGTCCAGGAAACCGCTGGAGAAGTGTCACAGCCCACTCCTAGCGTGTACGGCATGAACAACGCCGTCGTCGTCGAGGGGCTGGTCAAGCGCTTCGGGGAGAACACCGCGCTCGGTGGGGTCGACCTCACCGTGTCCGAGGGCACCGTCCTCGGGCTGCTCGGTCCCAACGGGGCGGGCAAGACCACCGTCGTCCGGATCCTGAGCACCCTGCTGCGCCCCGACGCCGGCCGCGCCGAGGTCAACGGCCTCGACGTGGTCACCCAGGCCGGCCAGGTCCGCGCCACCATCGGGCTCACCGGCCAGTACGCCGCGGTCGACGAGTACCTGACCGGCCGGGAGAACCTGGAGATGGTCGGGCGGCTCTACCGGCTCAGCGCCAGGGAGTCCCGCAGCCGGGCCGGGGAGCTGCTGGAGCGCTTCGACCTCCTCGACGCCGCCGGCCGCCCGGCCAAGACCTACTCCGGCGGCATGCGGCGGCGGCTGGACATCGCCGCCTCGCTGATCGCCCGGCCGCGGGTGCTCTTCCTCGACGAGCCCACCACCGGCCTGGACCCGCGCAGCCGGCTGGGCATGTGGGAGTTCATCGCCGACCTGGTCCACGACGGGACGACGATCCTGCTCACCACCCAGTACCTGGAGGAGGCCGACCGCCTGGCCGACCGGATGGTGGTCATCGACCGCGGCCGGGTCATCGCCCGCGGCACCGCCGACGAGCTCAAGGCCCAGGTCGGCGGCGAGCGGCTGGAGCTCACCGTGCGCACGGCCGAGCAGCTGGCCGTCGTCACCGACGCGCTGCGGCCGCTGGCGCACGGTGAGCTGCAGGCCGACCCGCAGACCCGGCGGCTGTCGGTGCCGGTCACCGGTGGCACGGACACCCTCGCCGAGGCGCTGCGCCGGCTGTCCGGCGTCCCGGCCGAGATCCTGGACGTCGGGCTGCGCCGTCCCGACCTCGACGACGTCTTCCTCACCCTCACCGGCCACAGCGCCGAGGCCGCCCAACCGGCTGCCGAGACCGCCGAGCACGACCCCGTCAGCGCAGGAGCCTCCCGATGACCACCCTGGCCGAGACCGTCTCCGACAGCATCGTCATCACCCGGCGCAACCTGATCAAGGTCAGGCGGGTCCCCGACCTGATCGTGGCCGCGACGCTGTCGCCGATCATGTTCGTGGTGCTCTTCCGCTACGTCTTCGGCGGCGCGATCAACCTGCCCGACGGCATCACCTACGCGGAGTTCCTGCTGCCGGGCATCTTCGCCCAGACGGTGGTCTTCGGGTCCACCATCACCGGCGCGAGCCTCGCCGACGACATGCAGAAGGGGCTCATCGACCGGTTCCGCTCGCTGCCGATGTCCCGCTCGGCGGTGCTCATCGGCCGCACGGTCGCCGACCTCGGGCTCAACGCCTTCTCCATCATCGTGATGGCGGTGACCGGGCTGGTGGTGGGCTGGCGGATCAACAGCTCGATCGCCGAGGCGGTCGGCGGGTTCCTCATCCTGCTGGTGTTCGCCTACGCGATCTCCTGGCTGATGGCGCTGGTCGGGCTGCTGGTGCGCACGCCGGAGGTGGTCAACAACGCCAGCTTCATCGTGATCTTCCCGCTGACGTTCATCGCCAACACCTTCGTGCCGCTGGAGAGCTTCCCCTCGGTGCTGCGGCGCTTCGCGGAGTGGAACCCGGTCTCCACGGTCACCCAGGCCGCCCGCGAGCTGTTCGGCAACATCCCGGCCAGCGCGCCGGAGCCCGCGGCCTGGTCGCTGCAGCACCCGGTGCTCTACACGCTGCTGTGGGCCCTGGCGATCCTCGCGGTGTTCGTCCCGCTGTCGGTGCGGGCCTACCTGCGCACGTCCTCCCGCTGACGGGAAGGCCTTCCCGCCCGGCCGCGTCCGGGAGGCGCACGGGTCCTCCCGCTGATGGGGAGGCCTCCCCGCCCGGCCGCGTCCGGGAGTCGCACGGGTCCTCCCGCTGACGGGAAGCCTCCCCGCCCGGCCGCGTCCGGGAGTCACACGGGTCCTCCCGCTGACGAGAGGGCCTCCCCGCCCGGCCGCGTCCGGAGCCGCACGGGTCCTCCCGCTGACGGGAAGCCTCCCCTCCCGGCCGCGTCCGGGAGGCGCACGGAGGCCCCTCGCCCGTGGCGGGCGTCCGCGAGGAGGCCGGCTGCTGGACGGTGCAGCGCGGCCGGGGCCGGGGGGAGTCGGGGCCGGCCGGCCGTCCAGGTGACGGCCGGCCGGGGTGCGGGGTGAGGATGGGTGCGATGAGCACCGCTGAACCGGCTGCGACGCCGGCACCCGAGACCCTGTCCCCGGCCAACCCGTTCGCGGCCCCCTCGACGCTGCCCTACGAGCTGCCGCCGTTCGCCGACATCACCCTCGAGCACTGCCGCGAGGCGCTGGTGGCCGGGATGGCCGCGCAGCGGGCCGAGGTCGCCGCGCTGCTCGCCGACCCGGCCGAGCCCACCTTCGACAACACCGTGGTCGCTCTGGAGCGCTCCGGGGCGCTGCTGCAGCGGGCCGAGTCGGTCTTCTGGAACCTCTCCTCGTCGATGTCCAGTGACGAGCTGCGGGGCATCGAGCGCGAGGTCGCACCGCTGTCGGCCGCGCACGCCGACGCGCTGCGGCTGGACCCGGCGCTCTTCGCCCGGATCGACGCCGTCCACGCCGGCCGGCACGAGGCGGGTCTGGACGAGGAGCAGCTGCGCCTGGTCGAGCGGTACCACCTGGACTTCGTACTGGCCGGTGCCGGGCTCGACGAGGCCGGGCGCGACCAGCTGCGGGAGCTCAACCAGCGGCTGTCGGAGCTGTCCACGACCTTCGGCCAGAACCTGGTGGTGGCCACCGAGGCCGCCGCGGTGCTGGTCGTCGACGCCGCCGAGCTCGACGGCCTCAGCCCGGCCGAGGTCGAGGCGGCGGCCGGTGCAGCGACCGAGCGCGGCAAGGAGGGCTTCCTGCTCACGCTGGTGCTGCCCTCGGGTCAGCCGGCGATGGCCAAGCTGCGCAACCGCGAGCTGCGGCGCCGGCTGCACGAGGCCTCGCTCACCCGCGCGTCGGCCGGCGAGCACGACAACGGACCGATCGCCGTGGAGATGGCCCACCTGCGCGCTGTCCGGGCCCAGCTGCTCGGGTTCGACACCCACGCCGACCTGATCGCCGCCGACCAGACGGCCCGCACGTCGGCCGCCGTCGACGAGCTGCTCGGCGCGCTGGTCGCCCCCGCGATGGCCAACGCGCACGCCGAGGCCGCGGTGCTCGCCGAGCTGGCCGCCGCCGACGGCGTCGAGCTGGCCGCCTGGGACTGGGCGTTCTACTCCGAGCGGGTGCGCGCCGAGCGCTACGCCGTCGACAGCAGCGCGCTGCGGCCGTGGTTCGAGCTGGACCGGGTGCTCGTCAACGGCGTCTTCCGCGCCGCCGAGCTGCTCTACGGCTACACGTTCACCCCGCGCCCGGACCTGCAGGGCTACCACCCCGACGTCCGGGTCTGGGAGGTCTTCGGGGCCGACGGCGCAGCGGTCGGGCTCTACCTCGGTGACTTCTTCGCCCGCGACGGCAAGCGCGGCGGGGCCTGGATGAGCTCGTTCGTCGACCAGTCGGGCCTGCTGGGCACCCGCCCGGTGGTCTTCAACTGCCTCAACGTGACCCGCGCGGCGGCCGGGCAGCCCACGCTGCTGACCATGGACGAGGTCACCACCCTCTTCCACGAGTTCGGCCACGCGCTGCACGGGCTGTTCTCCGCGGTCACCTACCCGCGGTTCTCCGGCACCAGCGTGCCGCGGGACTTCGTCGAGTACCCGAGCCAGGTCAACGAGATGTGGGCGCTGTGGCCGGAGGTGCTCTCCCACTACGCCCGGCACGTCGAGACCGGTGAGCCGCTGGCCCAGGAAGCCGTCACCGCCATGGAGGCCGCCGCGCTGTGGGGCGAGGGCTTCGCCACCGTCGAGTACCTCGGCGCCACGCTGCTGGACCAGGCCTGGCACCGGATCGGCCCCGACACCCAGGTCACCGACGCGCAGGCGTTCGAGGCGCAGGCGCTGGCCGATGCCGGCGTCGCCTTCGACCTGGTGCCGCCGCGCTACCGGACGACGTACTTCCAGCACGTCTTCGCCGGCGGGTACTCGGCCGGCTACTACTCCTACATCTGGTCGGAGGTGCTCGATGCCGACACCGTGGAGTGGTTCAAGGAGAACGGCGGGCTGCGCCGGGAGAACGGCGACGTCTTCCGCGACCGGCTGCTGTCCCGCGGTGGTTCGGTCGACCCGCTGGGCGCCTTCGCCGCGGTGCGCGGCCGGGCCGCCGACACCGGCCCCCTGCTCCGCCGCCGCGGCCTGACCCCGGCCTGACCGCCCGACGGCAGCACGGCCCCGCGGACGTCGTCCGCGGGGCCGTGCTGCCGTGGGGGCTGCCCGGCTGCCCGGTGAGGTCTGCGATCTCGTGGCATCCGGCGCCCGGAAGCCACGAGACCGCAGAACTCAGGTCGGCGTCCGAGGGCACCGCCGGCGTGGGCCGCTGCGGCCGGCCACGTCACGTTGCACGCGTCGTGTCCGCATGGCACGTGCTGCAGCCCGTGCGATGCGGCGACACCGCGTGCGATGTGCACCAGCCACCAGCCACCAGCCACCACGGGCCGGGCTGTGGCCGTGGCAAGGCGGTGCGTCAGAGCCAGGGGAGCTGCAGCACCAGGTCCAGGTCGTCGGGGGCCGCGCCGTCGCGCACCAGCCGGTTGGGCTGGCGGTGGCCGCAGGCGGTGCAGCGGTGCACCACCTGCCAGCCCTTGCCCGACTTCTCCACCAGGCCGATGGGCTCCATCAGCTGGCGGCACTCGCTGGCCCGGTCGCCGGGCAGCTCGTCGACGTGCAGCGACCACAGGCACCACGGGCAGTGGTTGCGGTAGTGCCCGTCGGTGTTGGCCGGCACCAGGGTCGAGCAGTGCCCGCAGACGAAGTCGGTGTTCTCCGCCCGTCGCCCGCGGGCCCGCCCGCCGTCCACCGTGCTGGTCACGTCCGGCTCAGGGGACGAACGGCTCGACGGCCAGGACCTTCACCGAGATCGCCTTGCCGTTGGGCGCGGTGTAGGTGACCGTCGCGCCCGGCTCGGCCCCGATGATCGCCGCGCCCAGGGCCGACTCGGGGGAGTAGACGGTGAGGTCGGTGGTGCCGGCGATCTCGCGCGAGCCCAACAGGAACTTCTCGGTGTCGTCCTCGTCGCCGTCGAAGGCGATGGTGATGACCGTGCCGAGGGCGGCGTTGGTGGCCTCGGTGGGGGCTGCCCCGACCTGTGCCTTGCGCAGCAGGTCGGTGAGCTGGCGGATGCGCCCCTCGGCCTTGCCCTGCTCCTCGCGGGCGGCGTGGTAGCCGCCGTTCTCCTTGAGGTCGCCCTCCTCGCGGCGGTCGTTGATCTCCTTGGCCATGGCCGGGCGGTTCGCGATCAGCTGGTCGAGCTCGGCCCGCAGCCGGTCATGGGCCTCCTGGGTCAGCCAGACGCCCTGGTCCTGCTGGTCGGTGGGGGATCCCACGGATGACTCCCGGTGCTCATGAGGCGACCCCCAGCGATGGAGGTCCTCTCTGGTCAATCCGGGCAACCTAACACCGGCGGGCGCCCGGCTGCAGCCGTCCGCGGGACGGCGACGTGGCGCGGTGCACACCACCGCAGGCCCGGGTGCCCGGCCGGCAGGCCCGGGGGAGGGGGATGATGGGAGGCCAGCAGCACGGCATCGTCGGGCACGGGGCCCGACGGGCGCAGCGAGGAGAGATCGTGACCGAACCGGACCAGTTGCGCCTGCTCGCGGTGCACGCCCACCCCGACGACGAGTCGAGCAAGGGCGCCGCGACCATGGCCAAGTACGTCGCCGAGGGCGTCCGCGTCCTGGTGGCCACCTGCACCGGCGGCGAGCGGGGGTCGGTGCTCAACCCGGCCATGGACCGCCCCGAGGTGTGGGAGCGGATGACCGAGATCCGGGCCGCGGAGATGGACCGGGCCCGCGAGATCCTCGGCGTCGAGCAGGAGTTCCTCGGCTTCGTCGACTCCGGCCTGCCCGAGGGCGACCCGCTGCCCCCGCTGCCGGAGGGCTGCTTCGCGCTGGTGCCCCTCGAGGAGGCTGCCGCACCGCTGGTCGAGCTGATCCGCCGCTTCAGGCCGCAGGTGATGACCACCTACGACGAGCGCGGTGGCTACCCGCACCCCGACCACATCAAGACGCACGAGATCTCGATGTACGCCTTCGAGGCCGCGGCCGACCCCGACCGGTACCCGGAGCTGGGCGAGCCGTGGCAGATCAGCAAGGTCTACTACCACATGGGCTTCACGCTGCCGCGCACGAAGGCGCTGCACGAGGCGGTCCTGGCCACCGGCGGTGAGTCGCCGTACACCGAGTGGCTGGCCAACTGGGACCCGGCCAACGACATCTCCCACCGGGTGACCACCCAGGTGCCGTGCGCCGAGTACTTCCCGGTGCGGGACGCCGCGCTGATCGCCCACGCCACCCAGATCGACCCGACCGGCCGCTGGTTCTCCGTGCCGCTGGACCTGCAGACGCAGACCTGGCCGACCGAGGACTACGAGCTGGTGCGCTCGGTCGTCGATGCCCCGACCCCCGAGGACGACCTCTTCGCCGGCGTCCGGGCCTCGGAGCGGATCGCATGACCGGCGCCCTCGCCGTCCTGGCCGCCGCGCAGCAGGAGGTGCCCGAGGACGTCGGCAAGGCCGGCCCGCTCGGGCTGCTGCTGATGGTCGTGCTGCTCATCGTCGTGCTGATCCTGGGCCGGTCGATGGGGCGGCACATCAAGCGCCTGCCGGTCAGCTTCGACCCCGCCGACCAGCCGGTGACGGTGCCCGACAGCCCGGCCGAGCTGATCGACGGCCCGCAGCCCCGCCCCGTCCAGCCGGGGCAGGCGCTGCTGGACACCCTGCGCAAGGCGCCGCTGGCGATCGAGCCGCCCCGCGGCGAGGACGGCGGCCGGCCGAGCCCGCAGGGCTGACGGCCGGCCGCTGCCCTGCGGGGCTACCAGCGGTGCGCCACGTCGACGACCAGCCGGTCGCCGGCGGGGCCGGTGAGCACGGACACCCGGAAGGGGAGCGTCGCGCGGGTCCCGACGGCGAGGGTGGTGTACCCCTCGAAGCTCCCGGCCCAGGCCACCTGGCGCAGGGTGCGGAAGCCGGTCACCGGGACGACCGCCCGCTCGTCGGCCACGCGCAGGGTCGGCCTGCCCGCGGCGTCGTGGGCCGGTGCGTGCACCACCACCTGCAGCGTCGCGCCGCCGAGCACGGGCACCGGGGTGCCGGACCCGTCCCGGTGCACCACCGGGACGTACCGGACGTCGTAGCCGCCGAGCGGGTGGCCGCCGAGGTCGACGACGAGCCTGTCGAAGCAGGCGTGCTGCCCGGCCCGGACGCCGGTGACGGTGACCCGGTCGGACGTGCCGGCGTCGGTCTCGGGGGTGGAGCCCCAGGTGAGGCCGCAGTACGGCGCGGCAGCCGTGGCGGGGCCGACGAGGCCGAGCACGGACACCGCGAGTGCGGCCAGGACGATCAGGAGTCGGTGGACGGGACGGGGACGGGGACGGTTCATGGCGAGCCTCCTGTGGTGTGCGCCACACACAGCGTCCTGCGACACGCCGGCCGACACCAGGGGCGCTGAGCGTCCACGACCGCCGAACCAGGAGACCTCGTCTGGTCAGATGTCGTCGTCGTTGTCCAGCGCGACCAACCGGGACGTTGGGGGGCTGTGGGTCAGACGACGGCGCCGCTGCGGACCAGGTCGACCTCGAAGACCGTCCGGTCGCCGCGGTGCCAGGCCTCGAAGTACTCGACCGGCTGCTCGCGTCGGTCCAATCCCACGCTGGTCAGCAGCAGGACCGGGTTGCCCCGGCGCAGGCCGAGGTCCGCGGCCATCGCCGCGCTGGCCGAGCGCGTCTGGATGGTCCGGCGCCCGTGGATCGGCCGGGTGTCGTGCTTCTCCATGGCGGCGTAGAGGGAGCCCTCGGCCAGGTCGGTCTCCCGCAGCCAGGTGATGGTGTCGGGGAGCAGGTAGGTCACCGCCAGCGCCCAGGGCTCGCCCTGGACGAACCGCAGGCGCTCGAGCAGCGCGACGTCGGCGCCGTCGGGCAGGTCCAGGGCGCGGGCGACGTGGTCCGGCGCCGAGACGACGTCCAGTGTGCGGACCGTGCTGCGCAGGTGCAGCCCGCGCGCGGCGAGGTCCTCGAACTGGCCGCTGAGCGACTGCACCAGGCCCTGGGTGGTGCGGGGCGTGGCCACGTAGGTGCCGCGCCCGCGCATCCGGTCGACGATGCCCTCGAACTCCAGCTGCACCAGCGCCTGGCGGACGACGGTGCGGGAGACCCCGTACTGCTCGCAGAGCCTCAGCTCGCCCGGGAACGGGTCACCGGGCTTGAGCGCCCCGGACTGGACCATCTCGGTGAGGATCACCTTGAGCTGGTGGTGGAGGGGCACGGGCGACGACCGGTCCATCACCGCAGGCCCCCGCATGCCGACGAGGGTAGAGCACGCACGGCCTGCGCACAGGGCCTTGCGCTTGTCATTACAGGATGACAGGATTCCGGCACTGCCCAGTGGTCCACGCCACAGTGCACGCCGACGCCATGGAGGACACGTCGATGACGACGTACGCAGTTCCGCCGATCGACCCGATGAGCATCCGACTGCAGGGCACCGACCGGCTGGTCCCCGAGGGGCCCGTGCTGACCCGCCGGCTGTCCGACCTCGAGGGCCTGTTCGCCCGGGAGGACCTGCGCGCCGCGGGCGCGGCGGGAGAGGACCCGGTCGTCTACACGGTCTCCTCCTCCCCGGTCCCCGAGCTGCCGCGCGAGCTGCCGCAGTCGATCACCACGATCCGCCCCGGCACCATCGGCGGGGAGTTCCACATGACCAAGGGCCACCAGCACCCCGACCCGCAGGGCGAGATCTACCTCGGCCTGCGCGGCGTCGGCGGCCTGCTGATGTTCGACGGCCAGGACACCCGCTGGATCGACATGTCCGAGGGCGTCATCGGTTACATCCCGCCGGGCTGGGCGCACCGCAGCGTGAACGTCGGGGACGAGGACTACAGCTTCCTGGCCGTCTACCCCGGTTCGGCCGGGCACGACTACGGGTGGGTCCTCGAGCACGGCATGGGCCGCCGGGTGGTGAGCTCTGCCGGTGGGCACGAGCTCGTCGCCTACACCGCGCCGACGACCTCCCGGGGCTGAGGCCGCCATGCTGGTGGCGCACGACCTGGGCACCACGGGTGACAAGGCCTCGCTGCACGACGACACCGGCCGGCTCGTCCGGTCGGTGACCGTCCGGTACCCCACCCACTACGGCCCCGGCGGGGTCGTCGAGCAGGACCCCGACCACTGGTGGCAGGCCTTCGGGACGGCGAACCGCCGGCTGCTCGAGGAGGCCGGGGTGCCCGCCTCCGAGGTCGCCGGGCTGGCGATCTCCGGGCAGATGATGGGCCTGGTCCTGCTGGACGCCCAGCACCAGCCGCTGCGGTCCTCGATCATCTGGGCCGACACCCGCAGCACGCGGGAGTGCGCCGACCTGCTGACCCGGCTGGACCCGCGGGAGGCCTACGCGACCCTCGGCCACCGGCTCAACCCGACCTACTCGCTGACCAAGCTGATGTGGGTCCGGGACAACGAGCCGGAGCTGTTCGCCGCGACCAGCCGGGTCTGCCTGGCCAAGGACTACGTGGTCGCCCGGCTGACCGGTGTGCTGGCCACCGACCCCTCCGACGCCTCGAGCACCAACGCCTACGACCAGCGCGCCGGTCGCTGGTCGGCCGACGTCCTGGCCGCGGCGGGGATCCCGGTCGGACTGTTCCCCGACGTCGTCCCGTCCACCACCGTGGTCGGCACCGTCACCGCCGAGGCCGCCCCGGCCACCGGCCTGCTCGCGGGCACGCCGGTCGTCATGGGCGGCGGTGACGGCCCGATGGCCGCCGTCGGCGCTGGTGTCGTCGGCCCCTCCGACGGCGCCTACGCCTACCTCGGCTCCTCCTCGTGGGTGTCGATGAGCAGCGACGCCCCGCTGCTGGACCTGCCCGAGATGCGCACGATGACCTTCGACCACGTGGTGCCGGGGCAGTTCGTCCCGACCGCCACGATGCAGGCGGGCGGTGCGTCCCTGGAGTGGATCGCCGACCTGCTCGCCGGCACCGAGGACGTCGGCCGCTTCGACCGGCTGGTCACCGCGGCCGGCGAGGTGACCGACGGCGACGACCTGTACTTCCTCCCGTACCTGCTGGGGGAGCGCTCGCCGCACTGGAACCCGCGGGCCCGCGGGGCCTTCGTGGGGCTGGCGCGCCGGCACGGGCCGGCGCACCTGACCCGCGCGGTCCTGGAGGGCGTGGCGTTCAACCTGGGCACCTGCGTCGAGGCCTTCCGCTCCCACGGGGCCCCGGTCGACCGGGTCGACGCGATCGGCGGTGGCGCGGCCAGCGACGTCTGGCTGCAGATGCTGGCCGACGTCTGGGGCGCCACGGTCCGCCGGCGCACGGTGGTCGAGGAGGCCAACAGCCTGGGGGCCGCCGTCACCGCCGGGGTGGGCGTCGGCCTCCTGCCGGACTTCACCGGCGCCGGCGCCCTGTCCGAGGTCGTGGCCACGTTCGAGCCCGACCCCGGGCGCCACGCGGTCTACGCCGCCCGGCACGAGCGGTTCACCGACGCCTACCGGCGGCTCGAGGGCTGGTTCGAGGGGGGTACGGCATGACCGGCCCCACCCTCACCGGGGACGTCGTGGTGACCGCCCGCTCCTACTCCGGGGGCTCGGTCGACGTGGAGTCGCAGCTGACCGCCGCGGGGCTGCGCGTGCTCCGGGCACCGGCCGACCACGACCTGGCGACGCTGGCCGGGCCGCTGTCGGGCGCGGTCGCCTGGATCGCCGGCACCGGGCCGGTCGGCCCCGAGCACCTGGCCGCAGCACCGCAGCTGAAGATCGTGGCCCGGTACGGCGTCGGGGTCGACGCGGTCGACCTGGCCGCCGCCGCGGCCCGGGGCGTGCTGGTCACCAACACGCCGGGGGCGAACAGCACCGCGGTCGCCGAGCACGCCCTGGCGCTGCTGCTGGCCGGGATGCGGCACGTCGTCCGCGACGACCGGCACCTGCGGGCGGGGGACACCTCGGTGACCCGGGCCCGCGAGCTCACCGGCATGCGCGTGGGCATCGTGGGGTTCGGCCGCATCGGCCGCGCCCTGGCCGCCCGGCTGCAGGCGCTCGGCGTGCAGGTCCTGGCCAGCGACCCGTGGCTGTCCGACGACGACGTCCGGGCCGCCGGCGCCGAGCCCGCCGACCTGGCCGGCCTGACCGGCTGCGACGCGCTCTCCCTGCACGCACCCGGGGGAGCGGTGGTGGTCGACGCCGACCTGCTCGAGCGGCTGCGGCCGGACTGCATCGTGGTCAACACCGCCCGCGCCGCGCTGGTGGACGCCGCCGCGGTCGCGGCGGCACTGCGCGCCGGCCGGCTCGGCTGCTACGCCACCGACGACCTCGGGCCCGAGCCCGAGGGAGGTCAGCCGCTGCTGGCCGCGGACGTCGCCGACCGCGTGATCGCCACCCCGCACAGCGCGGCCCAGACGGTCGAGGCCGTCGACAACATGGGGACCGGCTCCACCCAGGCGGTGCTCGACGCCCTGGCCGGGCGCACGCCGGCCAACCGCGTCCCCGTCCCCCACACCTGACCTGCCCGGAGGCAGCCATGACACTGGAACTCACGTCCATCGCCGACGTCGGCATCATCGCCGTGCTGCGGGCGCCCTCCGCCGACGCCGCGGTGAGCGCCGTCGACGCCCTCGTCGCCGGCGGGGTGACCGGCGTGGAGATCACCTTCTCCACGCCCGACGCCGAAACCGCCATCGCCGAGGTCGCCCGCCGCCACGGGGACGCCGTCCTGCTCGGCGCGGGCACCGTCACCCGTCCCGAGCAGGCGGAGTCCGCGGTCGCCGCGGGCGCCCGGTTCCTGGTCTGTCCCGGCACCGAGGCCACGCTGGCCCGGGCGATGAAGGCCACCGGCGCCGCGGTGATGCTGGGCGCGATGACCCCCACCGAGGTCATGGCGGCCACCGCCCTGGGCGCCGACGTGGTCAAGGTCTTCCCGGCCTCGCTGGGCGGCCCGTCCTACCTGCGCTCGCTGCGCGGGCCCTTCCCGGACGTGCCGCTCATGCCCACGGGCGGCGTCAACGCCGACAACCTCGGTCAGTGGTTCGGTGCCGGTGCGCTCGCCGTGGGCGCGGGCAGCGAGCTCTGCAGCCCCGCCGCCATGAAGGCGGGCAACTGGGAGGTCGTCGAGGACTCCGCGCGCTCCTTCAGCGCCGCGCTGGCGGCCACGCGGGCCGCGGCGTGACCGGGGCAGCGGCTGCCGCCGACGACGGCACGTACATGGGGTTCGTCGGGGTGACCACCGGCCAGTCCTCCATCCGCCGGGTCTTCCCGGCGTGGGCGGCCGAGCTGGGTCTCCCGACCGGCACGCTGGTCGGCCACGACGTGGCGATGGGCTCCCCGCCGGCGGTCTACCGCGACCTCGTCGCGCAGATCCGCGACGACCCGCAGCACCGCGGTGCGCTGGTCACCACGCACAAGGTCGCCGTGCACGCCGCGTGCGCAGACATGTTCGACGAGCTGGACGAGCTGGCGACGACGTTCGGCGAGATCTCCTCGGTCTACAAGCGCGACGGGAAGCTGTACGGCGCCGCCAAGGACCCGGTGACCGTGCGGCTGGCGCTGGAGGAGTTCCTGCCCGCCGACCACTTCGCCGGGTCCGGTGCCGAGGTGCTCGTGCTCGGCGCCGGCGGGTCGGGCATGGCGCTGAGCCACCAGCTCGGCGTCCGCGGCGACCGGCCCGCCCGGGTCACCTGCACCGCCCTGCGCGAGGGTCAGCTGGACCACCTGCGGGAGCTGCACGAGCGGGCCGGGCTGCCCGCCGGGCTCTTCCGCTACGTCGTCACCCCGCAGCCGGCCGACGCCGACGAGCTGCTCGCGGCGCTGCCGCCGGGCAGCCTGGTGGTCAACGCCACCGGCATGGGCAAGGACGTCCCCGGGTCGCCGTTCACCGACGCCGCCGTCTGGCCCGACCGCGGGCTGGCCTGGGAGTTCAACTACCGCGGCAGCCTGGAGTTCCTGCACCAGGCGCAGGCCTGGCAGTCCGGTCACGACCTGACCGTCGAGGACGGCTGGCGCTACTTCGTGCACGGCTGGACGCAGGTGATCGCCGACGTGTTCGACGTCCCGATGCCGCACGAGACCGTCACCGCGCTGTCCGACGTGGCCGCCGCCCTGCGATGAACGCCGTCCGGACGGTCCTCGGCGACGTGCCGGCCCCCGAGCTGGGGCGGGTCGACTACCACGAGCACCTGTTCCAGGTCTCCCCGCTGCTGCCCGGCGACGAGCTGACCGACGAGCAGGCCAGCGGGGAGGAGGCGCAGGCCCTGCGGGACTCCGGGTTCGCCGCGATGGTCGACGCGACCCCGGTGGGGCTGGGCCGGCGGCCGGCGGCGCTCGCGGCGGTCAGCGCCCGCACCGGGCTGACCGTCGTGGCGACCACCGGCGCGCACCGGGCGGCCCACCACGTCGACCAGCCCTGGCTGCTGGAGGCCACGGTGGCGGAGCTGGCCGCCCGGTTCCGCCGGGACGTCGTCGACGGCATGCCGGTCGCCGACGGGCCGGGGGCCGGGGAGCCTGCTGCGGGTCCGGCCGGCCCGGTGCGGGCCGGCCTGCTCAAGGCCGGCATCGACTACTGGTCGATCTCGCCGTACTCGCGCCGGGTGCTCGCCGCGGTGGCCCAGGTGCACGGGGAGACCGGTGCGCCCGTGATGGTGCACCTGGAGCACGGCTCGGCCGCCTTCGAGCTGCTCGAGCTGCTGGCCGGGGACGGCGTCCCGTCCTCGGCGGTGGCGCTGGCCCACGTCGACCGCAACCCCGACCCCGGGCTGCACGTCGAGCTGGCGGCGACCGGGGCCCACTTGGGCTACGACGGCCCGGCCCGGCACGCGTCCTGGCCGGATGCCACGATCCTGGGCTGTCTGCTGGCCGTCGCCGGGCGCGGCGGCGGTGACTCCCTGCTGCTGGGCGGGGACGTCGCCCGGGCCACCCGCTATGTGGCCTACGGCGGGCTGCCCGGCCTGGCCTACCTGGGCCGGCGGTTCGTCCCGCGGCTCCTGGCCGAGGGCGGACCGGAGCTGGTGGAGGCGGTCCTGGTGACGAACCCGGCCCGCTGGCTGGGTCGCTTTCCGGTCACGAAGACCGTCGCCACTTGACATCCTGTAATGACAAGTGTGTGCTGGACCACAACGAGAGGGATGGTGTCGTGAGCGATCTCGATGGAGCGGTCGTGGTGGTCACCGGTGCGTCCGGTGGCATCGGACGAGCGGTGTCCGAACGGCTCGGCGCCGAGGGCGCGCGGGTCGTGGACATGGACGTGCGGGCACCGGCGGAGGCCGGCGGTCACTTCGTGGCCGTCGACGTCCTCGACCCCGCCAGCGTCGACGCGGCGGTGACGGAGGTGGTCGAGCGGTTCGGCCGGATCGACGGGCTCGTCGCCGCGGCCGGGCTGTCCGAGGAGCCGACGCCGGCGGAGGACATGCCGGTCGAGGTCTGGGACCGGACGATCGGCGTCAACCTGCGCGGGGTGTTCCTCACCTGCCAGCGCGTCGGCCGCGTGATGCTCGGCCAGGGCAGCGGCAGCATCGTGACGATCGCCTCGATGTCGGGCAACCACGTGGTCAACGTGCCGCAGCAGCAGGCGGCCTACAACGCCTCCAAGGCCGGGGTCGTCGCGCTGACGAAGTCCCTGGCCTACGAGTGGATCCCCCGCGGGGTCCGGGTCAACGCGCTGTCGCCGGGCTACGTCAACACCCCGCTGCTGGCCAGCAAGTCCGAGCTGCACGAGCAGTGGAAGGGCGCCACGCCCAGCGGCCGGTTCGCCACCACCGCCGAGGTCGCCGCGGCCGCCACCTGGCTGCTGAGCTCGGAGTCGGGCTTCTGCGTGGGCACCGAGCTGCTGATGGACGGCGGGTACTCGCTCTCATGACCGGTGCCACCGCGCTGAGCGGCCGCACGCCCGCCGCCCAGCCCGCCGAGCCGGTCTTCCGGGCCGCCGGGCTCAGCCGCCGCTACCCCGGCGTCGTCGCCCTCGACGGGCTGGACCTGGAGGGCTACCCCGGGGAGGTGCTGGCCGTCTGCGGCGCCAACGGCGCCGGGAAGTCCACCTTCGCCCGGCTGCTGGCCGGGCAGGAGACGCCGTCCTCGGGGTCGATCACCATCGCCGGCCACGACGGCCCGGTCACGAACCCCGCCGAGGCCGAGCGGGCCGGCATCCTGCTGATGCACCAGGAGCCCCTGGTCGTCGACGACTTCACCATCGGCGCGAACGTGTGGCTGTTCAAGCTGCGCTCCGGCAGGGACGTCAAGCCCTGGCACCGCGGCCGGCGCACCGACGACGAGGAGACCCGCGCCGTCCTCCGGCACGTCGGGCTCGGCGACCTGTCGCCGAACACGCCGGCCTCGGTGCTCGGCCCCGGGCAGCGGCAGATGCTGGCGCTGTCCCGCGCGGCGGTGACCGAGCACAAGATCATGATCCTGGACGAGACCACCGCGTCGACGACCGAGGAGCACTTCAAGGACGTCGAGCGGATGGTCGAGGAGGAGCGCGCGGCCGGCACCTCCATCGTGTTCGTCTCCCACCGGCTGCCCGAGGTGTTCGCCCTCGCCGACCGGATCGCGGTGCTCCGCAACGGGAAGCTGGTCGACGTCCTGCGGACGTCGGAGACCACCCCGGAGGAGGTCACCACCCTGATGGTCGGGTCCGCCCTGCGGGCCGTGAGCCGGCCCGACCGGTTCGCCGAGGCCGCCGACCAGCCGGCGGTCATGTCGGTGCGCAACGTCTCCGGCGGGGCCGCGCAGGACGTCTCCTTCGACGTGCGGGCCGGGGAGGTCGTCGGCCTCTACGGGCTGGTGGGCAGCGGCCGCTCCTCGGTGGCCCGGTCCATCACCGGCCAGCACCGGCCCACCGGCGGCACGGTGCTGCTCGACGGGAAGCCGGTGAGCTTCCGCGACCCGGGGGCGGCGTTGCGTGCCGGCGTCGCCTACATGACCGAGGACCGCCGGCTGGAGGGCTTCGTCCCCGACTTCGACAACGGCGAGAACCTGAGCCTGGTCGTCCTGCCGGAGCAGCTCTCCCGCTTCGGGGTGGTCCGCTCGGGCAAGGAGCGGACGCTGGTCAGGTCGCTGATCGAGCGCTTCCAGGTCAAGGGCGGCCCGCAGACCTTCACCAGCACCCTGTCCGGCGGCAACCAGCAGAAGGTCTGCGTGGCCAAGTGGCTGCAGGCCGACCCCCGCTTCGTCGTCCTCGACGAGCCCACCAAGGGCGTCGACGTCGGTGCCCGCGCCAACATCTACGGCCTCATCCACGAGTCGGCCCAGCAGGGCCGGGCCGTGCTGGTGGTCTCCAGCGAGGCCGAGGAACTGCTGCAGCTGTGCCACCGCATCGTCGTCCTGCGTGACGGCGTCGTGGTCGACGAGTTCGACCCCGAGAACGCGACCACCGAAGACCTGATCCGCGCCGCCCTCGGCGGCCCCGTCTCGTGACCACCCGTGGAGAAGACCGACCGATGAGCACCGTCCAGAGCAGTGCCGAGGGCACCCAGGCCGCGCCGCCGCCGGAGCGCAACAGGTTCCTCGGCTGGCTGATGCAGCAGTACTCGCTGGGCATCCTGATCGTCCTGCTGATCCTGGCGTCGGTCCTCAGCGACGCCTTCCTGTCGGCGAACAACCTCAACAACGTCGTCCGGCAGGTGTCGATCACCGGCATCGTCGTGCTGGCCCAGCTGTTGGTGGTCGTCACCGGCGGCATCGACATCAGCGTCGGCTCGGTGCTCGGCCTGGCGGCGGTGCTGTCGGCGGGGCTCTTCGACGGCCGGTCGATGCTGCTGGGCATCGTCGTCGGCGTGGTGGTGGGCGCCGTGCTGGGTGCGGTGAACGGGCTGCTGGTCGCCTACCGGGGACTCGAGCCGTTCATCGTCACGCTGGGCATGCTGGCCCTGGCTCGCGGTCTGGTCTACGCCTACACCGAGGGCGTGCCGGTGGAGCCCTCCGGCTCCGACTTCACGATCCCGGGCATCGCCACCGTCGCCGGCTTCCCGGTGCTGGGCATCATCTGGATCGCCTGCGTGCTCGCCGTGGCGTTCCTGCTGTACCGCACGGTGTTCGGCCGCCGGCTCTACGCCATCGGCTCGAACAAGAACGCGGCCTTCAGCTCCGGCATCCCGGTCAAGCGCACCTTGCTGGCCGTCTACGCCCTCGCCGGGCTGCTCGCCGGCCTCGGCGGCTACCTGCTGTCGGCGCGGCTGGGGTCGGGCACCCCGACCGCCGGCACGAACTACGAGCTCGACGCCATCGCCGCCGTCGTCATCGGTGGTGCGCGGCTCTCGGGCGGGCAGGGACGGGTGTTCGGCGCCGTCGTCGGCACCCTGATCTTCGGGGTCATCTCGAACCTGCTGGTCCTGCTGAACGTCTCCACCTTCCTCCAGGACGCGTTCCGCGGAGCGCTGATCCTGCTGGCCGTGGCCCTCGCCGCGAACACCCGCCGCCGAGGCCACTGACCGACCGGGGCCCCGGCCCCTCCCGTTCGACCGGGCCCGCCCGGAGCTCGAGGCGACCCGCAACCAGCGGGTCCGTCCTGCGTCCCCTTTTCCAACGGAGGAAAACAACCATGCGCAGAACCCTGCCGCTCCTCGTCACGGCTGCCGCCGTCGTCCTGTCCGGTGTCACCGCCTGTGACACCTCCGGAGGCGGGGGTGGCACCGCCGCCGCTCCCTCCGCCGAGGCCAAGCAGCTCAACGAGGTCACGATCGGCTTCGCCCAGCGGCAGCTCGACGCGCCGTACTACTCGGCGATGGTCCAGCAGGCGCAGGCGATCGCCGACGAGAAGGGCTTCAAGCTCCTCGTCCAGAACGCCAACGGCGACCCGGTGACCCAGATCAACCAGATCAACACGATGGTCTCCCAGGGCGTCGACCTGCTCGTGGTCAACGCGGTGAGCCCGGCGGCGCAGAAGGCCCAGCTGGCCCAGGTGGCCAACCAGGTGCCGGTGATGTTCATCGACACCGGCATCGAGGGCGTCGGCTTCACCTCCGTCCAGTCCGACAACGTGAAGATCGGCACCGAGTCCGGGAAGCTGCTCGCCGAGCGCATCGGGTCGGGCAAGACGGTCAACGCCGCGATCCTCAACGGCGGCCCGACCGACGAGATCGTCGGCCCGGACCGGCAGAAGGGCATCCTCGACGGCCTCCAGCAGGGCGGCGTCACCGTCAACGTGGTGGCCGAGGCCTCCGGCGTCTACGCCAAGGACAAGGCCGTCCCGGCCACGGAGAACATGCTCAGCGCCCACCCGGACATCAACCTGGTCATCGGCCTGAACGACGCCATGGCCCTGGGTGCGCTGGACGTGCTGCGCCAGGCCGGTCGCGACGACGTGCTGGTCGCGGCCTCGGCCGACGGGCAGAAGGAGGCCCTGAAGGAGATCCAGGACGGCGGGTGCACCGGTCAGTACGTCTCGACCGGCCTGAACTCCCCGAAGCTGGCCACCGACGAGGTCATGGACATCGCCGAGCAGGTCACCACCGGCGCCAAGCAGCCCAGCGACTACCCGGCCACCTCGTTCACCGAGGCCGCCGGCATCGGCTGCGACAACGTCGGTGACTACTACGACGCCAACAGCGTCTTCTGACCGACAGCTGACCACGCGGCGGTGGGCGCGGCCGGGGACGGCCGCACCCACCGCCGCTGTGCACGAGGAGGAACCCCATGAAGGCGGTCGTCTACGACGTCCCCGGCCAGTTCACGGTGGCCGACGTCCCCGACCCGGTGGCCGGACCCGGGCAGGTCGTGATCCAGGTCCTGGTCGCGGGGGTGTGCGGCACTGACGTGCACCTGCACCACGGCGAGTTCGGCCCCACCTACCCGCTCACCCCCGGCCACGAGATCGCCGGTGAGGTGGTCGAGGTCGGTCCCGGGGTCGCGACCCCGCGGGTCGGGCAGCGCGTCACCCTGGACAACACGGCCTCCTGCGGGCGGTGCGCCGAGTGCCGCCGCGCCCGGCCGGCGTTCTGCGAGAACATCGTGGCCCAGGGCGTGAACGCCCCGGGTGGCTTCGCCGAGTTCGTGCTCACCGACGCCGACCGGTGCTTCGTCGTCGACGACCTGGACCCCGAGGTCGCCGTCTTCGCCGAGCCGCTGGCGTGCGTGGTGCACGGGCTGGACGTGCTCGCGCTCACCCCGGGCGCCGACGTCCTGGTCGTCGGCGCCGGGCCCACCGGCCTGCTCCTCACCCAGATGCTGGCCCGCACCGGCGCCGGGTCGGTCACCGTCGCCGCGCCGTCGGAGGCCAAGCTGGCGATCGCCGCCGCGCGCGGGGCCGACGCCACCCTGGTGGTGGGCCGGCAGGACCCGACCGCGCTGACCCGGCTGGCCGGTGAGCTGCGGCCCGGCGGCTACGACGTGGTCATCGACGCGACGGGTGCGCTCGGCGTGCTCGAGCAGACCCTGGAGCTGACCCGCACCGGCGGCACCGTGTTCGTCTACGGGATGACCGGTGAGCAGGCCCGCTGGCCGGTGCGGTCCTACGACGTCTTCCGGCGCGAGCTGACCATCAAGGGCTCCTTCGCCCAGCAGTTCTCCTTCGACCGCTCGATCGCCGCGCTGCGCTCGGGCGCGGTCGACACCAGCGGGCTGATCAGCCACACGTTCCCGCTCGCGGACTTCGCCGGGGCACTCGCCGCGACGTCGTCCTCCGAGTGCATCAAGGCGGCCGTCGTGCCGCACCAGGAGGCAACCGCATGACCACCATGCGCCGGGTCGTCGCGACCGTCGACGGCGTGCAGGTCCAGCAGGCCGAGAAGCCGTCGGCGGCGCCGGGGGAGGTGCAGGTGCGCACCACCGCGGTGGGCGTCTGTGGCTCCGACACCCACGCGGTGCACGGCACCCACCCGTTCGTGCCGCTGCCCTACCTGCCCGGCCACGAGGTCATCGGCGTGGTCGAGGCCGTCGGGGAGGGCGTCGACCCGGCCTGGACCGGCCGGCGGGTCACCGTCGAGCCGGACCTGCCGTGCTTCGCCTGCGCCACGTGCCTGCGCGGCGACGTCAACCTCTGCGAGAACCTGCAGTTCTTCGGCTGCGGGTGGTCCCAGGGCGGCATGGCCGACTTCTTCACCATCCCGGCCCACCGGCTGCACCACCTCCCCGACGGCCTGGACGACGTGGCGGCCATGCTCATCGAGCCGCTGGCCACCCCGGTGCACGCCGTCCGGCTGGTCGGGCCGTTGCGGGGCCGCCGGGTCGCGATCATCGGCGCCGGCCCGATCGGGCTGCTGGCGCTGGCCGCGGCCCGGGCCTCCGGTGCCGACGGGGTGGTCGTCACCGACGTCCTGGCGGACAAGCGCGAGCGGGCGCAGCGGCTCGGGGCGGCCCGCACCGTCGACGCCACGGCCCCCGACGCCGTCGCCCAGGTGCGCACCGCCCTCGGGGGCAGCGCGGACGTGGTCCTCGACTGCGTGGGGATGGAGGTGACCCTGCGGCAGGCCATCGCGATGGTCGACCGGGGCGGCACGGTGGCCCTGGTCGGCGTCCCGGCCGGCGACCTCACGCTGCCGATGGCGATCGTGCAGGACCGCCGGATCCGCATCCAGGGCGTGGCGACCTACCTGCCCCAGGACGTCGCCCGGGCGATCGAGCTGCTGGAGGCCGGGGCCGTGGACACCCGGGCGATGGTGACCGCGGTGGTGCCGATGGACGAGGCGGCGCGGGCGTTCGCGCTGGCGACGTCCGGCGAGCACGTCAAGGTGCTGGTGAGCGACGACGCCGCACTGGCCGACGCGGTCGGCCGCGGCTGACCTCGCGGGCTCCCGGCCGACCGGCCGGGGGCCCGTCCGCGTGTCCGCTCGGAGCGCAGCGCCGACGACCCCATACGACTGATTACATGATTACAGTCGGGGTCGTCCGCTCGTTCAGAGGAGGAACCCGTGCACGCACACCACCGCTTCCCACCCGAGGGCTTCCCCGGCCGGGGCCGCGCCCGCGGCCGCGCCGCCGACGCCCCGCCGCCGGTCGACCGCGCCGAGGTCGCCGGCTGGTTCGCCGGCCGGCTGCCCGACGGCTGGTTCACCGGTCCGGTCGAGCTGACCGTCGACCGCGACGAGATCACCGTCGTCGGCGCCGTCCCCGAGCCCGACGCCGGGGACGGCGACCCGACCGCCGCCCGCGCCGGCCGGATCGCCCGCTTCCGCGAGCAGACCCGCGGCCAGCGCATGGAGATCGCCGACGCCGCGCAGGCCCGGTACGGCCGGTCCGTGGCCTGGGGCGCCTCCTGCGGCGACGTCCGCGAGGTGTTCACCACCCTGTCGGTGCCGGTCATGACCCGGCTGCGCCAGTCCGAGCGGCTGGTCCTGGACACCCTGGTCGACGCCGGGGTCGCCCGCTCCCGGTCCGAGGCGCTGGTGTGGGCCGTCCGGCTGGTGGGGGAGCACACCGACGAGTGGCTGACCGAGCTGCGCGAGGCCATGGCCCACGTCGAGGAGGTCCGCGCCCGCGGTCCCCGCTGACGGTCCGCCGAGTCGCTGCCGGGGCAGGGGACACTGGGCCCCGTGCCCGTCACCGGAGAGCCGACCGACACCGACGTGCTCGTGGTCGGTGCCGGCCCGGCCGGCTCCGCGGCCGCGGCCTGGGCCGCGCGCGAGGACGCCGACGTCGTCCTGGCCGACGCCGCCGTCTTCCCCCGGGACAAGACCTGCGGCGACGGGCTGACCCCGCGCGCCATCGCCGAGCTCGACCTGCTCGGGCTCGGCGACTGGGTGCGCGGGCACGGCCGCAACCGGGGGCTGCGGGCGGCCGGCTTCGGCCAGGAGCTGCTGCTGCCCTGGCCCGGCGGTGCGCTGCCCGACCACGGCGGTGCCGTGCCCCGGATGGAGCTCGACGCCCGCATCCGGCAGGTCGCCCTGGACTCCGGCGCCACCCCGCTGGAGGGCGCCCGGGCCGTGGACGTCGAACGCGACGGGGACCGGGTGTCCGCGGTCGTGTTCCGCCGTCCCGACGACTCCAGGACCACCGTCCGCTGCCGCCGGCTGGTCGTGGCCGACGGCGTCCGCTCCCCGCTGGGCCGGGTGCTCGGCCGCGAGTGGCACCAGGACACCGCCTACGGCGTCGCCGCCCGCGGCTACGTGACCAGCGGCCGCAGCGACGACGAGTGGATCTCCTCCCACCTGGAGCTGCGGGGCGCCGAGGGCGAGCTGCTGTCGGGCTACGGCTGGGTGTTCCCGCTGGGTGCGGCGGCCGGCGAGGTGAACGTCGGGGTCGGCACGCTGGCCACCGACAAGCGCCCCGCCGAGGTGCGGCTGCGCAGCCTGCTGGAGCTCTACACCGACCAGCGGCGCGAGGAGTGGCAGATCGAGGGCGCGGTGCGGGCCCCGGCCAGCGCCCTGCTGCCCATGGGCGGTGCGGTGTCCGGCGTGGCCGGGCGCAACTGGGCCCTGGTCGGTGACGCCGCCGGCTGCGTCAACCCGCTCAACGGCGAGGGCATCGACTACGGCCTGGAGACCGGCCGCTCGGTGGTCGGGCTGTTCGGCGAGGACGACTGGTCCCAGGCGTGGCCCGCGGCCCTGCGCCGGCACTACGGCGAGGCGTTCTCCATCGCCCGCCGGCTGGCCGGGCTGCTCACCGTGCCCCGGCTGCTGCCGGCGGCCGGCCCGGTGGGCATGCGGTCGAAGGTGCTGATGACCGTGGCGCTGCGGGTGATGGGCAACCTGGTCACCGAGTCCGACCGGGACGTCGTCGCCCGCGCCTGGCGGCTGGCCGGCCGCGCGTCGCTCAGGCTCGACCACCGCCCGCCCTTCACCTGAGGAAGGGCCCCTCAGACGAACGGCGAGTTGTAGATCGTGAAGTAGACGGCGATGTAGTGGCAGGTGGCGGCCACGATGGTCATCGCGTGGAACACCTCGTGGTAGCCGAAGGTCCCCGGCCACGGGTTGGGCCGCTTGGCCGCGTAGGCCACCGCCCCGATGCTGTAGAGCACGCCACCGATGGCCAGCAGCACCATCGCCGTGACGCCCACCAGCCGCACGATGTCGACGAGCACGAACACCGCCGCCCAGCCCAGGCCGAGGTAGATCGGCACCCCGAGCCAGCGGGGGGCGTGCGGCCAGACCACCTTCAGCGCGATGCCGAGGGCGGCACCGGTCCAGACGCCGGCCAGCAGCCACCAGCCGGTGGGCTCGGGCACGGCCAGGAAGGCGAACGGCGTGTAGGTGCCGGCGATGAACAGGAAGATCATCGAGTGGTCGGCGCGCTTCATGAGCTTCCAGCCGCGCGGTGACCACCGGCGCCGGTGGTAGGCCGCGCTGACCCCGAACAGCCCGAGGATGGTCAGGCAGTAGAGGCTCACCGGCCAGCCGGCGCGCGCGCCCTGGGCGAAGGCGAGGGGGATGAGCACGGCCCCGGCGACGATCGCGCCGAAGAAGGCGAACAGGTGCAGCCACCCGCGCATCCGCGGCCGGGTGTCGGGGTGGTCGTAGTCGGCGTCGCCGTAGTCGGTGAGCAGGTACTGGCCCTGGTGGGTGACGGCCTCGACCTGCTCACCCTCCTCGCGGACAGCGGTCAGGGCCTGACCGACGGGCGCCTGGAGCTCGGCGCCGTCGGCAGTCACCCGGACGTCGTCCCCGCGGTCTGAGGAGGAGGTCATGACCCGAGGTTAGGGAGCCCGGGGGCTCCCGTCATCCCGGGTGCGCTGTGAGGTGGCCGGGGGCCGGGCCGGGCCGCCGACGACGGCCGGGACGGCGGGGACCTACTGTGGCGGTGTGGGGTTGCGCGCGGGGATCCGGGACGCGCTGACGGTCGTCTACGAGCACCGGCTGGCCCGCGGTCTGGTGGGTGCCGACACGCCGCGGCACGTGGGCGTGATCATCGACGGCAACCGGCGCTGGGCCAAGGCCATCGGCCTGGAGGACGTCAGCGAGGGCCACCGGCGCGGTGCGGACAAGATCGCCGACCTGCTCACCTGGTGCGACGAGGCCTCCGTCGAGGTGGTCACCCTCTTCCTGCTCTCCACCGACAACCTCACCCGGCCCGAGCCCGAGCTCACCCCGCTGCTGCGGATCATCGAGGGCGTCGCGCAGGACCTCGCCGGTTCGGCCCGGCGCTGGCACCTGCGGGCGGTGGGCGCGCTCGAGCTGCTGCCCGACGAGACCGTCGCCGTCCTGACCCAGGCCGAGCACGACACCCGCGACCGGCCCGGGGCCACGGTCAACCTGGCGGTCGGCTACGGCGGGCGGCGGGAGATCGCCGACGCCGTCCGGTCGCTGTTGGCCGAGCACGCCGAGCGCGGGACGACGCTGGCCGAGCTGGTCGAGGTGCTGGACGCCGACCACATCGCCGAGCACCTCTACACCCGCGGGCAGCCCGACCCGGACCTGGTGATCCGCACCAGCGGCGAGCAGCGGCTGTCGGGCTTCCTCACCTGGCAGACGGCGCACTCGGAGTTCTACTTCACCGACGTCTACTGGCCGGAGTTCCGCCGGGTGGACTTCCTGCGTGCGCTGCGGGCCTACGCCGCCCGGCACCGCCGCTTCGGCAGCTGAGCCACCCGCTCCTTGCCCGGCGCAACCGGCTGGGAGACTGCTGGCATGGCAGCCGGAGCGGTCGACGTCCCCTTGGAGTACGTGCGGCTGGGGCTGCGCTTCGACCGGCTCGAGCCCGGTTTCGTCGACGCCTACACCGGTGACCCGCGACTGCGGGCCCAGGTGGCCGACGAGCCGGCGCCGACCGCGCCGCAGCTGCGCGACCAGGCCCGCGGTCTGCTGGCCGAGCTCGACTCCGCGGCGCTCCCGACCGGCCGGACGGCGTTCCTGCGCGGACAGCTGACCGGCCTGGAGTGCTCGGCCCGCAAGCTGGGCGGTGAGCCGGTGGGCTTCATCGACGAGGTCGAGGCCTACTTCCAGGTCCAGGTCACCCTGGGCGACGAGGCCGAGTACGCCGCCGCGCACGCCGCGCTGGAGCAGCTGCTGCCCGGTGGCGGCACCCTGTCGGAGCGGTACGCGGTGCACCGCCGGCGCGAGGAGTGCCCGCCGGCGAAGCTGGAGACGGCGGTGCACGCGCTGTCCTCGGCGCTGCGCGACCGGGTGCGCGGCCAGTACGGCCTGCCCGAGGTCGAGACGGTGACCTACGAGGTGGTCACCGACAAGCCGTGGTCGGGCTTCAACTACTACGAGGGCGACTACCACTCGCGGGTGGCGATCAACGCCGACCTGCCGCACCGGCTCAGCCAGCTGCCGCACCTGGTCGCGCACGAGGCCTACCCCGGTCACCACACCGAGCACTGCCGTAAGGAGATGGGGCTGGTCGAGCGCCAGCACCACCTCGAGCACACCGTCTTCCTGGTCAACACCCCCGAGTGCCTGATGGCCGAGGGGCTCGCCGACCTCGGCGTCGAGGCCGCGATCGGCGAGGGCTGGGGCCCGTGGGCCGCGGAGGTGCTCGGTGACCTGGGCCTGCGCTTCGACGGGCACCTGGCCGAGCGGGTCGCGGCGGCCGCGGCGCCGCTGAACCGCGTGCGCCAGGACGCCGCGATCCTGCTGCACGACCGCAGGGCCGACCCTGACGTCGTCATCGCCCACCTGCAGCGCTGGGGTCTGGTCAGCCACGACCGGGCCGTGCAGCAGCTGCGCTTCCTCACCGACCCGCTGTGGCGGGCCTACATCTCCACCTACGTGGAGGGCTACGACCTGCTCGCCGGGTGGCTGGCCGCGCGGCCGGCCGGCCAGCCGGTGGCCGACCGGTTCCTGCGGCTGCTCGACGAGCCGCTGACCCCGGCGGTGGTCACCGCCGAGCTCGCCGCCGGGTGACGCGCGGGACGCCGGGGGAGCGGCGCGCCCTCGGGCTCTGGACGGCGGCCTGGCTGCTGGTCTTCCTGGTCGTCGGCCTGGTGTGGGTCGGCAACTGGTCGCTGATGTGGCCGGTGCTGCTGGTGCCGGTGGCCTGGGGACTGGTGTCGCTGCGCCGGGGGTGAAAGTGGTCGACTCCTGTCGGTGCCCGGGTCCACACTGCGCGGCGTGATCCACGCCCGCGGCCTGGCCCGCACCTTCCGCAAGAAGAAGCAGGAGGTGCACGCCGTCGCCGGGGTGGACCTCGACGTCGACGCGGGGGAGATCGTCGGCTTCCTGGGGCCCAACGGCGCCGGCAAGACCACCACGCTGCGGATGCTCACCACGCTGCTGGCGCCCACCTCGGGCACGGCCACGGTGGCCGGCTGCGACCTGATCAGCGACCCGGTCGGGGTGCGCCGCCGGATCGGCTACGTCTCCCAGAGCGGCTCGACCGCCCCGGAGGCCAGGGCCGGTGAGGAGGTCGTCGACCACGCGCGGCTCTACGGCATCAGCACCGCCGAGGCCACCGAGCGCGGCAAGCAGCTGTTCCGCGACCTGGACCTCGACGGACTGTGGGAGCGCCAGCCCAAGACGATGTCCGGCGGTCAGCGACGGCGGCTGGACATCGCGCTGGGCCTGGTGCACGTGCCGGGCCTGGTCTTCCTCGACGAGCCCACCACCGGGCTCGACCCGCAGGCCCGGGCCAACCTGTGGCAGCACATCCGCGGGCTGCGCGAGGAGCGCGGGACGACGGTCTTCCTCACCACCCACTACCTCGACGAGGCCGACGCGCTCTGCGACCGGATCCTGGTCATCGACGCCGGCCGCATCGTCGCCAGTGGCACGCCGGACGAGCTGAAGTCCGACGTCGGCGGTGACGTGCTGACCGTGACCGTCGAGCACGCCGGGCAGGCCGCCCAGGTCGCCGCGCTGATGGCCGCACTGCCGGGCGCGGAGACGCCGCAGGTCACCGACACCCGGGTGGTCGGCCGGGCCCCGCACGGCGGCGCCGCGCTGGTCGCGCTGGTGCGCGAGCTGGACGCCGCCGGGGTCGCGGTCGCCGGCATCGAGAGCCGCCGGCCCAGCCTGGACGACGTCTTCCTCGGCCTCACCGGCCGGTCCCTGCGCGAGGAGTCCGCGCCCGCCCGCCCCGCCGCCCCACTGGAGACCGCCCGATGACCACGCCCAGGACCACGACGACGGCCACGGCCTCGGCCACCGGCCAGCTGGCCACCAGCAACCTGGCCCGCGACACCTACACCGTGTTCGCCCGGGCCATGCGGATGTCGCTGCGCAACCCGGCCTGGCTGGTCATCAGCCTGATGCAGCCGGTCCTCTACATCCTGCTGTTCGGCCCGCTGCTCGAGCCGCTGTCCGGGCAGCTGGGCGCCGCCAACGCCTACCAGGTGTTCGTGCCCGGGATCCTGGTGCAGCTGGGCATCTTCGGTGCCCTCTTCGTCGGGTTCGGGCTGATCGCCGAGTACCGGGCCGGGGTCATCGAGAGCCAGCGGGTCACCCCGGCCAGCCGCACCGCGCTGCTGCTGGGGCGGGTGCTCCGCGACGTCGTCGTCCTGCTGGTGCAGGGCACGCTGCTGGTGCTGGTCGCGATCCCGCTCGGACTGCGGGCGCCGCTGGTCGGCGTCGTCCTGACGCTGGTGGTCATCGGCCTGCTGGGGGCGGCGTTCGCGTCGGTCTCCTACGCGCTGGCGCTCACGCTGAAGAGCGAGGACGCCTTCGCCCCGCTGCTCAACGCCGTCGTCCTGCCCGTCCTGCTGCTGTCGGGGATCCTGCTGCCGATGACGCTCGCGCCGGGCTGGCTGCAGGCGGTCAGCGACGTCAACCCGCTCAAGCACGTCGTCGAGGGCACCCGGTCGTTCTTCGACGGCGACTACGGCAGCTCGACCGCGTGGTGGGGCGCCGCGCTGACCGTGGCGATGGGCGTGGCCGGCTGGTGGTTCGGCGTCCGACGTTTCCGGCAGGAGTCCAGCTGACGAACTGAGGCCCACACGTCACCCGTTGGCGTGTCCCGGGGGTGTTCCTGTCGGTGGGAACGCCTAGCGTCCGGGATGGAGGACGAGCTCACCTCGTCGTCCACGGGAGGCCCGGTTGGTGCGACGTCGTACGTCAGCCAAGGGGGCCGCGTCCCGGCCCCAGCGCCGGGACCCGGCCGCCTTCGAGCCGGGGCGCGCTGTGCGCCCCACGGGAGCCGATTCGTGACCACGCGCCGCACGTTCGTCCTCGACACCTCCGTCCTGCTCTCCGACCCGGGCGCGCTGCTGCGCTTCGAGGGGCACGACGTGGTGCTGCCCCTGGTGGTCATCAGCGAGCTGGAGGCCAAGCGCGACCACCCCGAACTCGGGTGGTTCGCCCGCCAGACGCTGCGCGCGCTCGACGACCTGCGGGTCCAGCACGGCCGCCTCGACGCACCCGTCCCGGTCGGTGACGCCGGCAGCACGCTGCACGTCGAGCTCAACCACAGCGACGCCTCGGTGCTGCCCGCCGGTTTCCGCAACGACAGCAACGACAGCCGGATCATGGTCGTCGCGCTGAACCTGCGCGCCGACGGCAAGGACGTCTGCCTGGTCACCAAGGACGTGCCGTTGCGGGTCAAGGCCGCCGCCCTGGGGCTGGAGACCGACGAGTACCGGGCGCTGGGCGCCGTCGACGCCGGCTGGACCGGGATGGCCGAACTGGCGCTCGAGGAGGAGGAGATCCAGGCCCTGTACGAGCACGGGACGGCGGACGTCCCGGCCGCCGCCGAGCTGCCCACCCACACCGGGCTGGTGCTGATGAGCGGCCGAGGGTCGGCGCTTGGCCGGGTGGCCCCGGACAAGTCCGTGCGCCTGGTGCGCGGTGACCGCGACGCCTTCGGGCTGCACGGCCGCTCGGCCGAGCAGCGGATCGCCCTGGACCTGCTGATGGACCCCGAGATCGGCATCGTGTCGATGGGCGGGCGCGCCGGCACCGGCAAGTCCGCGCTCGCGCTGTGCGCCGGGCTGGAGTCGGTGATGGAGCGCCGGGCGCACAAGAAGGTCGTGATCTTCCGGCCGCTGTACGCCGTCGGTGGCCAGGAGCTCGGGTACCTGCCCGGCGGTGGCGACGAGAAGATGGCGCCCTGGGCGCAGGCCGTCTTCGACACCCTCGGTGCGCTGGTCTCCGCCGCCGTGCTGGACGAGATCGTGGCCCGCGGGCTCATCGAGGTGCTGCCGCTGACCCACATCCGCGGCCGGTCGCTGCACGACTCCTTCGTGATCGTCGACGAGGCCCAGTCGCTGGAGCGTGGCGTGCTGCTCACCGTGCTGTCGCGGCTGGGCACCAACTCCCGCGTCGTGCTCACCCACGACGTGGCCCAGCGCGACAACCTCCGCGTCGGCCGCCACGACGGCGTGACCGCGGTGATCGAGGCGCTGAAGGGCCACCCGCTGTTCGCCCACGTCACCCTGACCCGCTCCGAGCGCTCCCCGATCGCCGCCCTGGTCACCGAGATGCTCGAGGACCTGCCCCTCTGACCCACCGTGTGCGCTGAGGCGGGGGCCCCACGCCGGGGACCCCGCCTCAACGCACACCGAACAGCGCCCGCCGGGCCGCATGCACGGCGAGCAGGTCACGCCGGCAGTCGGCCGGGTCGGTGGTCATCCGGGAGTGGTCGAACCGGAGCGTCAGCCAGCCGATGCCCGCGAGCAGGGCGTCCCGGCGGATGTCGGACTCCCGCTGCCGGCGCGAGCCGTGCCAAGCCGCACCGTCCATCTCCACCGCGAGCCGGACGTCGTCGTACGCGGCGTCGAGGATGAACCGCTCGCCGCGGACCACGACCTCGCGCTGCTGCACGAAGGTGGGCATGCCCGGTCCGCGCAGGACCTGCAGGCAGCCCCAGATCTCCAGTTCGCTGCGGCACCCGTCGGCGAGCAGGCCGACGAGTGCGGCGAGGTCGCGGCGTCCCGGCAACCGCGGGCGCCGCGCCAGTTCGTGCTCCAGGTGAGCTGGTGTGCACAGCCGCGCCCGGACTGCTTCGATCGCCGCCGAGCGGACCAGCACGGGGTCCGTCGGCCAGGTGTCCACGACCGCTCGCTCCACGCAGGCCACCGGGATGCCCCGGACGCGCCGGGTGATCTCGTCGACGTCCGGTGCCCGGTGCAGGACGACCCCGGCCGAGCCGCGAGCGCTGCGGGCGGTGTCGACCGTCAGGTGGACGGGACCTTCGGGAACCGGGATGAGCTCCCACAGTGCGAGAGCGGAGCGGTGACTGACGATGCCGCGACGGGTCAGGGCGACGGCGTCCATGCGGGTGCGCCAGTCCGCCGCCGCGGCGGGGAGTGCGTAGACGCCCGGTTGCAGCCTGACCAGTCGGCCGGCGGCCACCCAGGCGTCGACGGACCCGCGGTCCACCCGGCCGACGAGCTCGCTGCGGGTCGTCCAGCCCCGCTCGCCGATGAGGGCGGTCACGTCCCACGCCACTCCGACAGCCTGGCGCAGAGCGGCCACCACAGCGCCCGCCGCCCGGCGGACCTGTGGACGACGGCCGACGGAGTGCGTTGACGCAGAGTTCCGATGCCGATCACCCCGCCGGAGCGCACACCGTCACGCAGGTCTGGCCGGGTCGGCCGGGCGCTGGGTCAGGCGGTGGGGGCGGGTTCGCCGTCGGCGGGGGCCTCGGCGGGCCTCGCGGACCGCTTGGCGGGCTTGACCGGGGGCGGCGGGGTGCTCGCCCAGCGGACCAGGGAGACCACCGCCCAGCCGGCGCCGAGGCACCACAGCAGCCGGGTGAGGACGTCCTCGGCGGTGAACTCCCCGCGCAGCGCCAGCAAGAAGACCGGGACGGCCAGCACGAAGCCGGTCACCACGACGTCCCACCGGAACGGGCTGATCATGCGTCCATCTCCTCCAGCCGCTCGCACAGCAGCGAGGCCCAGCGGTGCGCGGTGGCCCGGGTGCCGTCGACCAGCGCGACCGGGACGTCGACGTGACCGAGCACGGCGGCCGGGTCGGCGGTGGCGTCGGTGTCGGAGACGATGACGGCGTCGACGCGGGGCAGCGCGTCCAGCCACGGGACGAGGTCCTCGGGCTTGCGGGTGGAGTCCATGACCGCCCACACGGTGGCCGGGTCCCACACCGAGAGCATGTGCTCCATCCACGGCCCGCCGGAGGTCCGCAGCGGGGCGTCGACGGCCACGATCGTCACGGTGTCGGTCGTGGCGGTGCGGCGGCGCTCGAGCGCGGTCTCCAGCGAGGTGATCCGGCTCGGGGCCGGGGCCAGGCCGGCCAGCGCGCCGGAGGCGGCCCACTGCACGTCCTCGGGCTCCAGTCGCAGCGACAGCGCCAGCGACCGGGCCGCGGCGAAGGTCTCCGCGCCCGGGCCCACGACCATGATCACGTCGCCGGGCTCGGCCACCACGTACGGGGCGGCGGGCAGGTGCTCGGTCAGCGTCCGGGTCAGGGCCGCGTAGACGCCGCGGGTGGCGGCATCGGCGGAGAAGTCCGGGCCGAGCATGACGTCGGGGACGCCGAGGGTGAGCAGCCGCAGCTCGAGCTCCTCGGAACCGGTCATCGCGAAGGGGGCCAGCGCGCTGGACGGCGCCGGGACCAGGTGGTGGACGGTGGCCAGCCGGTCGCCGGTCTCACCGGCGGAGGTCAGCGCACCGAACGGCGCAGCACCGAACGACGGCGCACCGATCGACGGCAGGGTCGGCGAGGACACCGCGGGCGACACCTGCGGGCGCATCGCCGTCGGCCGGGACGCGGGCACCGGCGGGCGGCCGCGGCGCACCGGCGGCAGACCGGGCCGGGAGCCGGCGCCGCTGCTGCTGCTGCCGAGGGCGCGCGGCGGGGTGAGCGACAGCGCCGGCATCATCCGGGTGGCGTCCATGGGCAGCGGTGCGGGGTCGCTGGCGGTGCGGGCCAGCGTCACCGGGACGGCGACGTGCTGCGCCTGGGCCTCCGTCGGACGGTGCTCCATGTGGCGGACCTCCTGGATCGGGGACTCGTCGACGAGGACGGCGTCCACGACCATGCTCTGGGCAGCGGCGGCCTGGGCGGCCCGCTGGGCGATCCGGGCGTCGCTGGCGTACGCCGTGCCGCGGAGGGCGTCGACCCGGTGGGACCCGGTGTCGTAGGCGCTGGGCTCGGTGGACTCGTAGGCCCACGGCTGGGGGACGTCGCGCACGCGGTCGTCGGCGCTGACGTCGGGGAAGCGGTGCCGCCCACGGCCGGAGCCGTTGGCCGCCAGGACCTCCTCGAGCAGGTCGGCGAGCTCCTCGTCGGCGTTCCGCACCGACTCGACCATCGACAGCGCCGGCAGCTCGGCCTGCACCCCCGCGGCGAGCTCCAGACGGGCGGCCTCCACGCGGGCGATCTCGGCGGCCTCGGCCTCGGCCTGCAGCCGGGCGGCCTCGGCCCGGACGGCCTCGACGCGAGCGGCCTCGACGCGAGCGGCCTCGAGACGAGCAGCCTCGAGACGGGCGGCCTCGACGCGGACGGCCTCGGCGGCCTCCGCCTCGGCCTGCAGCCGAGCGGCCTCGACCCGGACGGCCTCGACGCGAGCGGCCTCGACGCGAGCGGCCTCGAGACGAGCGACCTCCGCCTCGGCCTCGGCCTGGAGCCGAGCGGCCTCGATCCGGGCCGCCTCGAGACGAGCGGCCTCGGCGCGAGCCGCCTCGGCCTCCTCTGCCTGACGGCGGGCGGCCTCGGCGGCCTCCGCCACCGCCTGGCGACGGGCCGCCTCCTCGGCAGCCTCCGCCTGACGACGGACCGCCTCGGCAGCGGCCTCCGCGGCGGCCTCGGCCTCGGCCCGCAGCCGGGCGGCCTCGGCCCGCTCGGCCTCGACCCGGGCGGCCTCGACCCGGGCAGCCTCGAGCCGCTCGGCCTCGACCCGGGCAGCCTCGGCGCGGACTGCCTCGATGCGGGCAGCCTCGAGGCGCTCTGCCTCGGCTTGCTCGGCCTCGATGCGAGCAGCCTCCATGCGGGCAGCCTCGATGCGAGCCGCCTCGACCCGGGCAGCCTCGATGCGGGCCGCCTCAGCCCGCTCGGCCTCGATGCGGGCAGCCTCGACCCGGGCAGCCTCAATGCGGGCGGCCTCGATGCGAGCCGCCTCCTCGGCCTCGGCCTGCACCTGTGCGGCCTCCGCCGCGACGGCGGCCGCAGCGGCGGCCTCGGCTGCGGCACGCGTGCGCGCCGCCTCGGTGCGGGCGGCCTCGACGCGGGCGGACTCGGCCGCGGCGGCCTGGACCCGCTGGCGCGTGACCTCGGCGGCGGCCGCCTCGATCCGGGCGGCAGCGGTGCGGGCGGCGTCGGCCGCAGCGGCCTCAGCGGCAGCCGTCTCGGCCGCAGCAGCCTCCTCGGCAGCAGCGGCGGCGGCGGCGGTCTCCGCGGCCTCCTCGGCGGCGGCCTGGACGGGGCTGGAGGCCACCATCCGGGTCAGCGCGGCGGCGAACGGGGAGGGGCGCACGGACTCCTCGACGGCGGGCTCGGCCACCGGGCGCTGGGCCTGCAGCTCCTCCGCCGACAGCATCAGCGTGGCCTTGGCCGGGGCGAACGGCTTGGCCTCGGTGCGCCGGCCGGCGGCCGGGGCGGTGGCGGCGCGGCCGGGCGAGCGGACGGCGGACCGGGCGGGCGCAGGCTCGTCGATCCACTCCTCGACCCACTCGGGGGTCGCGGTGCGGCCGGCGGTCACCCGGGCCGGGGCGGCGACCCGGTCGGCGGCGACCCGGTCGGCCGCCAGCGCACGGGCGGTCACCGGACGGCGGGCGGGGTCGGCCGCGGCGCTGCCGGCGCGGTCGTACAGCGCGACGTCGGGTGCTTTCGGGGACACCGAGCCCAGCAGGTCGGCGAGCTCGGCCATCCGGTCGTCCAGGGACGGCGCCGGCGCGGCGGCCGGGCGGGCGTCGTCGGCCGGGACGCGCGGGGCGGCGGCGGCCTTGGGGACCTCCACCTCGGCGATGAACCGCTCGTTGGTGAAGAACCCGAACATCCCGCCGGAGCGGATGCGGCGGACCCCGACGACGCGGGCCGAGGACCCGTACTGCTCACGCGCGGCGGCGATGGCCTCGTCACGCGTGGCGGCCTCAACGGACTGCGTAGGCACCGCTCACCACTCCCAGGGACTCGATCTGTGCTGTGCGGGACACCTCGTTGTAGGAGATGACCGTCAGCCGGGGCAGGACCTGGCGGACCAGGCGGGACAGTGCGGCGCGGATCTGCGGGGAGCAGACCAGCACGGGGGAGAGGTTCAGCCGCTCGGCGTCCTCGAGGAGGTCGGTGGCGCCGCGGACCAGGACGTCGACGGTGTGGCCGTCGAGCGCCAGCACCTGCCCGCCCTCGGTCTGCCGCACCGACTCCAGGAGCCGCTGCTCGAACGAGGGGTCCAGCGTGATGACGTGCAGTCGCTCGTCGTCGGTGACGTAGGGGTGGCTGATCGCCGCGCCGAGCGCGGTGCGCACGGCCTCGACCAGTCCGTCGAGGTCGGTGGAGACCTTGGCGCGCAGCGACAGTGCCTCGAAGATGCGCACCAGGTCGCGGATGGAGACGCCCTCGTCCAGCAGCGCCTGCAGCACCTGCTGCACCTGGCCGAGGCTGAGCAGCGCGGGGGTGAGCTCGTCGACGACGGCGGGGTGCGAGCGGCGGACCATCTCCACCAGCACCTTGACGTCCTCGCGGCCCAGCAGCGCGGAGGCGTTCTGCCGCACGACCTCGGCCAGGTGCGTGGTGATGACCGAGGAGCGGTCGACCACCGTGGCGCCGGCCATCTCGGCCTGCCGCTGCAGCTCGGCGGGCACCCACTTGGCGGCCAGTCCGAAGACCGGCTCGCGGGTGGCCTTGCCGGGCAGCCCGTCGAGGTGGTCGCCGATGGCGAGCACGGTGCCGGCGGGCGAGGAGCCCTTGGCCGCCGGGACGCCGTTGAGCCAGATGACGTACTGCGAGGCGGGCAGGTCCAGGTTGTCGCGGGTGCGGACCAGCGGGATGACCAGGCCGGTCTCCATCGCGACCTTGCGGCGCAGCGCCTTCACCCGGTCCAGCAGGTCGCCGCCCCGGGCGGTGTCGACCAGCTCGACGAGGTCGAAGGCGACCTCGAGCTCCAGCGGGTCGACCCGCATCCGGTCGGCGATGGCCTCGGGGGAGTCCGGCTGCGCCTCGGCGGCCTCGAGCTCGCCCTTGGGCGCCTCGTCCTCGTCGACGTCCGGCTTCTCGGTGAGCCGGCTGGCGGCGAGGAGGAAGAGCCCGCCGATGAGCAGGAACGGCAGCTTCGGCAGGCCTGGGATCAGGCACAGCGCGATCGAGGCGATGCCGGCGATGCGCACCGGCTGCTTGTTGCGGCCCAGCTGGGCGAGCAGGTCGCTGCCCATGTCGCCCTGGGCGGCCGAGCGGGTGACGATGAGGCCGGTCGCGGTGGAGATCAGCAGCGCGGGGATCTGGGAGACCAGACCGTCGCCGACGCTGAGCAGGGAGTAGGTGGAGACCGCCTCGCCGGGGGACATGCCCTTCTGCATGACCCCGATCGCGAAGCCGCCGATCAGGTTGATCAGGGTCACGATGATGGCGGCGATGGCGTCGCCCTTGACGAACTTGCTGGCACCGTCCATCGAGCCGTAGAAGTCGGCCTCGGCAGTGACCTCGGTGCGCCGCCGGCGCGCCTGCGCCTCGTTGATCAGGCCGGCGTTGAGGTCGGCGTCGATGGCCATCTGCTTGCCGGGCATCGCGTCGAGGGTGAAGCGGGCCCCGACCTCGGCGACGCGGCCGGCACCGTTGGTGATGACGACGAACTGGATGATCGTCAGGATGATGAAGATGACCAGTCCGACGATCAGCGAGCCGCCGATCACGAAGTGACCGAAGGCCTCGATGACCTTGCCGGCGTAGCCGTCGCTGAGCACCAGGCGGGTGGAGGAGACGTTCAGCGCCAGCCGCAGCAAGGTCGCGATGAGCACCAGCGACGGGAAGATCGCGAAGTCCAGCGGCCGCCGGATGTTCATCGACACCAGCAGGATCAGCAGCGACGCGGCGATGTTGAAGCCGAGCAGCAGGTCCAGCACGGCGGCCGGCAGCGGGACGACGAGCATGAGCACGATCGACACGACGCCGACGGGGACGGCTGCCTTGGTCAGCTTGCCCACGAGACCTCGTTCCTGTGCGGATGGCGAACCGGTGCGGAGGTGGTGCGCCGGTGCGCTCCTCAGGGACCTTCTCGGCAGCCGTGGGAACGGTCCGTACCGCGCGGCCGTGCGCGGGCAGCCCGCTGGCCCCGCTGGTCACAACCGCCCCCGGCGACGCAGCGGGAGGGTGTGGGCGGGGCGGGTGGGGCCGGAGGGTCAGCGGCGGCGGCCGGCCTTGGGCAGGTCGACCAGGTCGGGGGCCTCGAAGCCGGGCCGGTGCATGCCGCCGCGGACGCCCTTGGCCGACAGGTGCATCACGAAGGCCAGCACCCGGGCGACGGCGGTGAACAGCTGCGCCGGCACCTCCTGGCCGATCTCGCAGGAGCCGTGCAGCGCCCGGGCGAGGGGGATGTCCTGCACCATCGGCACCCGGCACTCCTCGGCGCGGGCGCGCAGCTTGGCGGCCACCTCGCCGGCGCCCTTGGCGACGATCCGGGGGGCTCCCTTCATCGGGTCGTACTTGATCGCCACCGCGACGTGGGTGGGGTTGACCAGCAGGACGTCGGCGTCGGCGACCTCGGACATCATCCGGTTGCGCGACATCGCCATCTGGGTCGCGCGGCGCTGGGCCTTCACGTGCGGGTCGCCCTCGGCCTGCTTGTGCTCCTGCTTGATCTCGGTGTGGCTCATCTTGAGCTTCTTCATCATCTTCTTGCGGACGACGACGTAGTCGGCGATCGCGATGGCCAGGCCGGTGATGGCCACCACCCGGAACATCAGCACGGCGGACTCGGAGAACGTGCGCGCGACCTCCGACAGCGGCAGCGCGCCGGAGGCCGAGACGAGCTCCTGCGCCTTGTCGGAGGTGACGACGATCACGACGCCCAGCGCGATGGTCTTGATCAGCGCCTTGGCTGCCTCCCACGCCCCCTGCGTGCCGAACATGCGCTTGATGCCGGGGAAGGGGTTCAGCTTCTTCAGCGTCGGCTTCATGCTCTTCGTGGCGAACGTGACCCCGCCCTGGGCCGCCGAGGACAGGGTGCCGACCAGCATCATCCCCAGCGCCATGGGCAGCACGGTCACCAGGAAGGCGTCCAGCGCCTGGCCGAGCAGTGCGGTGACCGCTGCCGTCTCGGGGTTCCGGGTGACGGAGCCGATCTGGATGAAGAGCACCTGGACCTCGTGGAACGCCTTCCCCACCAGGGCGGGCACGAGGACGCTCGCGGCCGCCGTGCCCAGCCAGGTGCCCAGCTCCTGGGTGCGCGGGATCTGCCCTTCCTTGCGGGCCTTCTTGAGCTTCTCGGGTGTCGGCTTCTCTGTCTTCTCCCCACCCGGACCGTCCTGGGCCATCAGTCACCTCCTCTCGGGTCGTCGCGCACGTCAGCCGCTCCGCAGCGAGGTGATCGCCCGGAGGGCGTTGTCCATGAGCCCGTCCAGTGCCGGGGGCAGCAGCGGGAAGGTCAGCCCCAGCAGGGCGAGGGTGATGGTGATCTTGACCGGGAAGCCGAGCGCGAAGATGTTCAGCGTCGGGGCGGCCTTGGACAGCAGCGCCAGCGCCACGTCGGCCAGCAGCAGGACCGCCACCAGCGGCCCGGCGATCTGCATCGCGGCCAGGAACATCATCGAGAACGCCGTCAGCAGGGTGTGCCCCAGCTGCTCGGTCGGCAGCGCCCCGCCGAGGGGAAGCCCCTCGTAGGAGGTGACGAAGCCGCGGACCAGCAGCAGGTGCGCGCCGCTGGTGAACATCAGGGTGATCGCCAGCAGGTAGTGGAGCCGGCCGATGACGCCGTGGGTGCTCAGCGACAGCGGGTCGTAGGCCGGCTGCAGCGAGAACCCGCCGGTCACGTCGATGAGGTCGCCGGCCACCTGCACGGCGGAGAAGAACACCTGGACGATGAAGCCGAGTGCCGCGCCGATCACCGCCTCGGTGATCACCGTGACGACGAGGAAGCCGGCGCTGATCGCCGGCAGCGTGCCGACGATGTGCGGGTAGGCGACCAGGGACAGCGTCAGCGCCAGCGCGCCCTTGGCCGGGGCCGGGATGCTGCTGGAGTTGAACGGCGGGGCCATGACGATGAACCCGGTGGCCCGCACGCTGGCGAGCAGCAGCGCCGCCAGCGTGGCCGAGGGGACCTGCAGGTCCACCGTGGCCTCAGCCCTTGCCGAGCAACCGCGGCAGTGACGCGAACAGCTGATGGGTGAAGGAGACCAGCTCCGACAGCACCCAGTTGCCGGTCACCAGCAGCGCGATGGCCACCGCGATCATCTTCGGCACGAAGGAGAGGGTCTGCTCCTGGATCTGCGTCGCCGCCTGGAACAGCGAGATCATGAAGCCCACGAGCAGGGCGGTCAGCAGGATCGGGGCGGCCACCTTCGCCGCCACGATCATCGTCTGGGTGGCGATCTCGGTGACGTCGGCGTCGCTCACGAGTACGACCCCACGAGGGCCGTCGCGATCAGCGACCACCCGTCGACCACCACGAACAGCAGCAGCTTGAAGGGCAGGGAGACGACGCTGGGCGGGACCATCATCATGCCCATCGCCATCAGCGCGGCGCTGACCAGCATGTCCAGCACCAGGAACGGGATGAACACGACCAGGCCGATGATGAAGGCGCTCTTGAGCTCCGACAGCACGAACGCCGGCACCAGGGTCACCATGCTCACCGACTGCGCGTCGGCCGGCTTCTCCTCACCCGACAGGCCGATCATCAGCTGGAGCTCGTCGTCGCGGGTGTTGTCCAGCAGGAAGCTCTTCAGCGGCTTCTCCCCGACGTCGTAGGCCTGGGAGGCGGTCATCTGCCCGTCCAGGTAGGGCTGGACGGCGTCCTTGTTGATGTCGCTGAACACCGGGCCCATCACGAAGAGGGTCAGGAACAGCGCGATCCCGGTGAGCACCTGGTTCGGCGGCGAGGTGGGCAGGCCCAGCGCGTTGCGGGTCAGCGCCAGCACCACGAGGATCTTGGTGAACGAGGTCACCAGCAGCAGCGCCGACGGGGCGATCGACAGCACGGTGATCGCCAGGATCAGGGTCACCGCGCTGCTGGGGCTGTCCCCGCCGATCGAGATGTCCAGCCCGCCGCCGTCCACCACGGGGGCGACCGGTGCGGTCGGCGCCACCGGCGCGACCGGCGCGGCCAGGGCGGGACCGGCCAGCAGGAACATCGCGCCGGTGACGGCGAGCATCACCAGCGGCATCAGCCACCCGTACCGGCGGAGCCGGTGGCCGGCGGCCGGCATGCGCAGCGTGGTGGCCATCAGTGCCGCACCGTCCGCTCGCGCAGCTCCTGCACGACCGTCGTCCAGGTGCTCTTGTCCAGCACCGAGCCGGCCAGGGCCCCCGGGCCCGAGGGCGCGGACAGGCGCTTGGTGAGCGGCACCTGCTCCCCGTCCACGGTGGGGGCGGCGGGGGCGAGCTGGGCGGCCAGCGCGGTCTGCAGCTCCTCGTCCTCGACCTCGGCCAGCAGGGTGACCTGCTCCTCGGTCGAGCCGACGACCAGCACCCGGCCGGCCACGCGCAGCACCGAGACGCTGCTCGAGCGGCCCATCCGCTGGCGGGCGACGACCTCGATGACGCCGGTGCCGCCGCCGAGCCCGCGCTTCTTCGCCAGCTTGCTCGCGTAGAGCAGGACCACGGCGATGAAGGCCAGGCACAGCACCAGGCGGACGATCATCCAGGTCATGCGCGCGAGGTCCCGTACTCGCCCGAGTCGGTCACGATCTCGCTGATCCGCAGGCCGAAGTCCTCGTCGACCACGACGATCTCGCCGCGGGCGATGAGCGTGCCGTTGACCAGCAGGTCGGCCGGTGCGCCGGCGGCGCGGTCCAGCTCGATGACCTCGCCGGGGTGCAGCGAGAGCAGCTCGGAGACCGTCATCCGGGTCCGGCCGATCTCGACGGTGACCTCCATGGCCACGTTGCGCAGCAGGTCCAGGCTGCCGCGCCGCTCGCGCGGGCGGGGGAGGGTGACCTGCAGGGCGAGGGTCGCGCAGATCTCGCTGCCCTGCAGCAGCGGGACGGCGAGGAAGACGCCCTTGTCGCGCAGGCCGTCGAGTGCGGGGACGACGTCCTCGACCCGCTCGGCGGCGACCCGGACCTTGCCCAGTGCGGCGGCGGCGGCCTCGAGCGCCGGGCGCAGCGCGGTCGCGACGTCCATCGCGCCGACGGGGGAGTTGGTCAGTGCGCTGACGATCTCCTCCGACAGCACCAGCACGATGTCGCCGCTGACCTCGCCGCCGAGTGCCGCGGTGACGGCCGCGCCGGGGGCCGGCGGCAGCGGGACGGACTCGGGGTCCGCGACGGTCTCCCCGGCGCGCAGGTCCAGCTCGGCGGGCATGGCTGCCGCTGCGGCCTGGGCGGCGGCGGCGACCGCGGCGGCGATGGTGTCGGAGTCGGACGGGGTGGTGAAGGCGGTGGTCATGGTCGATCCTGTTCGCCGGTGCCGGTGTCGGGGACGATCTCGGCGGCCAGACGGCGCCGGTGGTTGCTCGGGAGGGCGTGGGCGAAGACCACGTCGTTGGTCGTGACCTCCAGGGGGCTGTCCTGCGTGTGGCGCAGCAGCAGCACGTCGCCCTCGGCCAGCGACAGCAGGTCACCGGAGGGGACGACGATCGGGTTGAACCGCACGCTGACGTCGACGGGGACGTCGCCCAGTCGCTCGGTCAGCGCCTCGAAGGCCCGCTGGCGCTTGTGCCGCGCGGACTCCGACAGCTGCGGGGACGCCGCGTTGGTCAGCGGGGCGGCGAAGGAGGAGAACGGCAGGACGAGGGTGGCCTCGGGCTCGCGCTCGCCGATGCGCAGGCTGTAGGTGGCGACCATGACGGTCTCCGAGCCCGCCGCGGCCTGGGCCAGCTGGGGGTTGTACTCGACACCGTCGAGGACCGGCTGCACCGGCGTGATGTGCGCGAAGGCCTCACCCAGCTCGGCGAGCAGCCGGTCGAGGAGGTGGCCGGTGATGGCGCTCTCCATGCCGGTCATCGGCCGGACGGGCTGGTCGCCCTCACCGGAGCCGCCGAGCATGTGGTCGACGATCGCCATCGCCGTCTCCAGCGGGTAGGCGAGCACGCCCTTGCCGGCCAGCGGCTCCAGGGTGAAGACGGCGACGAAGTAGGACGACGGCAGGGTCGCCACGTAGTCGTCGTAGGAGAACTGCTCGATGCCGACGAGCTCCATCCGGGCCCCGGTGCGCAGCATCGAGGTGAGGGTGGTGGTCGCCTGGCGGGCGAAGGACTCCTGCGCGATCTGCAGGATGCGGACGTGCTCGCGGGACAGCTTCGTCGGGCGACGGAAGTCGTAGGTGCGCGGCTCACGGCGACGGGCACGGCCCTGCCCGTCGGGGATCCGGGGGGCGGCGCTCGGGGCGTCGGCCACGGTGTCGGACAGGCTCACGCATGTCCTCATCGGCGGTGGCCGGTACGACCCTGACCAGCCGGTGCCGGAAGTCGGCACCGGCTGGTACGGGAGCGCCCGGGTGGGGGCGCTGGGGGTGGAGCGTCAGGTGTGGTGTGCCTCGGCCCTCTCGCGCGGGGGCCGAGGTGGGGCCTCGCCGCTACTGCGTGACGTACTCCGTGTAGTAGATCGACATGACGTCGTGGTGGTAGGCCTCGACGATCGCCTCCTGCAGGTGGGCCTTCATCGCCTCGCGGTTGGCCTGCACGTCGGTGAGCGCGGCGCCGGAGAACTGGGCGATCGCGATGTCCATCGCCTGGGAGCCGTCGGGCTTGGCCCCGTGCTCGCCGCCGGCGTCGTGCTCGGCGGTGAACTGCAGCGCGAAGCCCAGCTTCAGGTAGCTGCCGCCGGCCAGGTTGATGGCCACCGGGTCGACGACCAGCACCGACCCGGGCTCGGGGGCGGGCTCGGCCTCGGCCTCGCCGCCACCGCTGAACACGAAGAAGTAGGCCGCCGCGCCGATGGCCAGCACTGCCACCAGCCCGATGATCAGCAGCTTCTTCTTCCCGCCCTTCGGCGCGTCCTCGTCCGCGGGCGTCTCGTCCTTCGTCTTCTTGCTCATCCGTGGCCTCCCTCGGAGTCGGTGGTGCCGTGACCGGTGTCGGTGGTGCCGTGACCGGCGTCGTCGGTGGTGCTGCCCGTGCTCGCCCCGACGGCTGCGGGAGCCGCCGGCGCGGCCGGTGCGGGGGTGCCGGCGGCCTGCTGGGCGGCGGCCTCCAGGCTGGGGAGCTGGGCGTTCGCGCCGGCCGAGGCGGTGGAGGCGACGACGATGTCGACCCGCCGGTTGACGGTCACGTAGCTGGGGTCGGAGTCGGGCACCAGCGGCCGGGTGCTGCCGTAGCCGGCGGCGGAGACCCGGTCCTCGACGAGGCCGTCGGTCTCGGTGAGGTGCCGGAGCACCGTGGTCGCCCGGATCGCCGACAGCTCCCAGTTCGAGGGCCAGGGGCCACCACGGGTGACCGGCAGCGAGTTCGCGTGGCCCTCGACCCGGATCAGGTTGGGCAGGCCGGCCAGGGTCGGGGCGAGTGCGTCCAGCACGGTGGCCCCGCCGGGCAGCAGCGCGGCGGACTCCGGGGCGAAGAGGACCGGGTCGGAGACCACGTGCACGACCAGGCCGCGCTCGTCGATGACGAACTCCGCAGCACCGGCCTGCCCGGCCGCGGCGAGTGCCGCCGCAAGGCCGTCGCGCGCTCGGTCCAGCTGGTCGTAGGCCGCCTTGGCCTCGGCTGCGGTCTGCTGCGCCTGCTGGGCAGCGACCTGCTCGGCGGCCTTCTTCTCCGCCTCGGTCTGCGGGGTGCCGTCGATGGCGGCCTCCTCGGCCACCTGCACCGGCTTCAGCGGGGTGTCGTCGTCGGTGGGCGCGTCGATGGCCGCACCGTCGTTGAGGATCGACACCGGGGCGCCGAAGCCCTCCTGCAGGCCCTGCGAGAACGCGGTGAACTTGGTGACGTCCACCTGGCTCATCGAGTAGAGGACGACGAACAGCGCGAACAGCAGCGTCAGCATGTCGGCGTAGGACACCAGCCACCGTTCGTGGTTCTCGTGCTCCTCCTCCTCGTGCTTCTTGGCCCGACGGCTGCCGTGCCCGCCGTGCCCGCTCTTGACGGCGTTCTTGCTCATGCCGCCTCGCGCTGCTGCTCACTGGGCGGGACGAGGGCGGACAGCTTCGCCCGGACGGTGCGCGGGCTGGTACCGGCCTGGATCTCCGCGATGCCCTCGACCAGCAGCTCCATGGAGGCGGCCTGCAGCTCGCTGGTGCGGGTGATCTTGGCGCCCATGGGCAGCCAGAAGACGTTGGCCGACAGCACGCCCCACAGGGTCGCGACGAAGGCGCTGGCGATCAGCGGGCCGATCGACTCCGGGTCGGAGAGGTTCTCCATGACGTGGATGAGCCCGATGACCGTGCCGATGATGCCGATCGTGGGCGCGTAGCCGCCCATCGAGTTGAAGAACTTGGCGGCGGTCTTGTCCTCGGCCTTCTTCGCCGAGATCTCGCCCTCCAGGATGACGCGCAGGTCCTCGGGGTCGGTGCCGTCGATGCTCATCTGCAGCCCCTTCTTGAGGAAGGGGTCGTCGATCTTCTTGACCTCGGCCTCGAGGGCCAGCAGGCCCTCCTTGCGGGCCTTCTCCGCCAGGCTGACCAGGATCTGGATGCGCTCGCTGACCGATGCGACGGCCGGCGGCATCAGCGCCATCTTGAACCAGTTGCCGATCTTCTTGACGTCGGACATCGAGATGCCGCCGACGGCCGCGCCGAAGGTGCCACCGAAGACGAGGATCAGCGGCGGGATCAGGATGATCGCCATCGGGGACGAGCCCTCGAGGATCATCGTGAGCAGGATGGCGCCCATCGCCACGGCGATGCCGATCAGAGTGGCCGGGTCCATGGGTCAGCGCTCCTGGCGGGTCGGGAAGGGGACGACGGAGGAGTCCGACGTCGCGCCGTCCGTGGTGGTCGGGACCTGCGGGCGGTGCTCGCCGCGGTCCATCGTGAAGGCCAGGGCCTGGATGCCCGCCCGGTAGTGGAGGACGGAGGCGACGACCGCGTCGACGCCCTCGGTCACGACGTACTTCGTGTCGTCGAGCAGCGTGATCACCGTGTCGGGATGGCCCTCCACACGCTGGATCAGCTCAGCGTTGAGCACGAAGTGCTCGCCGTTGAGGCGCGTCAGACGGATCACGGGAGAGCTCCTGGGTTCTGGGGCGGCGGCCGCCGGTGCCGGCGTCGTCGCGGTCGCACTGGTGTCATCGGGAGGTCGTGCGGCGTGCTTGAGGCGGGCGGTGCGGTCACCCCGGTGGGGTGACCGCACCGCCCGGCCCGGTCATCAGCGCTTGAGCTGGACCAGGTCCTGCAGGATCTCGTCGGAGGTCGTGATCACGCGGCTGTTCGCCTGGAAGCCGCGCTGGGCGACGATCAGGCCGGTGAACTCCTCGGCCAGGTCGACGTTGGACATCTCCAGCGCGCCGGCCGTGAGGCTGCCGCGGCCGCCCGTGCCGGCCTGCCCGATCAGCGGGTTGCCGGAGTTGCCGGCCGCCCGGTAGGAGCTGTTGCCGGCCTTCTCCAGGCCACCGGGGTTGGTGAAGGTGGCCAGCGCGAGCTTGCCGATCGGCTGCTTGAGGCCGTTGGAGTACGTGCCCACGATGGTGCCGTCGCCGCTGAGCGAGTAGCCCTGGAGCACGCCCATGGCGGAGCCGCCCTGCGCGGTGCCCTTGGCGGCGGCGTCGCTCTTGCCGCCGTACTGCGTCAGCGCGGACAGGTCGACGGCCACCGGCTTGGTCCAGGCGGCGAAGTTCGCGGTCTGCGCGGGCAGGGTGTACGTGGCCGGCGTGGGGGCGGCGAGCGTCCCGGCCGGGAGGTTCTTGGTGGGGTCGGCCGGGTCCGGGAACGCGGCGCTGCCGTCGGAGAACTGCAGGGTGACGGCGCCCAGCTGGGGGGTCGTGGCGGTCGGGTCGGTGAAGGTGACCTGCCACTGGTTGGGGTTCGCCGTCTTCTGCATCGTCACGCTGACCGCGTGGGCGTTGCCCAGGTCGTCGTACATCGTGATCTGCGAGGTCACGGGGGTGTCGGCGGCGATCGCGCTGGCCGACAGGTTGCCGCTGATCGCCGAGCCGGTGGTGGCCACCGGGGCGAGCACCTGGCCCGTGGGGATCCGCAGGTCCTCGATCTCGGCGTTGGCGTTGATGACGCCGTTGGCGTTGGCCAGCCAGCCCTGCAGCTTGGCGCCGTCGGGGGTGACCAGGTTGCCCACGCCGTCGGTGTCGAAGGACCCGGCGCGGGTGTAGAGGTTCTCGGTGCCCTGCTTGGTGACGAAGAAGCCGTCGCCGCTGATCATGAAGTCGCTGGCGCGGCCGGTGTTCTGGGTGGAGCCCTGGCCGAAGTTGGTGGTGATGCCGGCGACCTTGACCCCCAGGCCGACCTGCGCGGGGTTGGTGCCCGCGGTCTCGCCGTTGGGGGAGGAGCCGTTGCGCAGCACCTGGGACAGCGTGTCCTCGAAGACGGTGGTGCTGCTCTTGAAGCCCACGGTGTTGACGTTGGCGATGTTGTTGCCCGCGACGTCGAGCTTCGTCTGGTGGGCCTTGAGGCCGGAGATGGCCGAGAACATGGAACGCAGCATGGGGAGGACTCCTCGCGATCGGTGATCGGTGTGGTGCGCGTGCGGACGGCGCCGGGATCAGCTGGTGGGCGGCGTGGTGCTGGTCGGCGGCGTGCTCGCCGGGGTGCTGGTCGTGGGGGTGTCGACCTCGGGGACGGTGATCTCGGTGATCCGGCCCAGCGGGACGGCCTTGTCCCCGACGATCGCGCGGGGTTCCGAGCCCGCGGACACGAGGACCGAGGACACCGCGCCGGTGACGGTCACCCCGGTGTCGTCGGTGTAGGCGACGTGCTTGCCGACCAGGGCGCCGGCGCTCAGCGACCGCTGCAGGGTGAGCAGTTCGGCGTTCTGCGAGGCGATCTCCTCGAGCTTCTCCACCTGGGTGAAGGTCGCGGTCTGCGCCATGAACTCGCTGCTGCTGGTCGGGTTGCTGGGGTCCTGGTACTTCATCTGCGCGACCAGGAGCTTGAGGAAGGTGTCCTTGCCCATCTGGTCGGCGCGGTCGGTGGTGGAGCTGGCGTCCTGGGTGGGCTGACCGACGGTGCCGATCGGCGGGATGGTGGTCATCGAGCGTCCTCCTGGTCAGACGCGGACGTCCACGCCGGAGGACGTGGACCTGTCGGTGGTCGGGGTGCCGGCAGCCAGCGGCTCGGGGGCAGCGCCCCACGCCCGCCCGCGGGGTGTCTGCTGGCCGGGCTGTCCGGTGCTGCCCTGCTGCCCGGCGCGGGCGTCCAGCAGCTGCTGCTGTGCCGAGCGCGAGCCGGGGCCGGAGTCGCCCGTGCCGGTGCCGACCTCCAGGGAGCTGAGCGAGAGCCCGGCTCCCTCGAGGTCGCGTCGCAGGTCGGGCAGCGCGTCGAGCAGGGCGTGCCGGCCGGCCTCGTGGGCGCCGTGCAGCTTCAGGTCCAGCGTGCCGCCGGAGACGGTCACCGCGATGGTCACCTGGCCGAGGTCGTCGGGGGTGACGACGAGGGTCATCGTCTGGCTGCCGTCGGGGGCGTTGCGCAGCACGGCCAGGTGCTGGCCCAGCTGCTGGGCGACCGGCGGCGGGGGCGCGGCCGGGGCTGCGGGGGTGGGGGTGGGGGTGGGGGTGACGACGGCGGTCGAGGTCGTCACCGTGCTGCCGCCGAGCGTGAACACCGGCTCGGTGTCGGCCGGTGCGTCGGCGGCGGGCAGGGCCGGTGCGGCCGGCTGGTCCGACGAGGTGTCGGAGCTGTCCGCGGAGGTGCCCGCCCAGCCGGGGGGCGGGATCAGCACGGGCGGCGGGTCGGCGGCGGGTGCCCCCGGCCCGGGCGTAGGGCCCGGGGCCGGGGCGGCGTCCAGGACGACGGTGAGGGCTGCGGTGTCCGTCGACGTGGCCGGGGAGCCCGTGCCGTCCGTCCCCGGGGCGGTCGCCGGCTGCTGCCCGGACGACGCCGGGTCGGGCAGCGGGACGGCGGGCAGCGGGACGGCGGCGGCCGGCAGCCCGGGGACTGCGGCGGGTGCGACCGGGGCAGTGGCGTCCGGGACGGTGGCGCCCGGGACCGTGGCGCCGAGGAGCGTGGCGCCCGGGACGGTGGTGCCCGGGACGGCGGTGGTGCCGGTGACGGCGGCCGGGTCGGCGGGGACGTCCCCGGTCGGTGCGGTGACGACCGGGGTGGCGGCGGCCAGCAGCGCCCACAGGCCCGGGGCCAGCGGCACCGGGACCGGAGCGGTCGGGTCGGCCGCCGTGCCGGCAGCGGTCGCCGGGTCGGTGGGCCGGTCCGCGTCCGGGGCGTCCGGGTCCGGCGCGTCCTCGGCGGTCGTGCTCTTCGTCCCCGTGTCCGCAGCGCTGGTCCGCAGGCGGCCGTCGCGGGACCCCCGCCCGACGGCGTCGTCGGCGGGGGAGTCGCGCGGGGTGTCGCGGGTGCCCTGCAGGGCGTCGCCCAGGGCGTCGGCGAAGGCCGGCCCGCCGGGGGTGGAGGCGGGGCCGGCCGGGCGCGTGCCGGCGCGGGAGACCGCGGGCATCGACGGCAGGACGGAGGGAGCGGTCATGACCAGGCCTCCGCGGCGCTCGTGACCTTGCGGACGTAGGAGGGGGTCTCGCCGTTGGCCGGCACGCCACCGGCGCGCTGCACCGCGCCGGGTCCGGCGTTGTAGGCGGCGAGCGCGAGCTCGGTCGAGCCGAACTGGCTCGTGAGACTGCTGAGGTAGCGGGCCGCGCCGTCCACGGACGATGCCGGGTCGGTGGGGTCGACGCCCAGGCTCTTCGCGGTGGCCGGCATGAACTGCATCAGGCCGGTCGCGCCGGCCGGGGAGACCGCCGAGCTGTCGAAGCCCGACTCGGTCTTCGCCATCGCCGCCAGCAGCGCGGGGGAGACCCCGTACTTGGCTCCCGCCTGGGTGAAGAGGTCGGCGTAGGGCACGCCGCCGAGCGAGCCGCCGCCGGTCGCCGCAGTGGTCGCGGCGCCCGTGCCGTCGGGCAGCACGCGGCGGATGAGGGTGGGGCTGCCGACGTCCTGCACCTTGACAACCTCGCCCTCCTGGGGCGCGGCGATCATCTTGCCGCCGCCGACGTAGATGCCGACGTGGTCGATCCCGGAGCGGGACGAGGAGTTGTCGAAGAAGACCAGGTCGCCGGGCCGGGCCTCGGCCAGCGAGGCCACGGGACGGCCGGCGGTGGCCTGCTGGGCGGCGGTGCGCGGCAGGTCGACGCCCAGGTCGGCGTAGACGCGTTGGGTCAGCCCGGAGCAGTCCAGGCCGGAGGCGTCGGTGCCGCCCCACTTGTACGGGACGCCGAGGTACTTCGTCGCCGCGCCCACGACCTCCGCGCCGGTGCCGGTGGCCGCGGAGCCGGTGGCCGCGGTGGCGGTGGCGGTGGCCGTGCCCGTGGCGGTGGCGGTGGTGCTGCCGGTGAGCCCGGCCGCGGACGCGGCGCTGGCCCACGAGGAGCGGGTGGCCGCGGGCGCCGGCGGGAGGAAGCGGGCGTGGATCTGGCTGATCCGGGTCTGCACCGCGGCTAGTCCGTCCACGTCGTGTCCTCTCCCTTCGTCCTGGTGCTGTACGCGCCGGTGACCAGGTCGTCGATCGCCCGGGCCTCGGCCGCGTCGGCGGCTGTCTGCAGTGCGGACACGTGGCGCTCCCGGAGGCGTTCCAGGCCCTTGGTGCGCTGCGCGGCGGCTGTCCACCGCGCCCGAACCAGCTCTGCCTGTTCCGCCCGGGCGAGCGCGAGTGCCCGTGCAGCAGAGACATCGGCAGCCGCAGCGGCCGACGCGACCATCGCGGCGATGAACGCACCACCGGAGACGTGCGCGGGCAGCGAGCGGTCGGTGAGCGCGAGGGCGTCACGCTCGGCCCGTTCGGCCGCCTCGGCCGCCTCCCGGGCCGCCTGCGCCGACGCCAGGGCCGCGGCCTTCTCCTCGGTGCGGCGCAGCCGGAGGACCGGCTCGAGCCGGAAGGCCGGCTGCTTCACGGTGCACCGCCGAGGTCGCCGGTGGTCCCGCGACCGGGGCTCATGCGGAGGTGGCGATGGCGTGCAGTCGGGCGAACGCCTCCGGCGGCGGGGTGGCGTCCTCGACCGTCTGGCGCAGGAAGGCGTCGATGGCCGGCACCAGCCGGCGGGCGCGGTCCACGAGCGGGTCGGTGCCGGTCTGGTAGGCACCGATCTCGATGAGCTCGCGCACGTCGCGCAGCGCGGCCATCATCCGGCGCACCTCCCGGGCGTCGGTCATCTGCGCGCCCGGCACGATCGTGGTGGCCACGCGGCTGATCGACTCCAGGACGTCGATGGCCGGGAAGTGCCCCTGGGTGGCGAGCTTGCGGGTGAGCACCACGTGCCCGTCCAGGATCGACCGGGCGGTGTCGGCGATCGGCTCGTTGTGGTCGTCGCCCTCCACCAGCACGGTGTAGAGCCCGGTGATGGAGCCGGTGGTCGACGTCCCGGCCTTCTCCAACAGCTTGGGCATCATCGCGAAGACGCTCGGCGGGTAGCCGCGGGTGGCCGGCGGCTCGCCCGCGGACAGGCCGACCTCGCGCTGGGCCATGGCGGTGCGGGTGATCGAGTCCATCATCAGCAGGACGTCGCGGCCCTGGTCGCGGAAGCCCTCGGCGATCCGGGTGGCCACGAACGCGGCCTTGAGCCGCACCAGCGGCGGCTCGTCGGAGGTGGCGACGACGACGACGGTGCGCGCCATGCCCTCCGGGCCGAGGTCCTCCTCGAGGAACTCCCGGACCTCGCGACCACGCTCGCCGATCAGCCCGATGACCCGGATGTCGGCGTCGGTGCCGCGGGTGATCTGGCTCATCAGGGTCGACTTGCCCACGCCGGAGCCGGCGAAGATGCCCAGCCGCTGGCCCTTGCCGATGGGCACCAGGGTGTCCAGCGCGCGGACGCCGGTGGCCAGCTGCCGGTCGACCCGGGCGCGGGTGAGCGCGTTCGGCGTCTCGCTGGTGAGGTCGACGAAGCGGGTGCTGCCGCCCAGCGGCGGGCCGCCGTCCATCGGCCGGCCGAGACCGTCGAGGACCCGGCCGAGCAGCTGTTCCCCGACGGGCACCTGCAGCGGCATGCCGGTGGCGCGGACCCGCGTGCCGGAGCGCACCCCGGACAGGTCGCCCAGCGGCATGCAGGTCAGCCGGTCCTGGGCGACCGCGACGACCTCGGCGAGCAGGGGGCGGGGCGTGGTGGCGACCTGGACGAGGTCGCCGACCGCGGCCGAGACACCCTCGACGGTGAGGGTGAGCCCCATCGCGCCGGTGACCGTCCCGGTGACCTGCGGCCGGGCTGCGGCGCGGGCGCGCTCGAGCACCTCGGCGGCGCTCACGGGAGGAGCACCTCGCGGACGCGCTGCAGGGCCGCCGACAGCTGTGCGTCGACCCGGACGGTGCCGGCCTCGGCCAGCGCGCCGGCGCGCTCGACGTCGGCGTCCCCGACGACGGTGACCGACCCCGGCAGCCCGGCGAGAGCGTCGGCGGGCACCTCGGCGAGGTCGTCGGGGTGCAGCCGCACCCGCACGGGCACGTCGGTCGGGCACAGGGTGAGGGCGCGACGGACGGCGTCCATGCCGGCGCTGTCGGCGAGGGTGACCTCGCGGCCGAGCAGGTCGCCGACCAGCAGCACGACCATGTCCAGCACGTCCTCGCGCAGCGCGTCCATCACCGGCTCGGCGGTGGCGTCCAGGCGGTCGACCGCCGCACCCAGGGCCGCGGTGGCCGAGGCCAGCCGGCGCTCCCACCGGGCCTGCACCTCGGCCAGCCGCTCCTCGGCGGCCTGCTCGGCGGCGCGGACGACCCGCTCGGAGGCGACCAGGCCCTCAGCGTGCCCGGCGGCCCAGCCGGCACGGCGGGCCTCCTCGCGCAGCACGGCCAGCTGCTCGGCGTAGACCTCGCCGAGCCGGAGCCCGACGCGGGTGGTGGAGGCGGCGTCGGCGCGGGCGGCGGACCCGTCGGGCACCGGTGCGACCCGGATCGGGGACGTCGCCGGGCCCGCCGCGGCCGGGGGAGCGGTCACCGGTGCGGCGGGCGCCTCGCTGCGGGGGACCGGGACGGGCTCGGTGACCGCGGGCACCGGTGCCGCGCCGTCCGTGGCCGCGCGGGGTCCGGTCCGGCGTCCCCACGTGGGCGCACCCTGCCCGGCCCGCTGGTACGGCACGGCGTCGGCGGCCGATGCCCCGCGCAGGAGCAACGTCTCACGCGACGAAGTCATCGTCCCCGCCACGCGAGATGGTCAGGACGCCCTGCTCCTCGAGCACGCGGATGACCGCGACGATCTTGGCCTGGGCCTCCTCGACGGTGCGGGTGCGCACCGGGCCGAGCAGCTCGATCTCCTCGATGAGGTTCTCCCCGGCACGCTCGGAGAGGTTGCGGACCACCTTGTCCCGGACGTCCTGCTTGACGCCCTTGAGCGCGGTGGCCAGGTCGTTGGCCTCGACGTCGCGGAGCACCAGCTGCAGCGACCGGTCGTCGATGGTGACGATGTCCTCGAAGACGAACATCTGGGAGCGGATCCGCTCGGCGAGCTCGGGGTCGCTCTTCTCCAGCCACTCGAGGATCGAGCGCTCGGTGGGCCGGGAGGAGCGGTTGATGATCTCCACGAGCGTCTCGACGCCGCCGACGGTGGCCATGTCCTGGTAGGCCAGCAGCGACCCCATCCGGCGGCCGAGCTCCTCCTCGACCATCCGCACCATCTCCGGGGAGGTGCGGTCCATCATCGCGATCCGGTAGGCGACGTCGGCCTGCTGGTCCGGCGGGAAGCCCGACAGGACCTCGGCCGACTGCGGGGCCGGGAGGTGGGCCAGCACCAGCGCGACCACCTGCGGGTGCTCGTCCTTGAGGAAGGTGACCAGCTGCCGGACGTCGCTGTTGCGCAGCGAGGCGAAGGGCAGCTCGGTGTAGACGACGTTCAGCCGGGACAGGATGCCGTCGGCCCGCTCCTCGCCCAGGCCCGCGGCGAGCACCTCGCGGGCGAACTCGACACCGCCGGTGCCGACGAAGCGGCGGGCGTTCATCAGCGTGTGGAACTCGTTGAGCACGTCGTCGACGTCCCCGCCGTCCACGCCCTGGAGCCGCATCAGCTCCCCGGTCAGCTTCTCGACCTCGGAGGGCCGCAGCTGGGCCAGCACGGCGCCGGCCTCCTCCTTGGACAGCTGGGCGAGGAACACCGCGGCCTTGCGCAGCCCGGGCAGCTCCTTGCGGGGGACCGCCAGCTGCGCGGTCTTGGCCGGGGTGCCGACGAGCTGTTCCACGCTGGCGATGCTCATGGCCGGACCCCGAGCGCGTTCCGCTCCTCGGTCGCTGGCGCTCCCTGCGATGCTCGCTCACTCGGTGTGTGCCCGGCGATGCTCACTGCTCAGTCCTCCTGTCGCTGGACGCCCGCGGCGTCCCCTTCTTCATCGGCAGTCCGGGACGACGACGGGCCGGGTCCCGAGGGACCCGGCCCGTCGTCCCGGGTCACTTCGACTCGGCGAACCAGCCGCGCAGCATGGTGGCGACCTCGTCGGGGCGGTCGCTGACCATCTCGGAGATCTCGCCGCGGACCTTCTCCCGCTGGGCGGCGGCCAGCTGGGCTGCGCGGTCGTCGAGCTCGGGGTCGCGGATGCTCTCGACCTGGATGCGCTCGTAGTCGGCCGGCTCGTCGTCCTCGAGCTCCTCGTACTCCTCGCGGTTGCGGCGCGAGCGGAGCCAGACGATGAGCACGAGCAGGGCGATGCCCAGGGCGATGCCGCCGGTCTTGATCATCGACCACATCTGGGCGGTCTTCTCCGCCTCCCGCTCGGCGGCGAGGTCGGCGGCTGCCTGCTCGGCCGCGGAGGTGTCGAAGGCCATCGTGGCGACCGAGATCGCGTCACCACGGGCGGGGTCGAGCCCCACGGCGGTGGCGACCAGGTCCTGCACCTGCTGCTGGTTCAGCGCGCCGGCGACGGCGGAGTCCAGCGCCACCGACACGGTCAGCCGCTGGGTGGTGCCGGGAGCGGCGGAGACCACCTCGGTGGTCTTGTCCACGGCGTTGTTCGACGTCGTGTTGGTCTTGTCGTAGGCCGAGTCGCCGCCGGGGGTGCCCGCGGTGTCCTCGGCGCCCAGCACGCCACCGACCGCGCCGGCGGTGCCGGTGTACTTCTCGGTGGTGCTCTGCTCCGACAGCGCGGGGGTGTTCGGGTTGTAGCTGTAGCTCTCCTTGGTGGTGTCCCGCTTGGCGAAGTCGAGGTCCGCCCGCACCGAGACGACGGACTTGCCGCGCCCCAGGATCGGGTCGAGCACCTTCTGCGCGTTGGCGGCCAGCCGGGCCTCCTGCGCCTGCTCGGCCTCGGCCTGCGCGTCACCGGTGGCGCCGCCGGCGGCCTCACCGGCCGCCGACAGGACGGCACCGGTGGAGTCCGCGACCGTGACCGACTCCGGGGCCATGCCCTGGATGCTGGAGGAGACCAGGTGGGTGACCGCCTGGATCTGCTCCCCGTCCAGCTTCGTGCCCGGCGCCAGGTCCAGCAGGACAGAGGCGGTGGGCTTGCCCTCGTCGGTGGCGAAGACGTCGTCCTTGGGCATCGCGACGTGCACGACCGCCGACCGGACGCCGTCCAGGGCCTTGAGGGTCGTCGACAGCTCGCCCTCCAGGGCGCGCTGGTAGGAGACCTGCTGCTGGAACTCACTGGTCGTGATGCCCTGCTTGTCCAGCAGCGAGTAGCCGGTCTCGTTGCCCTCGGGCAGGCCCTTGCCGCTCATCGCCAGGCGCAGGTCGTAGACCTTGTCCTGGGCGACCATGATCGTGCCGCCGCCGTCGGCCAGCTGGTACGGGACGCCCTCGGCCGTGAGCTCCTCGACGATCGCCGAGGCATCGGAGGAGGCCAGGTTGCTGAACAGCGGCGACAGCGTCGGCGCGGTGATCCAGCGGGTGAAGACGACGCCTCCGAGCAGCAGACCGGCCAGCAGCAGGCCGATCACGATCTTCTGCCCGAGGCTGATCGTCGACAGCAGGGTCTTGACCCGGTTCAGCGGGCCGGCGAGGGCGGCGGGCATCAGACCGGCATCCTCATGATCTCGGTGAAGGCGGCCACGGCGGAGTTCTTCAGCGTGACCACGGTGTCGGTGGCCAGCCGGGCCTCAGTGCTGGCGATCATGTAGTCGTGTGCGTCCTGCAGGTCGCCGGTGGCCGCCTGGAGCGCCAGGTGGTCGACGTTGCCCTGCACGGCGTTCAGCTGGTCGATCTGGCCGGTCAGGATGTCGGCGAACCCACCGTCGCCGGCGGCCGAGGTCGCCGACGGGCTCATCGAGACGCCGGTGACGCCCGACGTGCCGTCGAGGTTGGGTGCGGGGATCCCGCCGACGAGGGCGGAGATCGCGCCGATGGGCGAGGTCATGGTCAGCCCTTCCCGAGCTGCAGGGCCTGCTGGTAGGCCTCGGTGGCGCTCTTGATGGTGGCGAGGTTCGCCTGGTAGCCGCGCTGGGCCATGAGCAGCTGGGTCATCTGGTCCCCGAGGTCGATGTCCGGGAGCCGGACGTTGCCGTCGGCGTCGGCCAGCGGGTTGCCCGGGTCGTTGACCACCCGGCCCTCGGCGGAGCCGAGCTCGGTCCGCGCGACGCGGACGCCGCCGGTGCCCGAGCCGTAGTCGACCGCCTGGGCGACGACCATCCGCTCCTGGAAGGCGTCCTGGTCCGTCGAGCGGGCGGTGTTGATGTTCGCGATGTTGTCCGAGACGGCGTCCATCCACTTGCGGTGGACGAACAGCGAGGACCCGGCGATGCCGATCGTGTCGAAGGCGGCCACGTCACTGCGTCCGGAGTGCGGAGCGGAGCAGGGCGTACTTGCCGTCGAGGGCGTTGAGCGACAGCTGGTACCGCAGCCCGGTCTCGGTGGCGATGACCGTCTCGGTGTCCAGGTTGACGTTGTTGCCGTCGGTGCGGGTCGGGTCGAGCGAACGGCTCATCGCGGACCGGCCGACCACGGGGGTCTCACCGCTGGCGATCTCGTTCTGCAGGGCCGACTCGAAGTCCACCCGGCCGGCGAGGAAGCCCGGCGTCTGGACGTTGGCGATGTTGTCGGCGGTCACCCGCTGGCGCTGCTGGAGTCCGGTCAGGGACGCGTGCAGCGCGGTCATGGTCGAGTCGGTGATCAGCACCGGGCGCTCGGCAGGGGACGACGGAGCACGGGGATACCTCCGGGTACGGCGGGACGCGCGCCCAGGGGGTCCTGGGAGCGAAGGGGCCGCCGATCCGTGGCGAGTGTGCTGCGTTCCTTGCCTCCTGGTCATCGGCAGGTCGGGTGCCGACCGTGACCACATGCACCCGATCGGACGCATCGAGTCACACAACGCACACGTCCCCCGTGGCCAGAGCGACGCTCGTGGCCACGGGGGACGGGGGAGTGCGGTGGGGCTGGTGTGACGGTGCTCTGCGCCGGGCTCGGGGGAGGGGGTCCCGCCTCAGAGCGCCTGGTCGATGAAGGAGGCGACGGGGCGGGTCGGTGCGTAGGACATCCGGGCGGCCACGTCGCGCTGCTTCTGCGACTGGGTGATCCGCTCGACCAGGGCCTCGGCGACGGCCAGCTGGTGCTGCAGCAGCCGGGCGGCGCGCTCGCGCAGGTCGTCGGGGAGCGGGCCCAGGCTGCTCGGCGGGATCCAGTCGGTGGACCGGCGCCCCCAGGCGGCGATCTCCTCGGCCCGGCCACGGGCGAGGGTCTCCTCGGCCTCGTACACGTCGCCCTCGAGGGCGTCGAGGACCGCGGGCCAGCTCTGCGCCCCGGACCGCCGGGCAGGGGGGTCCCCGACCCGGTTGCGCGGGACGTGGCCGGAGGTCATGCCGACGTCGTGGCGAGGGACGCCGCAGCCTCCCGCCATGCGTCCCGCAGCGGCTCGACGATCCGCCGGCAGTCGCCGATCCGTCGGACGTCGCCCTTCACGTTGGCCGAGATCAGCTCGGTGAGCAGCCAGGTGTAGAGCGCGGCCAGGCGGGGACCGCCCTCCCAGACGTCGACCCGGAGGCTGCCCTGCAGCTCCATGACGATCTCCTGGGCGTGCTGGAGCTGCTGGCTCGCCGCCTCGCGGTCGCCGGCGACCAGGGCGGTCTGGCCGCGCTCGAGGTCGAGGGCGAGACGGTCGTACAGCATGACCAGCAGCTGCTGCGGCGACGCGGTGGTGACGGCGTCGCCCAGGTAGCGGGCCCGCAGGGCGGCGGCACTCATCGGTTCTCCTCCAGGTACACGGGGGTCAGGACTTGGACGGGCTGGGCAGCGACGAGAGCTGCGACGACAGCCAGGAGGCCTGGTTCTGCATCGTGCCCAGTGCCGTCTCCATGGCGGTGAACTGCTTGGTCAGGTTGTCCTTGCGCAAGGCCAGGCGGATGTCCCAGGCGGCGATCTGGTCGGTCAGCGCACTGGCCGCCATGTCCTGGCTCTTGGCCAGCAGGATCAGGGTGCCGCCCGTGGAGTCGGTCGCCTTCTTCGACAGCGCGAGCAGCCGCTGGGCGACGCCCGGGACCGCGGCGACGTCGTCGGCGCTGCCGGCGATCCCGTCCACGTCGGAGGCGGCTGTGCCGTTGACCAGCCGCTGGACCAGCGACGGGTCGGACTGCAGCTTGGCGGTGAAGACGGCCTTGTCGAACACGAGCGAGCCGTCCCGGTTGAGCTGCAGGCCGGCGGTGGCGGCCGACTTGCCACCGATCGCGTAGCCGACGGCGTCGAGGACCTGGGAGGTCAGCCCGCGCAGCGTGCTGTCGCCCTTGAGCACGGCCTTGCTGCCGGTGGAGGTGTCCGTGTTGCTCTTGATGGCCGACAGCACGGCGTTGGCGGCGGTGACCATCGACTGGACCGCGGTGGCCACGGCGTCGGGGTCGCCCGCGACGCTGACGGTGACCGGGCCGCCGGTCTGGCTGACCGTGATCGGGGTGCCGCGCATCAGCTCGCTGAAGGTGTTGGTCGACGAGACCGCGTCGAAGCCGGTGGTCGCGTCGCCGACGTGCACCTTCGCGTTGGTGCCGGTGGTGAGCACACCGAAGGTCGGCGTCGTCTCGCCGGTGGCGGCGAGGGTGAAGCGGGAGGCCTCACCGGTCGCGGTGGAGCTGACCTGCAGCCGGTAGCCGGTGCTGGTGTTGACCGCGGTGGCGGCGAGCCCGTAGCCGGAGGAGTTGATGGCCGCGACCGTGTCGGCGAGGGTGGCGCCGCTCTTCAGTGCGATCTGCTTGCTGCTGCCGTCGGGTGCGGTGAGGACCAGCGGGGAGGCCTGACCGAAGGCGTCGGTGGTCTTCGTCCAGGTCCCGGCGCTCAGCACGGAGTGGTTGGCGGCCAGCGCGGTGACGCTGAACGTCAGCGAGCCGGGGGTCGCGTCCGCGCTGGCGGTGGCGGTCACCGTGGTGGCCGAGCTGGTCGCCTTCGCGGCAGCCCAGGCGGTCGCCTTGGTGAGGGCCTCGGCGGCCGTGCGCAGCGCGTCGAACTTGGTGTTGATCGCCCGGTACGCGGTGGCGTCGGCCTGGGTGTCGGTCAGCCTGGTCTTGAGCAGGGTCTGGGGGTTGGCCTCGATCTGCATCAACTGGGTGATGAGAGAGCCGGTGTCCATCCCGGAGATCAGGCCGGTGCTCACGCTCATGCCTGCCATGTCGCTTCCTCGGTTCTCTGGTCGTGCGGGGCACGCAGTGAGGGGGGAGGCCGGGGGCCTCCCCCCTCACCGGGTGGTGCTGGGACGTGCTGTGGTGCCGTTCAGGTGGTGCTCAGGCAGATCAGCCCAGGAGCTTCAGGATGCCCTGGGTGGACTGGTTGGCCTGGGCCAGCATCGACGTGCCGGCCTGGGTCAGGATCTGCGTGCGGGTGAAGTTGGTCATCTCCTGGGCCATGTCGGTGTCGCGGATGCGGCTCTCCGACGCGGTCAGGTTCTCGGCCGTGGTGTTGAGGTTGTTGATGGTGTGCTCGAACCGGTTCTGGATGGCACCCAGGTTGGCGCGGGCGGTCGACACGTTCTTGATGGCGGTGTCGATGGCACCGATGGCAGCCGAGGCACCGGCGGCCGTGGTCAGGTCGATGGAGTCCACGGCCAGACCGGTGGAGGAGAAGCTGGTCGAGCCGCTGGTGGCGCTGATCTTGACCGCGGTGGTGTCGCCGGAGGCGTAGCCGACCTGGAAGGTCTTGTTGTACGACCCGTCGAGCAGCTTGACGTTGTTGAAGGTCGTCTTGTCCGCGATCCGGGTGAGCTCCAGCTTGAGGGCGTCGCCCTCGGAGTCCATCGCGGCGTTGGAGTTGGCGTCGTTGCCGCCCTCGTTGGCCGCCTGGACGGCGAGGTCGCGCATGCGCTGCAGGATCGAGGTGGTCTCGCTCAGGCCACCCTCAGCGGTCTGCACGACCGAGATGCCGTCCTGGGTGTTGCGGACGGCGACCTTGATGCCACCGATCTGCGAGCGCAGGCCCTCGGAGATCGCGAGGCCGGCGGCGTCGTCGGCGGCGCGGTTGATGCGGAAACCGGAGGAGAGCTTCTCCAGCGACTTCGCCATCTGGTTGTTCGTGGTGCTCAGGTTGCGGTAGGCGTTGAGAGCCGAGGTGTTGGTGTTGACGCTGAGACCCATGGTTTCCTCCGTGGAATTCGGGCTGCTGTGTGGAGACCGCTGCATCCGTGCTGCGGGTGACGCACTGCCTGTAACGGCTGCTGGCGGGAGTTCCTTGACCCGAAGCCGGAACTTTTCTCCGGCCTCCCCCCGCCGGGTGGGGTGTCCGCCCGGGGGTCGGTGTCCGCCGGCCCGTGCAGGACTGCGCGCGGGCACCGCCCGCGGCACGCGGCCGGGTACCGGCCCGGCACCCGGCGACCTGCCGGGGGACGCACTGAGGGGGGAGGCCGGTGGCCTCCCCCCTCAGCGGGTGGTGCTGTTCAGTGCTGGGACGTGCTCAGGCAGATCAGCCCAGGAGCTTCAGGATGCCCTGGGTGGACTGGTTGGCCTGGGCCAGCATCGACGTGCCGGCCTGGGTCAGGATCTGCGTGCGGGTGAAGTTGGTCATCTCCTGGGCCATGTCGGTGTCGCGGATGCGGCTCTCCGACGCGGTCAGGTTCTCGGCCGTGGTGTTGAGGTTGTTGATGGTGTGCTCGAACCGGTTCTGGATGGCACCCAGGCTGGCGCGGGCGGTCGAGACGTTCTTGATGGCGGTGTCGATCAGGCCGATGGCGGTCTGCGCGCCGGAGGCCGAGGTCAGGCTGACGGCGCTGACGCCCAGGTCGCCGGCGTCGAAGCCCACGCCGCCGCTCGCCGACTGGATGGTGACCTTGGTGGTGTCACCGGAGGCGTAGCCGACCTGGAAGTTCTTGTCGTAGGTGCCGTCGAGCAGCTTGACGTTGTTGAAGGTCGTCTTGTCCGCGATGCGGGTGAGCTCGGACTGCAGCGTCTTGCTCTCGGCGTCCATGGCGGCGTTGGAGTTCGTGTCGTTGCCGCCCTCGTTGGCCGCCTGGACGGCGAGGTCGCGCATGCGCTGCAGGATCGAGGTGGTCTCGCTCAGGCCACCCTCAGCGGTCTGCACGACCGAGATGCCGTCCTGGGTGTTGCGGACGGCGACCTTGATGCCACCGATCTGCGAGCGCAGGCCCTCGGAGATCGCGAGGCCGGCGGCGTCGTCGGCGGCGCGGTTGATGCGGAAACCGGAGGAGAGCTTCTCCAGCGACTTCGCCATCTGGTTGTTCGTGGTGCTCAGGTTGCGGTAGGCGTTGAGAGCCGAGGTGTTGGTGTTGACGCTGAGACCCATGGTTTCCTCCGTGGAATTCGGGCTGCTGTGTGGAGACCGCTGCATCCGTGCTGCGGGCGTTGCTCAACCCTTAACGGCCGGTGCGCAGCACTCCTTGACCCGAACCGGGGACTTCTTCCCGCTCCTCGGTCCGGAGGCGGTGCCGCTGTCGTCCGTGCGGCCGGTGCCGTCCGCCGTGCGCGCTGCCGATACCCGGCCCGATGTCTCCAGCACCGCGTGGTGCAGGCCCGCCCCGACAGCCCCGGCAGCAGGTCAGCCGGTGCCGCGGGCGGACCGGGACCCGATCCGGGGAGGACCCGCCGACCGTGAACGTCCTGTTGTGCACCACCGTCTACACCGGATCCAAGTACCACCGGATGACCGAACCGGCCCGCGCCGTGCACGAGGCCGGCCTCGGGATCCAGGTCACCGTCAGCCACGGGATCACGACCACGATGGTCCAGGAGCCGGGGGAGACCGAGCTGAGCGTCGGGGCGGTCGACGCCCAGGGCGCTGACGTCGTGGTGCTGCAGCTGCCCAAGACGGTCGCGATGCTGCAGGTGCTGCGGTTGCTGCAGGCCCAGGGCGTCGCCGTCGTGGTGGAGATGGACGACCTGCTCTCCGCCGTGCCCTACGGCCACATGGGCCACTCCGCGCTGATCCGCGGCGGCCTGGACAAGCTGGCCCTGGCCTGCGCCCGGGAGGCTGACCTGGTCACCGTCTCGACCCCCTCGCTGCTGACCGAGTACGCCACCCGCGGGCGGGGCGTGGTGGTGCCCAACGCGATCCCCCGCCGGGTCGCCGAGCTGCCGCCGGCCTACGAGCGGGAGCCGGAGACGGTGACCGTCGGCTGGACCGGGTCGGTGCTCGTGCACCCCTACGACCTGCAGGTGATGGAGTCGGGGCTGCAGCAGGCGCTGGACCGCACCCAGGGGCAGAGCCGGTTCATGGTGATGGGTGCCGCCGGCGACTCGCGCAGCGTCCTCCGGCTGGCCGAGGACCCGGTGGTCGTCCCCTGGGTCCGCGAGGTCGACGACTACCTGACCCTGGTGGGCGAGCAGTTCGACGTGGGCATCGCCCCGCTCCGCGACGACCGGTTCAACGACTGCAAGAGCTGGCTGAAGGTGATGGAGTACGCCGCCCGCGGCGTCTACGCGGTCCGGTCGCCCAGCAAGGAGTACGAGCGCCTCGGACTCGGTCGGCGCGCCAAGGCCCCCCGTGACTGGGCCACCCTCATCGCCGGTGGCGTGCAGCGCCCCGACCAGCGCCGGGAGATGGCCGCGGCCGACCGCGAGGCGGTGCTGGCCCGGCACCTCACCGAGCACACGGCCGAGCTGTGGGCCGGCGCCTGGCGGCAGGCCCGGGAGAACCGCACCCGCAGCCAGCGTCTCAGCGCCTGACCGCAGGCACCACCGACGAGGCCCCCTCCGCAGCAGCGGAGGGGGCCTCGTCGTGCTGCCCGGGTGCGGATGGGAACCCCGGGCCGGACACGGCCGTGCCCCCGGACGACGTGGTGTCGGCCGGGGGCACGGGGGAGTGGTGTCAGGCGGGCTGGGACGCCGGCGCGCGCGGGGGGACCTGCCAGCCGTGCCCGCGGCCGCCGGGCCGGGGCGCCGGGAACGAGGGGGCGGCAGCCGCGCGACCCGTCCCGGGCTGCCGGGCGGCGACCCGCTCGACGTAGGCGCGCTGCTGGTTGCGGGCGCGCACCCCGCCGTCGGCCGCCACCGGCGTGCCGTCCCAGAGCTCGCTCATCGCCGCGTGCAGCAGGGTCAGCGCCCGGGCGCGCATCTGCGAGACGCGGGACAGGGTGACCCCGAGGGAGTCCGCGATGTCGGTGAGCGACTCGTCACCGAAGAAGTTGCGCTCGACGACCTCGTCGAGCCGGTCGGGCAGTGCCCGGATCGCCTCGTGCAGGTGCCGGGCCCGCTCACCGCGCATCAGCGCGCGCTCGGGGGAGTCGCCGGTGTCGGGCAGGTCCAGCGACCCGCCGTCGGTGCCGGACTCGGCGTCCATGCTGACCATCACCGCGCGGTGCACGTCGATCTGCAGCGAGTCCAGCTCCGACCGGGCGACGCCTAGGCTGGTGGCCAGCTCCTCCTTCGTCGGCGGCCGGCCCAGGCGGATGGTGAGCGCGTCGGTCGCGGCGTCGGTGCGCCGCGCCGCGGCCCGCACCGAGCGGCTGGCCCAGTCGCCCGAGCGCAGCTCGTCGAGGACCGCGCCCTGCAGGCGGGGGAGGGCGTAGGTGGCGAAGGACGCGCCCGCGGCCGGGTCGAAGCGGCGGGCGACCTCGACCAGCGCGATGCTCGCGCAGGAGAGCAGGTCGTCCCGGCTCACGTGGCTCGGCAGGGAGATGCGGGAGGCCACCGCGTTCACCGCGAACTGGGCCAGCGGCAGGTGGGTGGTCACCAGCGCGTCGACGTCGGACGGTCGGCGATCGAGCACGGCGGAGCGGGCTGGGGTCACGGCTGTGTACTCGGCGGGTCCACCCCCGTACCGGACCGCCGCCGCGCACTTTTCTGCGGTGGGTCCGGTCCAACTCGGCTTGATCGTCCCCAGCGGTGTGCCGATGGTCCACCGACAGCGCCCGCCGGACCCGGCAGGCGCAGGCCCCCACGGGTTGCACACGACGACGGAAAGGCGGCGGACGTGGACCACCAGCACCTGTCGACGTTGCTCTGGCGGGAGCAGGAGCTCCTGGACCTCCTGCTGTTCAAGGCCGAGGAGAAGCAGTACCTCATCATCACCGGCAAGAGCCGGTGGCTGGCGCGCATCGCGCACGAGATCGAGGTCGTGCTCGAGCAGCTGCGGACCCTCGAGGTCGAGCGGGCGGCGGCGACCGAGCAGATCGCCGGCCGGCTGGGCCTGGCGGTCGACCCCTCGCTCCGGCAGCTGGCCGACGTCGCGCCGGCGCCGTGGAACGACCTGTACACCAAGCACCACGAGTCGCTGCTGGCCCTCGTCACCGAGCTGCGCTCCCTCTCCGACACCAACAAGGGGCTCATCGAGGGCGGGCTCGCGGCCATCGGCGACGCGCTGCTGTCGGTGCGCCCGGCGGGGGCGACGGCCGGGACGTACACGCAGGCCGGACGGGCCACCGGCAACGCCTACCGCTCGGTCACCCTGGACGGCGCGCTGTGAGCCGGGTCGTGGGCGGACAGACCAGCACAGCATCCCGGCGGACCTCGCCGGCCGGCGCCAATGAGGAGCACAAGTGAGCACGTTCTCCGGCCTGAACCGGGCGACGACCGCCCTCTGGGCCCAGCAGCGCGGCCTGGACGTCACCGGGCAGAACATCGCCAACATCAACACCGTCGGCTACTCGCGGCAGCGGGCCGAGCTCCAGTCGGTGAACGGCAACGTCGTCCCGGCCATCTACTCGGTCAGCAACCAGGTCGGCCAGGGCGTCGACGCCGACACCGTCATCCGGATCCGGGACGCCTTCCTGGAGAGCCGGGCCCAGGCCGAGACCGCCACCACCGCCCAGATGACCGTGCGGGACGACACCCTGGCCACGGTGGAGCAGGCGTTCCGCGAGCCGGGCACCACCGGCATCTCGGCCAAGCTCACCAGCGTCTACACGTCGTGGAGCGAGCTGGCCAGCTCTCCCAAGGAGGACGGCGCCCGCGCGGCGGTGCTGCAGAACACCGCCACCCTCGTCGCCGAGCTGCACACCACCAGCGCCACCCTGGACCAGCAGTGGACCCAGACCCGCGACAGCCTCGACGTGCTGGCGCAGGACGTGAACGCCAAGGCCCAGGCCATCGCCGACCTGAACGTCTCCATCCGGCGGGGCACCCAGGCGGGGCTGCCGGTCAACGAGCTGGCCGACAAGCGCGACGTGCTGGTGATGGACCTGGCGGAGGCGATCGGTGCGACGTCCACGCCCGGCTCCGACGGCCAGGTCGACGTGGTGGTCTCCGGCGCCACGCTGATCTCCGGCGGTTCGGCCACCCGGATCAAGGCCGTCGGCACCGGGGACCCGGCCACGGTCAGCGCCACGAACCCCCGGTTCGAGACCGACCCGGGCAGCACGCGGGTCGCCGTCGGCGGTACCGCGGGCGGCAAGCTCACCGCGCTGACCGAGACGATCCCCCGCTACCGCACGGAGCTCGACGCGGTGGCCCGGCAGGTGGCGCAGGAGATCAACACCGCGCACGCGCAGGGCTACGACAAGGACGGCGCCCCCGGCGGCGTCGTGTTCGACGGTGGCGGGGCCGCGACGATCACCGCGGCCACCATCACCCTCAAGATCACCGACACCGCGAAGCTGGCGGCGGCCTCCCGGCCGCCGAACGGCACGGACCCCTCCGCGGACAACGGCAACGCCATGGCCCTGGGCAAGCTCAAGGACGCTGCCGGGGGCTCGACCACGCTCTACCGCAAGCTCATCGTCGCCCTCGGCGTCGAGGCCTCGGTGGCGACGAGCAACCTGGAGACCCAGAAGGTCATCGGCAGTCAGGTCGAGGCGTCCCGGGAGTCCGTCGCGGGGGTCAACATCGACGAGGAGATGACGAACATGCTGCAGTTCCAGCACGCCTACCAGGCCGCCGCGCGTCTGATCACCACCATCGACGAGACGCTCGACGTGCTGATCAACCGCACCGGCCGAGTGGGGCTGTGACCTGATGCGGATCACCCAGCGGTCGCTCGCGGCCACGGCGCTGCAGAACCTGAACCGCAACATGGAGGCCATCGCCAAGCTGCAGGCCCAGCAGACCTCCGGCAAGTCGATCAACAAGCCCTCGGACGACCCGACCGGCACGAACTCGGCGATGCAGGTCCGTCAGGAGATGGCCAGCGCGACCCAGTACTCCCGCAACATCGGCGACGCGATCTCACAGCTGGACGCGACCGACTCGGCCCTGACGAACATCACCGCCCAGGTGCAGAGCGCCCGTGCGCTCACCGTGAAGGGCCTCAACGACGGCAGTCTCTCCGACGCCTCCCGGGTGGCCGTCCAGACGGAGATGAAGGGCATCCGGGAGAGCCTCCTCGGCCTGGCCAACACCGCGGTCAAGGGCCAGCCGATCTTCGGCGGGGTGACGAGCGGTGCCTCCGCCTACGACGCCGCCGGCGCCTACGTCGGTTACGGCGGCACCGCGGGGGTGCCGGTGGTCGAGGTCCGCCGGCAGGTCTCCGAGGTCGACTCGGTGCGCGTGGACGTCACCGGCCCCGAGGCCTTCGGCGACCCGGCGACCGGGGACCTCTTCTCGGTCATCGGGGACATCGCCCGCGACGTCGTGGACGACCCGGCCGCCCTGGCCGGCCACCTCGCCGCACTCGACAAGGCCCTCGACGGGCTGAAGAAGGTCGCGGCCGACATCGGCACCCGGACCAACCGGGTCGAGACGGCGCAGCAGGTGAACCAGGACCTCCAGCTGACGCTGCAGACCCGGTCGGCGTCCATCGAGAACATCGACCTGGCCAAGACCATGGTGGACCTGTCGATGATGCAGACCGGTTACCAGGCCGCGCTGGGCGCCACGGCCAAGGTCGTCCAGCCGACCCTGCTGGACTTCCTGCGCTGAAACGGCGGCAGGGGCCGCCGTTTCAGCGCCGCCCCTGCCGAGAAGAGAGCTGGAGCGCCGACCACCCGGGTGGCGGCGCCCCCGTCCCGCCACACCGGCGGGGCACGCCACGGATGGCCCACACGAACCCATGGAGGGGTACCCCATGCTCACACTCACCCGCAGCGTCGGCGAGAGCATCCGGATCGGCGAGGACATCGAGGTCTACGTCGTCGAGGTGCGCGGTGGCACCGTGCGGCTGGGCTTCAAGGCCCCCCGCGAGGTCGCCATCCACCGCGAGGAGGTCTACCGCCAGATCGCCGAGGCCAACAGCCTGGCGGCCGAGGTGGCAGCCGACGCGCTGGGCGCCTTGGCAGCATTCGCACCAGCGTTGAACAGCTCGACTAGCAAAGAGTGACATGACCGTGATCGATTCGACTCAATAGTCGTTCACCTCAGTTGCCACAGTAGTCACAGGGCGGCGAGTCTCGCCGTCGGACTGGTCGCTGCTGCGCAACTCTTCCCCCACAGCGCCACCGCTACTGGGGGAGATCGACATGGCACGCAGCGCACTTGCACAGAACACGACCGCTGGCATCGACCTGCACGTCGAGGAGCCCGCTGCCGACGGCCTGCGCCTCGTCGAGGCCGTCGGCAGCGACGTGGACGCGCTGGGCCCCGCCTGTGCCGAGTCCACCTGGGCCGAGACCGTGGTCGTCCACGTGCAGCTCCGCCCCCGGCGCTCCGGCACCCGCCGCTGCCTGGCCGCCCTCTCCGCGCTGGCCGGCCGGCACGAGGACGTCTCCTTCTCCCTGACCGGGCTGTCCGGCGACGACCGCGTCGTGCGGGTCACCGTCGGTGTCGAGCTCGGCCCGCGGGAGCTGATCGCCAAGTTCTCCGACCAGGCGCAGGCCGCCTACGCCTTCGTCGACGGTCTGTTCACCGACCTCTACGACTTCATGCCGGTCTACGTCGCCGAGCCCAGCGCGGCCGAGCGCGCCGCCGCCGCCGGCGTCCTCGAGGCCGCCGAGGCCCCGCGCGCCGCCGCCCCCCGGGCGGCCGCGCCGCGCATCCCCTCGCCGCGGACCCCCGTCGACGCCGCCGTCACCCGGCGCGCGGTGCCCGTCCCCGCCTGACGGAGGACCCCGGTCCCCCCCGGGCCGACCAGCACCACCCCCCACCCGCCCCCTGCACTTCCCCTCAGGAGGACCCGGTGTCCGAGTTCATCACCGCCCAGCCCGCCCCCACGACGTCCACCCTCCCGGCCGGGCTCGCCCCCGCGGGCGCCCCCGAGGAGCGCCGCACCCGTGAGCCGCTGGTCTTCGGCGGGATCCCCGAGGCCGACGGCTGGGTCCTGGCCCCGATCACCCCGCGCGACCGGGTGCACTTCCGCACCGACCGCGAGCTGCCGCTGGCCGAGTTCCGCGCCGCCTTCCCCGCGGACGTCACCGTCACCCACGACGAGGGCGACGGCCTCTACCGGGTCGACGGGCAGCCGGGCACCGGTGACGAGCTGGCCGCGCTGACCCGCGCCTGGTGCGCCTCCCACGGCTACGCGACCGTGGGGCTGCGCCCGGAGACCGGCGTCCGCCGCCGCGCGCCGCGCGACCTGCCCCCGGCCTTCCTCGACGGGCTCTGCCGGCACTACTGCCGGGTCAGCCTCAAGCGCCTGCAGCGGAACATGAGCACGATCCGGCTGCACCTGCCCGACAACGACGACGTCGACCAGCAGGTCGCCGAGTGGGTGCTGAAGGCCGTGGCCACCTACGACGAGGTTAAGGGCGTGCCGTTCGGCGCCTTCCTGGCCACGCAGCTGTCCAAGTGGGTGCACGACCTGGGCCGCAACGCCTACGGGCGCACCGCCGCCGACACCGAGAACAAGCAGCAGAAGGCCATCGCCTCCTTCACCGCCGAGCACCAGCGCCGCCCCAGCGAGAAGGAGCTGGCCGCCTACATGGGGCAGAGCGTCGCCACGCTGCGCCGCAACTCCCAGACCGTCGCCACCCTCAACGGGTTGCGCAACCTCCAGTCACTGGACGGCGGCGCCGACGCCGTCGAGTTCGTCGTCCCCGACAGCGCCGAGGTGCCCGACGAGATCATGGGGGAGGCCGAGCAGACCCTGCTCTCCCACGCCCTCACCGCCGCCTGCGCCCCCGACCCGACGGCCCGCCGCGACCAGCGCGCCGCGCAGCCGAACGTGCTCGGCTGGGCCACCTGGTACCTGACCACCTGGGGCGGGCAGACCAAGACGCAGCTGTCGGCGGACCTGAACACCTCGGTCCGCAACATGAACGTGCACGCCGACCGCGCCGAGCAGGCGCTCAAGGCCCGCCTCTCCGAGCTCGGCGGCTGACGGAGGACCTCGTCCTCCGTGCCCCCTGGGCTGGAGCAGTGCTCTGCAGGACCCGGCACTCGCCGGCCCGCGGTGGGCCCCGGAGGGGCCGTGCCACGCCGTCACCGCCCCCACGTCCGACCCCGCACCAGGGGGTCGGCGCAGCACGTCACCAGCGCCCCGGACCGCCTCGGCGGGCCGGGGCGCTGTGCTGTCCGGGAGTCGAGGAAATCGCCGGTGGTACGGGTCCATCCGCGTCCTGACCTGCCGATGTACGTGGTGTGACCACGCCCCACCGCTCCCGCCGCCCTGCGGAGCGGGCCGGGACGACGGCGGCTCCGCCGCGGCTCCCGGTGCGCCCGGGCGACCGCCGGCCGGCGGTGCGGGCATGAGCGTGCCCCCGGCCGCCGAGCCCGACCAGGTCGTGCTCGTGCCGCACTGGCTGACCGCCGTCGACCGCTCCGAGGTGGAGCGCGCCGTCACCGAGGCCCTCGAGGTCGGCCCGGTGCACCCGGTCGCCGCCATCCACCTCGGTGACGTCCTCACCGAGCTGCACGTGGCCGCCGCGCGCGAGGTCGTCTGGCCCGCGCCCGTGGCCCGCGTCCGCCGGGCGACCGGCTGGGGCGCCGACGTCGTCCCGGTCCGGCTCTCGGCGCTGGAGCTGGCCAGCGTGCTCTCGCTGCCCGGCCTGGCGTCCGTCGCCCGGGCCGCGCTCACCGGCGGACGCAGCGCGTGAGCGAGACGCTCTTCGGCGCCCCCGCCGGTCTCCTCGCCCGGCTGAACCGCAGCGAGGTGCGGGTGCCCGACGTCCGGGCGGCGCTGTCCCGCCTGACCGACGACGAGATCGGCCCGGGTCTGCGGCTGGACGTCTTCGAGGGCACCGGCACCGGTCCGATGGTGGTGCTCGAGGAGGCCGGCCGCCGCACCCGCGTGCTGCTGGCCGAGCTCGCCGTGCAGATGACCCGGTCCCGCGTCCCGGCCACCCCCGAGGGCGTCACCGCCGCGACGGTCGCCTGGCTGGCCCGCCGCCCGGTGCCCGACGAGGTGGCCGCGCAGACCGGGATCGCACTGCTCGACTGGTCCGACCCCCGGCAGACCGTGCTGGGCTGGCGGGTGGTCGTGCGCCGCGGTGAGGTCGGCGTCCCGTGGCGGCCCTCGCGCACCGCCACGCTGCCGCTGGTCCACCAGACACGCTCCGCCGCGCTGGGCCGGGCGGCCACCGTCGACGCCACGCTGCACGTGCAGGGACCGCTCGGGCTGTGCACCGCCACCGACGCCCCCGGCCTGGACACCGCGGTGCTCGTGCGCCCCGAGGCGCTGCTGCAGGAGATGGCCGACCGGGGTCTGCGGCTGCGGGACGGGCACGTGGTGGTCACCCCGCGCCGCCCGGTCGCCGCCGCCGAGGGACCCGTGGCCCGCCGGCTGGCCGCCGAGGCGACCGAGGCCTGCGCCACCCTGCCCTGGTGGGCCGTGGCCGACCTCGGCTGGGCCTGAGCCCCACCGCGCGGGCAGCCGGGCTCAGGCCAGGCTGCCGTACTCCCAGTGCCACGGCTCCGGGTTCTGCCCGCGGGCCTGCGCCCAGTCCGGGTGCACCCAGCCGAAGTGCCCGGCGTTGAGCTGCATCCAGGCCGTCTGCGCGGTGCCGAAGACGTTGATCCCGCCGCAGAGGTCCACCGCGAGCCCCCAGCCGTGGTTCGACGTCCCCGGGACGGCGGTGATCCGCGGCTTGCGGACGTGCGCGTCGACCTGAGCGGCGAACGAGCGGTAGGAGTCGGTGATGCACAGCGGCGAGCCGAAGGCGGCCTGGTAGGCCGCCGACATCGCGCCGTACGCGGCGGCCGCGTCGCAGCGCAGCCGCTGCCCCGGGGCGACACCGCACAGCTGGTCGGCCGGGATCTGCCCGTTGGACCAGCCACCCCAGCCGGCCTCGGCCGGGCTGGTCGCGGTGCCGGGCGCCGGCGGCGGCGCGCTGCAGGTCGCCGGGCCGGTGGTGGCCACCGGCAGCGGGGTGGGGGTCGCCGCGGGCACGGTGACCCGGACGGCGGTGGTCAGGTCGCCCACGTCGTGCACCGCGACCTGCCAGCGGTCGGCGGAGGCCGACAGCACGCTGGTGCCGCCGAGGTAGAGCCCGACGTCGTCCAGGCCGCTGCCCCAGCGGGTGCTGAACACCAGGTCACCGACCTGCAGCTGGCTGCGGGGCACGGGGGTGCCCTGCGCCCACTGGCCGGCCAGGTCGCCGGCGATGCCCAGCCCGGCCTGAGTCCAGGCGGTGCTGGTGAGCCCGGCGCAGTCGTAGCCGTCGGGGCCGCTCTGGCCGGGCAGGTAGGGCCGGCCCAGCTGGGCGAGGGCGGCGCTCACCGCGGCGACGGTCTCCGCGGGCAGCACGGTGAGGACCTGACCGTCGGCGTAGGCCGACGCCACCCCGGGCACCGGCGTGCCGGAGCCGTCGCGCAGCGGGGCCAGCCCGGGCGGCAGGTCGTCGGCGTCGGCCAGCTCGGTCGCGGTCGGCGGGGTGATCCCGGCGGCGACCAGCCGGTCCAGGTAGGTCTGCCAGCCGGTCAGCGCGGTGGCGTTGCGCTCCTGCTGGTCCGCCGACGCCGGGGTCGTGGACAGCCCGGCCCACCGCGCGCTGGTGCGCAGGTCCATCGTGGTGGCGATGCCGTGGATCTCGGTGAGGACGGCGGCGGCGCGGGCGCGGGCCACGGTGGCGGAGTCCTCGGCCGCGGCGGCCTCGTCGGTGTACTGCGCAGCGTGCACGGCGGCCCGGCCGGCGCGGGCCACGTCGGCGTCCCGGGCGTCGGCGAGCTGCTCGGTCAGGCCCTGGGCGTGCAGCACGTCGGCGGTGGCGTCGGGCGCGTCCACGGAGAGCCGGCCCACGGGCCAGCGCTGCCCGGCGCTGCTCATGTAGGCCGCCGCGGCCGCGCTGCCGACGGCGGTGCGGGCGGTGGCCGCGTCGGCCTCGGCGGCGTGTCCGGCGTCTCGTGACTGCTGGGCGCGTGCGGTGGCCGACGCCGCCTCGGCCAGGGCGGCGCGGTAGCGGGCGGTGGCGTCGGCGAGCGTGGTGGCGGCGGTCTGCGCGTCGTCGGTGACCGCCCGGGGTGCCTGGCCGGCCTCGGTCGGCGGCTGGGTGAGGGCACCGAGCAGGAGCAGGACGGCGAGGGTGGCACCGGTGAGCACGCCGAGCCGGTCGCGCCACCGCCGAAGTGCACCGGGGGTGCGGGTGCGCTTCGGGGCAGGACGCCGGGCCGGGGGCCTGCGCGCCGTGGAGCCCGGCCGGGGAGCACCGCCGCGCGGTCGGGCGGGAGCGGTGCGGGCGGTCGTGCTGCGGGTGGTCGTGCTGCGGGCGGTGCCACTGCGGGCGGCGCCCGAGCGGGCGGGGGAGGGCGCCGGACGGCGGGGGGCCGTGCCCGTCGTCCGGGGTCGCTGCGCGGTGACCTGCGCGCGTGGTGCGGTCACCGTCGTCCCCCGGGGCTGAGATCGGTCCGGGCGCCAGGCGGCGTCCGGTGTCCTGATCCCATCGACGGAGGCCGGGGGTCGGTGTAGGTCCCTCACCCCTCCGGGGGAGGGAGGTCACCCGTCCGGGGGGAGACGCGACGAGGCCCCGTCGTCCGGTTGGACGACGGGGCCTCGGTCTCGGTCCCTCTGCAGGGGCCCGCTGCGAGCGTGCGAGCGGTGGGGGCAGAGGAGTCCTTCAGCGGGCGGAGAGCTCCACGAAGGAGCGCTCGGTGGGGCCGGTGTAGACCTGCCGCGGGCGGCCGATCTTGGTGGCCGGGTCCTCGATCATCTCGCGCCACTGGGCGATCCAGCCCGGCAGCCGGCCGAGGGCGAAGAGCACGGTGAACATCTTCGTGGGGAAGCCCATCGCCCGGTAGATCAGCCCTGTGTAGAAGTCCACGTTGGGGTAGAGCTTGCGGGAGATGAAGTAGTCGTCGTGCAGCGCGATCTCCTCGAGCTGGCGGGCCAGGTCGAGGAGCTCGTTGTTGCCGCCGAGCTTGTTCAGCACCGTGTCGGCCGTGGCCTTCACCAGGGCCGCGCGCGGGTCGTAGTTCTTGTAGACCCGGTGCCCGAAGCCCATCAGCTTGACGCCGGGCTCCTTGTTCTTCACCCGGTCGACGAAGTGGCCGATGTCGCCGCCGTCGGCCTTGATCGCCTCGAGCATCTCCAGCACCGAGGAGTTGGCACCGCCGTGCAGCGGGCCCGACAGCGCGTGGATGCCGGAGGAGACCGACGCGAACATGTTCGCGTGCGCCGAGCCGACCAGCCGCACCGTGGAGGTCGAGCAGTTCTGCTCGTGGTCGGCGTGCAGCACGAAGAGCATGTCCAGGGCCTTGACCAGCTCCGGGTCGGCCTCGTACGGCTCGGCCGGGAACCCGAAGGTCATCCGCAGGAAGTTCTCGACCAGGCCGAGGGAGTTGTCCGGGTACAGCATGGGCTGGCCGATGGACTTCTTGTAGGCGTAGGCCGCGATCGTGGGCAGCTTGGCCAGCAGCCGCACCGTCGACAGCTCCACCTGGCGGGAGTCGAAGGGGTCCAGCGAGTCCTGGTAGAAGGTCGACAGCGCGCTGACCGCCGAGGAGAGCACCGGCATCGGGTGCGCGTTCCGCGGGAAGCCGTTGAAGAACCCCTTGAGGTCCTCGTGCAGCAGCGTGTGCCGCCGCAGCCGCTGGTCGAACTCGCCCAGCTGGTCGGCCGTGGGCAGCTCGCCGTAGATCAGCAGGTAGGAGACCTCGAGGAAGCTGGCCTTGCCGGCCAGCTGGTCGATCGGGTACCCGCGGTAGCGCAGGATGCCCGCATCGCCGTCGATGTAGGTGATCTCCGAGGTGCAGGAGGCGGTGTTCACGAAGCCGATGTCCAGGGCGACCTGACCGGTCGTGGCCAGCAGCTTGCTGGTGTCGATGCCCTCGGACCCCTCGGTGGAGGGGATGACCCGCATGGGCAGTTCGCCGCCGGGCCAGCGCAGGGCGACGTCTGGGGTGCTCGCTGTCTCGCTCATCAAGGCCGGACGGTACTGCCCCGGGCGGGGGAGTGACAGGTCAGGGCACATCAGACGCGCGCGGGTCCTGGACCCGCGCTCGCCACGCCGCTGGTCGCCTGACCCGAGACGACGCCCCAGCCCGGCGAAGCGAGCACGTGCTCGAGCCAGTCCAGTGCAGTCGGGCTCAGGGGCAGGTCTCCGGGGAACGCGCGGGGCTCCCCTCGCGGGGCGACGCTGTCGACGCTGATGTCGCCGCAGTCCTCGGGTGTCTGCCCGAGTCCGGACAGGAGGCCCACCAGGACAGCGGTGCTCTTCGAGCCGGCTGCGTCGTCGCCGGCCGCGAAGGGGAGGCTCACCGCCAGCCGCGGATGGTCCCCGGCGAGACGCAGCAGGCGAGTGGCCCCCTCCGGTCGTGTCTCCCATCCGGGAGCAGCACGCACGACCAACGACCGACTGCGGCCCCGATCGGTCAACGCGAGGACGTCGGCGCGCATCGCCGGGTCGTCCAGCTCTGCGACCGGGTGGAGAGCCACCTCGAAGTCGGGCGTCTGGGGGTTCCCGCCAGTGGCGAACGTGACGAGCATCGAGCCGTACCGGGGGTCCTCGACCCTCTCCCCGAGGTCCTCTGCCCGGACCGCCGAGCTCCCGCGTGCCTGGTCGTACAGCGCCTCCAGGGAGCTCGTCCAGTTGCTGCCGGCGTGGAGCGATGCCACCGCGGCCTGGACCTCTGCACCTCGTCGCATGCGCAGCTCGGGGTCAGTGACCAGCGCCCGCAGTTGGCGGACGTACTCCTCGGGGCTCTCTGCACAGGGCTCACCCAGGAGTCCCGGCATGCCGGCCTGGTAGACGAACAGGCGGTCGTCGGCCGGGATGTCGGTGAGGGCCAGGGTCGGCAGGCCGGTCATGGCGGCCTCCAGCACCGAGGTGCCCGAACGGGTGGGGTAGGACTCGAGGTAGACGTCCGCCGCTCCGTAGTAGGGAGCCGGGTCCGGCACCACCCCGACGGGCAGCAACCTCCCGGGGTAGCGCGCCGCGAGACGTTCCCAGGCGCCCGTCCGCGACGCCCCCACGAGCACGACGACCAGTTGGGGGAACCACGTCAACGCCCGGTCGAGCAGGCGGTCCATGCCGCGGGCTCCCAGGGGGGACATCTTGGCCTCGGTGGCGACGGTCAAGCCCAGCACTGCGCCGGCCGGGACGCCCAGCTTCCGCCGCATCTCGTCCCGGGGCACCGATGACGCCTCGACGTCGACGGGGATGGGCAGCAGAGCCGACCGCCCGGCGGCCACGCCGCGCAGCTCGTGCGACAGTCGCTGGCCGAAGGGGCGGAAGTCGCTCACGACGTCGGCTGCGCCGACGCCGAGCCAGTAGGAGTGGTCGGCGTGGTTCTCCAGGACCACAGGCGGTCGGTCGCCCGGGAGGTTCACCGCAGCGAGGACCACCGCGTCGTACGGGTGCACGTGCAGGACGACCATGTCCGCCTGGTCCATCAGCCCACGCAACGCCTGGGCCCGTTCCAGCAGGGGGGCGTGCCGTTCCCGCAGCTCGTCGACACGTCCGCCGGACGTGGTGACGGCGTCGAGCAGCTGCTCCGGGACGGGGCCGTGGTGGTTGGTCAGCGCCACATGGCTGCGACGGTGGTCCCGGCTGATCCACCGTCGGGCGAAGCGGGTGTGCCCGCCGAAGGCGTAGGCCTCGGACAGGACGTGGAGGACGTGCCCGCCGGACCGGGTGCCGTCCACCACCGGCCCGTCGCCTGCCCGCACGTGCGACAGCACCATCCGCTCGAGGACCGGGTCGCTGAGCAGCCCGGGGGGTGCCATCCAGGCGTAGTGGGCGGCCATCGTCGCCGCGCGGAGGACGCGTTCCACGTCGGTCCCGGTGGCGTGGGCACCGACGACGTCGACCAGCTGCCCGTAGCGCAGTCGGTTCTCGGCGAGCACTCGCTCAGCGGGTGCAGAGGGACGGGTCACGAGGTCTCCAGAGCGGCGGTGGGGGAGTTGTCCGGTGCGGCGCCGGGGGCTGCCGGCGGGGGGTGCAGCTGCGGTCGTGTCTCGAACGGTCATGCGCGGAACGACCGCACGGCGTCGATCACCCGGTCCTGGTCGTGCGGGGAGAGCATCGGGTCCATGGGGAGGCTGAGCACCTCGCGCGCGAGCGCGTCCGAGACCGGGAGGTGGGCCTCCGCCAGGGCGGTGCCGGCGAAGGCACCCTGGCGGTGGCAGGGGATCGGGTAGTGCACGCCGGCCTCGACGCCCGCGGCGGCCAGGTGCTCCTGGAGGCGGTCGCGGTGGCGACTGCGCACGACGTACAGGTGCCAGGCCGGCGTCGCCCACGCGACCCGCTCGGGGAGGACCAGGTCCAGCCCGGCGAGCCCTTCGTCGTACCGGCGGGCCACCGCTTCCCGGCGGGCGTTGTGCGCCTCCATGCGGCGCAGCTTCACCGACAGCACGGCTGCCTGGAGCTCGTCCAGCCGACTGTTCCAGCCGACCTCGTCGTGGCGGTACTTCTCGGTGGACCCGTAGTTGCGCAGCGAGCGGAGCCGCCGGGCCGTCTCCGGGTCGGACGTGGTGACCGCCCCACCGTCGCCGAGAGCCCCCAGGTTCTTGCCCGGGTAGAAGCTCCAGGCGGTCGCGTGCGTCAGCCCACCCACGGGGCGGTCGCGCAGGCGGGCGCCGTGAGCCTGGGCAGCGTCGTCGAGGACGGCCAGGTCGTGATCGCGGGCCAGCCGCAGGACCGGGTCGAGGTCGACCGGGTGGCCGTAGAGGTGCACCGGCAGGATCGCGCGGGTCCGCGGCGTGACGGCCGCGGCCAGGGCCACGTCGTCCCAGTCGGCACGGGCGGAGCGGACGTCCACCGGCACGGGGACGGCGCCGACGTGAGCGACGGCCAGCCAGGTGGCCACGAAGGTGTGCCCGGGCACCAGGACCTCGTCGCCCGGGCCGATCCCCAGCGCCCGCAGGCCGAGGGAGAGCGCGTCCAGCCCGTTGCCCACACCGACGGCGAACCGTGCGCCGACCGCGGTCGCCCAGGCCTCCTCGAAGGCGGCGAGCTCGGGTCCGAGGAGGAGTCGTCCGCTGCGGACGACCCGCAGGGCGGCGTCCTCCAGGTCGGGGGACAGCTCGGCGTGCAGGGCGCCCAGGTCCAGGAGAGGCACCTGCCGCGGGGTCGGCGAGGTGGTCACCGTGCAGCTGCCGCGCCGCCGACCTCGCCGGCGGCCTCAGCCGCCCGCCGGGCCTCACGGAAGTCGTCGTAGTCGCGGTAGTAGTCGTCCTCGGCATAGACCTGGGAGGCGAGCACGAGGCACACGCTGCCGGAGGAGAAGTTGCCGAGCTCCCGCCAGACCAGCCGGGGGACCAGCAGTCCGTGGTACGAGCGGTTGAGGTGGAACCGCGCGGTCTCCGTGCCGTCGTCGACGACGACGTCGAAGCTGCCGGCCGCGGCGACGATCAGCTGCTGCAGCTCGCGGTGCCCGTGCCCGCCGCGGGACTCACCGCCCGGCACGTCGTAGAGGTAGTAGACGCGGGCGATGTCGAAGGGCATGTGGACCCCGCCCTCGAGGGACGTCAGGTTGCCCCGCGGGTCGGTGATCCGCGGCAGGTCGACGATCCTGCAGCCGGCCCCGCTGCCCTCCGGGCGCGGGTTCCAGTCCGTGGCGCGACGGCCCGGGCTGGGGGAACGGCGGTCGGGAGGAGTCACGCCCCGGCTCATCGGCAGGCGTCGGCAGCTCCGGTACCCGCGTGCGCTGCCCCGGGGGTGGTGTGACGCCAGGTGCCGCATGGGACGGTGGGGACACGACGTCCCCCGTGCGGTCGGCGCCGTCGTCCATGGTGGCTCCATGCCCGACACGACCCTGACGTACGAGACGGTGCCCTTCCGCCTCGACCGCGCCACGTACCCGGCGCTGGCGTCGATGACCGCCACGCTGCGGGACAGGCACCGGTTCGCCGCGGACATCGCCGACCGCTGCGCCGCCCTGTTCGGGGCTCGCTGGGCCGAGGAGTTCGAGGTCGTCGTCGACGCCCTCTTCCCCACGCCCGAGGCGGTGGCCGCTGCGGTCAAGGGGTACGCCGCCTTCGCGATGCAGTCCATGCGACTGCAGGCGGCGTTCGAGGTCGAGGGCCACTACCGGTCGAAGACCTACGACCAGGCGGCCAGCGAGGTGTACTTCAACGAGCAGCACATGATGCGTGAGTACCTGCCGGGCCTGCTGCTCTCGCACTTCCTCTGGCCGCACCACTACCGGCAGCTGCAGTTCTTCGAGACCGCCTTCGTGGACGCCATGCGGGTGGCCGGCGCGTCCTCCTTCGTCGAGGTGGGGATCGGCACCGGCCTCTACTCGGGTCTCCTGCTGCGCAGGCTGCCCTGGGTGCGCGGGACCGGGTACGACATCAGCCCGTCCTCCAAGCAGTTCACCGAGGACCAGGTCCGCGCGCTGGGCGTCGAGGACCGGTACGAGGTGCAGCTGCGCGACGTCACCGCTCGTCCCGTCGAGCCCCGGGCCGACTGGCTGGTGTGCGTCGAGGTGCTGGAGCACCTGGAGGACCCCGTCGCCTTCCTGCGTGGCCTGCGCGCGTCGCTGGCCCCCGGGGGGAGGGCGTTCATCACGGCCGCGCTCAACGCCGCGCACGCCGACCACATCCACCTCTACCGCACCCCCGACGACGTGCTCGCCCAGCTCGTGGAGGCCGGTTTCACCCTGGAGCAGTCGTTCGTGGGTGCCGCCTACGCGCCCCGGGCGCCCGGCGTGCCGGTCCCCTCGGCCGCCGCGTTCATCGTCTACTAGACGGATGTCGCCAGCCGTGACCACCGACCCGGTGCTGCGAGGGGAGTTCGTGAACCTGCGCCCACTGCAGGTGGCAGATGCCGAGCTGACCTTCCGCTGGCGCAGTGCGGCCCGCGCGCGCTTCCTCAACGCAGGCGCCCAGACCGTCGAGCAGCAGGCGGACTGGATCGCCGCTCGCCCGGACTCGGAGCGCAACCACGTCATCGAGCTGGCCGACGGCCGCCCCGTCGGCATGCTGTCGCTGACCGGTGTGGACCCGGTCAACCGGCACGGCGAGCCCGGGCGCTTCCTGATCGGCGACGAGGCCGCGGTGCGCGGCGTCCCGGCCGCGGTGGAGGCCATGAAGCTGCTCTACGGCCTGGCCTTCGACGAGCTCGGCCTGGTCCGGGTGCACGGCATCGTCGCCGCCGGGAACACGCCGATGATCAGGTGGCAGAAGTTCCTGGGCATGCAGGTGGAGGGCCGTCTGCGCGACCACCTCTACCTCGACGGCCGGTTCCAGGACGCCGTCGCGCTGGGCCTGCTGGTGGCCGACTACCGGACGACGACCCTGCCGCGCATGAACGTGCTCATCCACGCAGCCCGCAGCCGATGACCGACTCCATGGAGGAGACGCCCGTGCTCGACCACGCCGCCGTCCAGGACATCGTCCTGCACGCACTCACCACCCTCAACGAGGAGCGCAGCCCGGACGACGCGCTCGTCGTCAGCCCGCAGACCCGGCTCTTCGGCGCCGACGCGGAGCTGGACTCGCTGGCCCTCGTGTCGGTGATCGTCGACGTCGAGGAGGAGGTCTCCGCCGCTGCGGGCCGCCCCGTCAGCCTCACCGACGACCGCGCCATGAGCCGGGACGTCTCGCCCTACACCGACGTGGAGTCGCTGACCGCCTACGTGGTGGAGCTCCTGTCGGAACCGGCGTGAGCGGCACCGGCTCGACCTACGAGGGCAAGCTGACGCTGGTCACCGGCAGCCGGCGCGGCATCGGCCGCATGATCAGCGAACACGTCCTGGCCCACGGCGGGCGCGTCGCGGGCTTCGCGCGCGGTGAGTCGACGATCGAGCACCCGGGGTACACCCACGTCCAGGTCGACGTCGCCGACCCCGCCTCGGTCCAGCGCGGCTTCGCGGAGCTGAAGAAGGTCACCGACGCGGTGCACATCGTGGTGAACAACGCCGCGGTGCTGACCTCGCAGTACTCGATGATCATGCCGCCGGCGGCCGCCGCGGCCATGGTCAACACCAACCTGCTGGGCGCCTTCATGGTCTCCCGCGAGGCGGCCAAGATGATGCGCCGCACCAAGTGGGGCCGGATCGTGAACATCAGCTCCATGGCCGTGGGCCTGGAGCCGATCGGGGACTCGATGTACGCCGCCTCCAAGGCGGGGCTCACGACGATGGGCAACGTCATGGCCAAGGAGCTGGCGCCGCTCAACGTCACCGTGAACACCCTCGGCGTCAGCGCCATCGCCACCGACATGCTCGCCCAGCTGCCGCAGGACAAGATCGCCCAGGTCGTGGCGGGTCTCCCGCTGCCCCGCTACGCCGAGCCCGACGACGTGTTCAACGTGCTGGACTTCCTGGCCTCCGAGCGCAGCAGCTACGTCACCGCGCAGACCATCTACCTGGGCGGGGTGAACTGACGTGACGACCCCCGAGGCCACCGTCGTGGGGCACTGGGGTGGCGGCGCCGTCTGGCGGGTGACCAGCGGTGCGTTCCCCTCCAACGCCTGGTTCGCCGAGGCCGACGTCCCCGGCGGCGGGGTGCTGGTGGACCCAGGGCTGGACGGCCCGGCCATCGACGCCGCGCTCTCGGCGCACGGCTTGCGGCCGCACCAGGTGTTCTGCACCCACGGGCACTTCGACCACACCGCCGGCGCCTCGTGGTTCCAGACGCGCTACGGCTGCGAGGTCCTCCTGCACGAGGCGGACGCCCGCACGATGCGCGGCTCCAACTTCCTGCTGATGGCGCTGCGGATCCCGCAGCGGGTCACGCTGGCCGACGTCACCCTCGTCGCCGACGACGCGTGCATCGACGTCGCCGGGCACCCGTTGCGCTTCCGCCCGGCACCGGGTCACACCCCGGGGTCCTGCGTTCTCGAACTGGGCTCGGCCTGGTTCACCGGCGACACGCTGTACCGCCACGGCCTGGGCCTGTCCCAGCTCCCCGGCGCCGACGAGCAGCTGCTGCGCGCCACGCTCCTGGACCTGTGGCCCGGGCTCACCGCTGACCGCACGGTGTACCCGGGGCACGGCGACCCGGGTGACGGCGAGGCCGTCCGGACCGGCAACCACGCGCTCGCCGGCTTCCTCGGGCTGGTCGCCCCGTGACCGCCGCGACCTCCGCCGCGGTCACCATCACCGGCGTCGGGCACGCACTGCCCACCGGGGTCGAGGACAACGAGACGCTCTGCCGGTCCCTGGACGTGACGCCGGAGTGGATCGTGGAGAAGACCGGGATCGAGCAGCGGTACATCGCCGGCCCCGACGAGACCGCCTCCTCCCTGTCGGTGGCCGCGGCACAGCGCGCCCTGGCGATGGCCGGCATCGACGCGGACGAGCTGGACCTGATCGTCGCCTGCACGTTCTCCGGTGACTACGTCTTCCCACCGCTGTCGGCGAAGGTGCAGCGGGAGTTGCAGGCCGGGGAGGCACAGGTCCTCGACGTCCAGGCCAACTGCACCGGCTTCGTCACCGGCCTCACCGTGGCCTCCGACCGGATGCGGGTGGACCCCACCGTCCGCAACGCGCTGGTCATCGGGGTGGAGCTCAACTCCCGCTACGTCGACCGCAGCGACGTCAACGTCGCCGTCTACCTGGGGGACGGCGCGGGTGCCGCGGTGCTCAGCCGGTCCGCGGACCCGGCCTCGGGGATCCAGGCCTCTGCCTTCCACACCGACAGCTCGAACTACGAGGCGGTGCGGATGCGCGGTGGCGGGTCCAGCTTCCGCTCCGCGGGCCGCGCGTACGACCCCGCGGTCGACATGATGGAGATGAACGGCATCGCCACCTGGAAGCAGGCCATCACCAACCTGCCCAAGGTGGTCCGCAGGGCGTGCGCCAAGAGCGGCGTCGAGCTCGCCGACGTGGACTTCCTGCTGTTCCACCAGGCCAACCTGCGCATGATCGAGTACGTCGTCCGCAAGCTCGGCTTCGACCTGTCGAAGACGTTCACCAACGTCGCCCGGGTCGGCAACACCGGCGCGGCCTCGCTGGCGATCGCGATGAGCGAGGCCGTCGAGCGCGGCCTGCTCAAGAACGGCGACACGGTGGTGCTGGCCGCCGTCGGCGCCGGCTTCAACTTCGGCGCCTCGGTGTGGCGCTGGCAGCTGCCCGCCTCGGGAGGGGTCTGACGTGTTCACCGACTACCAGGCGATCAGCGTGGGCGACACCCGCTCGCTGGTCCGCACGATCACCGAGGCCGACGTCCGCCGCTTCGTGGACATGACCGGCGACGACAACCCGTTGCACGTCGACCCCGCCTACGCGGAGACGACCGCGTTCAAGGACGTCGTCGTGCACGGGATGCTCGGGGCCTCCTTCCTCTCCACGGTCATCGGCACGCAGCTGCCCGGCCCGGGCGCGCTGTGGATCTCCCAGAACACCGAGTTCCTGCTCCCGGTCCGGCTGGGTGACGAGCTCACCGTCAGCGTCACCGTGGCCGCCAAGCACGACCGCGAGCGACTGCTCGACCTCGACACCCGGATCGTCAACCAGAACCGTCAACTGGTGCTCAGCGGCCAGGGCCGGGTCAAGGTGCTCAGCCCGCCGCAGCCGGTGGCCGAGTCCGCACCGGACGACCGGCCACGCGTCGCCGTCGTCACCGGCGGTGCCGGCGGCATCGGCCGGGCGGTCTGCCGCCGGCTGGCCGCCGACGGCCACCACGTCGTCGTCAACTACCACCACCGCGCCGACCGCGCGGCCGACCTGGCCGCCGAGATCACCGCCGGGGAGCGGTGCGGGCGATCGCCGTGCAGGCCGACGTCGGCACCGACGCCGGGGCGCAGGCCCTGCACCGCGCGGCCGTCGGTGAGTTCGGCGCTGTCGGGGTGCTGGTGAACAACGCCTCGCCGCGGATCAACCCCAAGCCGCTGGCCGACCTGGAGTGGGCCGACGTCCAGGCCCAGCTCGACGTCCAGGTGCGCGGCGCGCTCACGATGACCCGCGCGGTGGCCCCGGGCATGGGCGAGCGCGGCTGGGGCCGGATCGTGAACATCACCTCCCAGGTCACCGAGGGCCCGCCGTCGGTGACCTGGACCGGCTACGCGATGGCCAAGGGCGCGCTGGCCGTCTTCTCCCGCTACATGGCCGCCGAGCTGGGCCCACGCGGCATCACCGTGAACTGCGTGGCCCCTGGCATGACCGAGACCGCGCTGATCGGCGACATCTCGGAGAAGGCGCAGCTGATGGCCGCCCGGCAGACGCCGCTGCGCCGGCTGGCCACGCCGGACGACGTGGCGGCGGCGGTCGCCTGGCTGGTCTCCGACGCCGCGGGCTTCGTCACCGGCGACACCCTCGCCGTCAACGGTGGGGCGGCGATGCGGTGACCGCCCCCGTCGACCCCCGGGCCGTGCTCGCGGCGCCGGGGAGCACGCTCTCGGCGGTCATCGGGGCCGTCGAGGCGCTGGAGCAGCAGCCGCAGGAGCGGACCGTGCGCGTCGGGGTCTCCTCGGCGGTCACCGCCGACCTGCTGGGCACCTACCTGCGCCGGCACGGGCTGCTGGCCGGCACCGCGGTGCAGGTGGTGGCCGGCAACCACGACGACCCGATCGGCGACGTCGAGCGGTTCCGGCGCGACGGGGTCGAGCACATGGTGCTGCTGCCCTTCTTCGACGCGCTGCTGCCCGCCTTCGAGGCGCAGCTGCCCGGGCTGGCCCCGGCTGCGGTCGACGCCCTGGAGGCCGGCGTCCGCACCCGCTACCGGCTCGCCCTGGAGGCGGCCCGCGAGCTTCGCTCGGTCCACCTCGTCACCTTCCACCGGATGGGCAGCCCGCTGGACCCCGCCGGCGGGGACGTCGTCGACGTCGTCCTGGCCCGGTTCGACGCTGCGCTCCGCGAGGAGGCGGCCGCCTTCCCCAACACCCGACTGGTCGACGGCGAGGACGTGGTGCGCACGGTGGGCCGCGACGCGGCCTTCGACCTGCGCTTCTGGTTCCGCGGCCGGGCCCCCTACACCGGCGCCTTCCTCGACGAGCTGGCCCGCCGGGTCACCGTCGCCGCCCGCGGGTTCGGCGCCCCCTTCCGCAAGGTCCTGGCGCTGGACTGCGACAACACGCTGTGGGGCGGCGTCGTCGGCGAGGACGGGGTCACCGGCCTCGCGCTGGGCCCGCACGACTCCCCGGGCAACGTCTTCTGGCAGGTCCAGCACGAGATCGCCGCGCTGCGGCGCGCCGGGGTGCTGCTGTGCCTGGTCAGCAAGAACAACCCGTCCGACGTGGACGAGGTCTTCCGCGACCACCCCGGCATGGTGCTCACCGACGCCGATGTCGTGAGCCGGAAGGTCGACTGGTCGGACAAGCCGGCCAACGTGCGCGCGCTGGCCGACGAGCTGGGCCTCGGGCTGGACAGCTTCGTCTTCCTCGACGACTCCTCCTTCGAGTGCGAGGCGATGCGCCAGCAGCTGCCGATGGTGACCACCGTGCAGGTGCCGGCCCGGCTGTCGGACTACCCGCGGGTCATCCGCTCGGTCGGCGAGCTGTTCCTGGCCGGCGGCGTGACGGCGGAGAGCCAGGACAAGACGGAGCAGTACCGGCAGCGCGCCCGTGCCCAGCAGTTGCAGGCGACGGCGGTCGACCAGCAGGCCTACCTGGCCTCGCTGCAGCTGACGGTGCAGGTGCGCCGGGACGTCGTCGCGGACGCGGCGCGGGTGGCCGAGCTGTCGCAGAAGTCCAACCAGTTCAACCTCACCACCCGCCGCTACGGCGTCGCCGACGTCGAGCGCCTGATGGCCGACCCCGCCCACACCGTCCACGCGCTGGTGGTGGGCGACGTGTTCGGCTCGGCCGGGCTCACCGGCGCGGTGGTCGTCCGCCGGGACGGCGCCACGGCCCACGTGGAGGCCTTCTTCCTCAGCTGCCGGGTGCTCGGTCGCGGCGTGGAGACCGCGGTGTGGCCGCAGGTGGTCGCCGACGCGGTGGCCGGGGGCTGCCACGAGCTGTGCGCCGAGTACCTCCCCAGCGCCAAGAACGCCCAGGTGGCCGACTTCTACGATCGCCTCGGGTTCACCCGCACCGCTGCGGCGGAGGACGGGTCCCGCTCCTACCGCATCGCGACGGACGACTTCCGTACCCCACCCCCTGCCTGGATCGAGATGAGCTCCCTTGGATGACGACGCCCTGCGCCAGGTCATGGCCACGGTCCTCCGCGTGCCCGCCGACAGCATCGGCCCCGACAGCAGCATGGACACCGTGCCCGGCTGGGACTCCCTGCGGCACCTGACGCTGGTGCTGGCCCTGGAGGACGAGTTCGGCGTCCAGATCCCCGACGAGGAGGCCGGCTCCATCACCTCCTACCCGCTGATCCGGCTGGTGCTCACCGAGCTCCTCGACGCGTGAGGTCCGTGGCATGGACTGGCTGACCGAGCGCTTCGCCGGGGCACCCGAGCGCACGGCGTTCGTGCACGAGGGCCGGTCGGTGGGCTACGGCGAGGTCGTCGCGACCGTCGACGAGCTCACCGACCGGCTGGCCCGGGCCGGCGTGGCCGCCGGCGACACCGTGGTGGTGGCCGGCGACTACTCACCCGAGGTCTTCTGCCTGATCCTGGCGCTGGCCCGGCTCCGGTGCGTCGTCGTCCCGCTGACCCGGTCCTCGGTGGTCGAGGAGTCGGTGGCCCTGGGGGTGTCCGGCTGCGACTGGTACGTCTCCGCCGGCGACGACGGCCAGATCGCCGCCATCGACCACCGCGGGCAGTCGAGCGACAACGCGCTGCTGACCGAGTTCCGCGCCCGGCGGTCGCCGGGGCTGGTGCTGTTCTCCTCCGGGTCCTCCGGGGCGCCCAAGGGGATGCTGCACGACCTGGAGCGGGTGGCGGAGAAGTTCCGCCGGCAGCGCACCGCGGTGGTCGCCATCCCGTTCCTGATGCTGGACCACTTCGGCGGCATCAACACGCTGCTGGCCATCACCGCCAGCCTCGGCACCGTCGTGACGGTGGCCGACCGCTCGGTCAGCTCGATCTGCGCCGCCATCGCCCGGCACCGGGTGCAGCTGCTGCCGGCGACCCCGTCGTTCCTGACGCTGCTCATGGCCTCGAACGCGCACCGCGAGCACGACCTGTCCTCGTTGACCCGGATCACCTACGGCACCGAGGTGATGCCGCAGACGACGCTGGACCGGGTGCGCGCCGCCTTCCCCGGCGTCGTCCTGCAGCAGACCTACGGGCTCAGCGAGGTCGGCGTGCTGCGCTCGGAGTCGCGCCCCGACGGGTCGCTGTGGATGCGCATCGGCGGTGAGGGCTTCCGCACCCGCGTCGTCGACGAGGTGCTGTGGATCAAGTCGGACTACGCGATGGTGGGCTACCTCAACGCGCCCTCGGAGTTCGACGCCGACGGCTGGTTCAACACCCACGACGAGGTCGAGGTGGACGGGGAGTGGTTCCGCGTCCTGGGCCGGGTGACCGACCTGATCAACGTCGGGGGCCAGAAGGTCTACCCGGCGGAGGTGGAGGGCGTGGTCCTCGACGTCGACAACGTCTCCGACGTGGCCGTCCACGGGGAGCGGCACGCCCTGCTGGGCCAGATCGTGGTGGCCACCGTCGTGCTGGACCGCCCCGAGCCGGTGGCCGACGTGAAGAAGCGGGTGCGGCAGGCCTGCGCCGCGCAGCTGGCCGCCTTCAAGGTGCCGGTCAAGGTGGTGCTGACCGACGGGCCCCTGCACAGCTCGCGGCAGAAGAAGATCCGCCGGGCCTGAGCGGGGCGGCGGTGCCCGGCACCGCCGCCCCGGCAGGTCAGGGGTGGGTCATCGACAGCACGTCGAGGGCGGCGTCCAGCTGCTCCTCGGTGAGCTTCCCCTGCTCGACGTAGCCACGCTCCACCACGACCTGGCGGATCGTCTTCTGCTCCTTGAGCGACTGCTTGGCCACGATCGCCGCCTCCTCGTAGCCGATGTACTTGTTCAGCGGCGTGACGATGGAGGGGGAGGACTCGGCATAGGTGCGGCACTGCTCGACGTCGGCGACGATCCCGTCGACGCAGCGGTCGGCCAGCAGCCGGCTGACGTTGGCCAGCAGCCGGATCGACTCCAGCAGGTTGCGGGCCATCAGCGGCAGCGTGACGTTGAGCTCGAAGACGCCGGTGGTGCCGGCGTAGGTGATCGCCGCGTCGTTGCCGATCACCTGGGCGCCCACCTGGATGACCGCCTCGGGGATCACCGGGTTGACCTTGCCCGGCATGATCGAGCTGCCCGGCTGCAGGTCGGGCAGGGCGATCTCGCCGAGCCCGGTGCGCGGGCCCGAGCCCATCCAGCGCAGGTCGTTGACGATCTTGATGAGCCCGACGGCGATGGTCTTGAGCTGGCCGGAGCCCTCGACCAGGGCGTCGCGGGAGCTCTGCGCCTCGAAGTGGTTGCGGGCCTCGGACAGCGGCAGCTGCTGGTCGGCGGCCAGCCGCTCGATGATGGCGGCGGCGAACCCGGGCGGGGTGTTGATGCCGGTGCCCACGGCCGTGCCGCCCAGCGGCAGCTCGCCGATGCGGGGGAGCGAGGAGTGCAGCCGCTCGATGCCGTAGCGGACCGCCGCGGCGTACCCGCCGAACTCCTGGCCCAGGGTCACCGGGGTGGCGTCCATGAGGTGGGTGCGCCCGCTCTTGACGACGGTGGCGAACTCCTCGGCCTTGCGCTCCAGGGAGGCCGCCAGGTGCTCCAGCGCCGGCACCAGGTCGCGCACGATCGCGCCGGTGGCGGCGACGTGGATCGCCGAGGGGAAGACGTCGTTGGAGGACTGCGAGGCGTTGACGTGGTCGTTGGGGTGCACCGGGGAGCCGAGCGCCTCGGTGGCCAGGGTGGCGATGACCTCGTTGGTGTTCATGTTGCTCGACGTGCCCGAGCCGGTCTGGAAGACGTCGATGGGGAAGTGGTCGTCCCAGTCGCCGCGGGCCACCGCGGCGGCGGCGGTGGAGACGGCCTCGGCCACGTCGGCGGGCAGGACGCCGAGGGAGGCGTTGACGCCGGCGGCCGCGCCCTTGATCGCGGCGAGGGCGGCGATGAGCTCCCGCTCGATCGGGGTGCCCGAGATCGGGAAGTTCTCCACGGCCCGCTGGGTCTGGGCCCGCCACTTGGCCCAGGCGGGCACGCGGACCTCGCCCATGGAGTCGTGCTCGGTGCGGTAGTCCCCGCCGGCGGTCTCGGTGGCCACGCTGCGCTCCCGGTGTGGTGTGGGTGGTGTTGGTGCTGCGGGAGCGACCCTAGATCCCCCCGGGGGACGACGCGGCCCGGCCCCGCCGGACCGTCACGACCACCGGAGGGCCGGCCGGCCCTACGCTCCGCCGGACCCCGAGCCGCAGGAGTGACCGTGTCCGCACCGCAGCAGCCGCTCCCCGGGAGCAGCTCCCCGTACCAGCCACCGCCGTCCGGCGGCTGGGGCGCGCCCGGCCCTGGGACGCCTGGCGAGCCGGGGTCCTGGCCGGCGGGTGCGGTCGCCGTGCCCCGCCCCGCCGGGGTGCGCGGCGTGGTGCTGGCCCTGGCCGGTGCGGCCGTCGGCGCGGCGGTGGCCGCGCTGGTGGTCTCCGCCGTCCTCGTCTCCGGGGCCCGCGAGCTGGTGCAGGAGGCCGGCACCGCGGCCGGCGAGGGCATCGCGGCCGCCCTGGCCGAGCAGTCGGACCCGTACGCGTGGTCCTCCGAGGCCCCGGTCGGTGGGGTGCTCGGCACGTACGAGGAGCCGCCGGTCGAGCAGTTCCCGGCCGTCGCGCCGGGCGTGCTCGGACCCGACCCGGTGCTCGACACCTACGCCACGCAGTGCTTCGGCGGGGACCTGCAGAGCTGTGACGACCTCTACTACGAGGCGCCGCCGCTGTCGGACTACGAGCAGTACGGCGGCACGTGCGGCGGCCGGGTCAAGGCCGGCTCCGCACCCGCGTGCACCGAGCTCGACTGAGCGGGGGAGGACACGTGACGCGACCGCACACCGGGGAGCCGGGCCACCCCGCCGACAGCGGGCAGCCGGGCGCACCGCAGCAGGACTGGGACGCCGCTCCGCCGTGGTCCGGTCCGCCCGCCCCCTGGGGTCCGCCGGGGTACGGGCCGCCGGCTGCCGGCGGGTACCTGCAGCCACCGCCGTACGGGCCGCCCGGCCCCACCCCGCCGCCCTGGTCCCCGTACCCGGGCGGTCCGCCGCCGCGCTCGCGGACCGGGCCGCTGTGGACCCTGGTCGGCGTGCTGACCGCGGCCGTCGTCGTCCTCGCCACCCTCCTGATCGTGGGGTCCGGGTCCGGGTCCGGCTCCGGTGCCGGCCCCGACACCGGGCCGCTGGCGTCGCGGCCGGACCCCGTGCCCGCCCCCGCGGCCACGCTGGCGCCCACCGGGCTGGGGGACGACGCCGCGCTGGACCGGCTGGCGCAGCAGTGCTCCGACGGCCAGATGAACCCCTGCGACGACCTGTACGACGAGTCGTTCCCCGGCTCGGACTACGAGGCCTACGCCGACACCTGCGCCGGACGGCGGCCGCCCGGCCAGGACACGTACTGCGGCGACGACTTCTACGACTCCTAGACCGCGGTCAGCTGGTCGAGCCGAAGTCGACAGCGGCGTACTGCTCGAGCTTCTCCAGCGAGTGCAGGCTCTCGATCGAGCGGATGGTGCCCGACCGCGACCGCATCACCAGCGACTGCGTGGTGCACCCGTCGGCCCGGTACCGCACGCCGCGCAGCAGCTCGCCGTCGGTGATGCCGGTGGCCACGAAGTAGACGTCGCCGGAGACCAGGTCGTCGATGTGCAGCACCCGGTCCAGGTCGTGGCCGGCGTCGAGGGCCTTCTGCCGCTCGGCGTCGTCCCGGGGACGGAGCCGGCCCTGCAGCGCCCCGCCCAGGCACTTGAGCGCGCAGGCGGCGATGATCCCCTCGGGGGTGCCGCCGATGCCCATCAGCAGGTCGATGCCGGTGCCCTCGCGGGCCGCGGCGATCGCGCCGGCGACGTCGCCGTCGGAGATGAAGGAGATCCGGGCGCCGGCGTCGCGCACCTCCTCCACCAGCTGGGCGTGCCGCGGCCGGTCGAGGACGCAGACGGTGACGTCGCGGGGGGCGACGCCCTTGGCCTTGGCGACCCGGCGGACGTTCTCCGCGACCGGCACGGTGATGTCGACGACGTCGGCGGCGGCCGGGCCGGTGGCGATCTTGTCCATGTAGAAGACGGCCGAGGGGTCGTACATGGCGCCGCGGTAGGCCACCGCCAGGACGGAGACGGCGTTGGGCATGCCCTTGGCCATCAGCGTCGTGCCGTCGACCGGGTCCACGGCCACGTCGAACGCCCCGCCCTGCCCGTCACCGACGTGCTCGCCGTTGTAGAGCATCGGCGCCTCGTCCTTCTCACCCTCGCCGATGACCACGACGCCGTCCATCCGGACCGTGCCGATCATCGCCCGCATCGCGTCGACCGCGGCGCCGTCGCCGCCGTTCTTGTCCCCGCGGCCGACCCAGCGGCCGGCGGCCATCGCCCCGGCCTCGGTGACCCGCACCAGCTCCATGGCCAGGTTGCGGTCGGGGTTGGCCCGGGTGCGCCCGGGCGTACGGGTGGACGGTGTGGGCAGCGGGCCGTCGGGCAGCGGCAGGGACACGGGACCTCCGGAGGGCTGCCCGGCGACGCTGTCGGCGCCGGGGGGAGCAGTGCTGCGATCCTAGGGGCATGACCGATCCCGGCCAGCCCGGTCAGCACCCCGGCGGGCAGACCCCCAGCAGCCCCTCCGGCGCGACCTCCGTCGGCGGGCCGGTGGCAGGCGGTGAGCCGTCCGCCGCCACGCAGGCGCAGGCCACGTCGTCCTCGGTGCAGCGGATGCAGCGCTTCACCGCCGCCAACATGCTGCGCTCGCTCGGGCCGCTGATCCTGATCTGCCTGGTGCTGGTGGCGTTCCCCGCGATGCGGGCCAGCGAGAGCGACCCGGTCCGCGACGTCGACACCACCAGCTCGGAGCGGGCGACGGCCGAGCTGGCCCGCTACCCGCTGCTGGTGCCGCGCGGGCTGCCGGAGGGCTGGCGGTCCACGAGCGTGCGCACCAACGCCGGGTCGGCACAGCAGGGCGACCCGCTGACCCTGCAGATCGGCTGGTTCACCCCGGCCGAGGAGTACGCCGCCTACGTGGTCAGCGACGACCCGCGGGAGCCCGCCCTCGACGACGTCCTCGCCGGGGCCACCGACGCGGGCACCCAGGAGATCGACGGCGAGACCTGGCAGCGGCGCACCACCGCGCGCGGCGAGACCGCCCTCACCCGGGACGACGAGGGCGCCACGATGCTCGTCACCGGCTCGGCCGGGGACGACGAGCTGACCACCCTCGCCGCCTCGCTGGAGCCCTACACGCCCTAGGGCGTCACTCGGTCGGCGCGGCGGCGGCCAGGCGCTCGCGGGCGCGGTCCAGCCAGTGCTGGCACACCTCGGCCAGCTGCTCGCCGCGCTCCCACAGCGACAGCGACTCCTCCAGCGTGAGCCCACCGGTCTCCAGTCGGCGCACCACGTCGGCGAGCTCCTCGCGGGCCTGCTCGTAGGTCTGGGTCGGCTCGGGCGTCGGCTCCTCGGTGCTGCTCACGGTGTCCCATCCTCCCCGGTGGCGGCCCGGTCGACGCGCACCGGCAGCCGTCCACCGGCCACACGCACCTGCAGCTGCTCGGTGTCGCCCACCTCGGCGGGGTCGCGCACCAGCGCGCCGTCGGCCCGCTGCACCACCGCGTAGCCACGCTCCAGGGTCGCCGCGGGCGACAGGGCGGTCACCTGCGCGCGGGCGTGGGCCAGGTCGCGGTCGGCGACCTCGATCCGGTGGGTGAGCGTGCGGGTGGCCCGGCTGCGCAGCCCGCTGACGTCGTCGGCCCGGCCGGCGAGCAGGCGCTGGGGCTCGGCGAACACCGGACGGCTGCGCACCTGCTCCAGCCAGCGCTCCTGCTGGTCCAGCCGGGTGCCCAGCAGGTGCCGGGCGCGGGCGCGCAGCCCCTCCACCAGCCGCCGCTGCTCACCGATCTCGGGCACGATCCGGTGCGCGGCGTCGGTCGGGGTGGCCGCCCGGACGTCGGCGACGTGGTCGACCATCGTCGTGTCCGTCTCGTGCCCGACGGCGGTGACCACCGGGGTGCGGGTGGCGGCGATGGCGCGCACCAGGCCCTCGTCGGAGAAGGGCAGCAGGTCCTCGACCGAGCCGCCGCCGCGGGCGATCACGATCACCTCGACGGCGGGGTCGGCGTCCAGCTTGCGCAGCCCGGCGATCACCGACTCCGCGGCGGTCGGGCCCTGGGTGGCGCAGTTGTGCACGGTGAACCGGACGGCGGGCCAGCGGCGTCGGGCGGTGACCAGCACGTCGCGCTCGGCGGCGCTCTCCCGGCCGGTGATCACCCCGACGACGGCGGGGGCGAAGGGCAGCGGGCGCTTGCGGGCGGCGTCGAAGAGCCCCTCGGCGGCCAGCAGCCGGCGGATCCGCTCGATCCGGGCCAGCAGCTCGCCGAGGCCGACGGCGCGGATCTCGGTGGCGCGCAGGGAGAAGGAGCCGCGGGCCACGTAGTAGTCGGGCCGGGCGCGCACGACCACGCGCGCGCCCTCGGTGAGCTCCAGCCCGGGCCGGTCGGCGACGTCCCGCGGGCAGGTGACCGGGATGGACAGGTCGGCGGCCGGGTCGCGGAGGGTGAGGAAGACGGTGGCGGCGTTGCCGCGCCGGGACAGCTGGGCGACCTGGCCCTCGACCCACACCTCACCGAGCCGGCCGATCCACTCGGCGACCTTGCGGGAGACCGTGCGCACCGGCCACGGCTGCTCCGGGGAGGAGGGACTCGTCACGCGCCCGAGCCTCCCACCCCCGCGGTGGGCGCGGGGCCGTGCCCTCAGCGCACGTAGTCCGGCGCCGCGGGCAGGCCGAAGAACTCCTCCAGGGTCGCGGTGCCGGTGCGCTGCAGCTCGGTGGCCAGCGGCACGCCCACGTAGCGCACGTGCCAGGGCTCGTACCGGAACCCGGTGACGTCGGTCTTGCCGTCGGGGTACCGGACGACGTAGCCGTACTCGGCGGCGTGAGCGGCCACCCAGCGGCCCTCGTCGTTCCGGCCGAAGCACCGGTCGATGTCGCAGCCCCCGCCGCCGACGTCGGCAGCCAGCCCGGTCTGGTGCTCGCTGTAGCCGGGGCGGGCGACCTGGATCTCCGCCTGCGCCTCGCCGAAGCGGGCGACCTGGGCCCGGAACACGCCCACCTGGTAGTCGTAGGACCGGTAGGCGCTCTGCACCGTGACGGTCAGCCCGTCGGCCGCGGCGCCGGCGAGCATCGCCTGCATCGCCTGCGCGGCCTCGGCGCGCAGCTCGTAGCCGCCGCCGACCGACACCAGGTCGGTGGGGGCGTAGTCGATCGGGTCCAGGGGCCGGGCCTTGTCGACGACGACCCACGCGCTGGCCGGGTCGTCGACGGACAGCTGCGCCCGGTCGAACGTCGGCGCGGCCGGGGCGCTCGAGGACGGCGTCGGGGTGGCCGACGCCGTCGCGGTCGGGGTGGCCGCCGAGGACGTCGGTGCCGTGCTCGCTGCGGCCGCCGAGGACGTGGGTGCCGTGCTCGCCGCGGCCGCCGGGGCGGGGGTGGACCCGCGCGTCTCCCGGACCACCAGGACGACGCCGGCGGCCAGCGCGAGCACCAGCAGGCCGAGCAGCAGCCGCAGCGGTCCGCTGCGCCGTCGTCGGCCCCGCGGCCCGCCGGAGGTGTTCGTGTCGGTCACTGGCGCTCCCCGCTCGGTGGACCGGCTCCGTCCGCCGGACGGTGCCCGATCCTGGCACCCCGCTCCGCCGGGCGGCCGCAGGTGGCTGCGGACGGCCCGGCGGGCGGGGTGGCGACGGGGTGGGCTCAGCCGCGGTCGGCGCTGAGCTTCTCCAGCCGGTTCTGCAGCAGGGTCACGTACGGCGCGCGCGCCTGGGTGGCCCGCTCGTAGTCGAGCAGGTCGGCCACCGTCTCGGCCGGGTAGGCCCGCAGGTGGCCGCGCAGCGCCGGGATGCTGAAGGAGTCGTAGCCATCGACCGGGCTGAGCGGCGCCGGCTCGTCGGCCGGCTGCTCGACGGCCTCGTCCGCCCCGTCGGCGGTGGTGAGGACGTCACCGCCCTGCGAGCCGTCGTCCACGGTGTCGACGGGGGTGTCGACCGCCGAGACGGCGGGGACCTCACCCGCTGCCGGGTCCAGCGCCGGGACCCCGGCCACCGTCTCGTCGGCGTCGGAGGAGGTGTCGGAGGGCGCGGGGGTGTCCTCGGGCGGGGTGCCGGCGACCACCGGCTCGGCGATCAGCTCCTCGGCGACGGCCTCCTCGATCGACTCCTCGTCCTCGGCCAGGCCGGTGACCGCGTCGGCGGTGAGGTCCTCGAGCACCTCGGCCGGCACGGCCTCGGGCACCTCGACGGCGACCTCGTCGGCCACCTCCCCGGCCAGCTCGTCGACGACCGCGGTGATCGCGTCGGCCTCGGGGTCGGCGGGCAGCGACGCGATCTCGGCGGGGGACAGGTCGGCGTCGTCCTCGGCGATGGCCTCGATGAGCGCCTCGGCGGAGACCTCCGCGGGCGGGTCGTCGAGGGAGACGGTCTCGGGGTCGGCGTCGGCCAGCTCGTCGGCCAGCTCCTCGGCGACGAGCTGCTCGTCGACCAGGTCGGCGTCGGCGAGCTCCTCGGCGTCGAGCTCCGCGGCATCCGCGGGGCTCTCGGCGAGGAGGGCCTCGACCGCGACGTCCGGGGCCGGGACGTCCTCGGCCACGGTGACGGCGTCGTCGGCGAGGAGCTCCTCGTCGGGTTCCTCCACCAGGTCGAAGGCCGACGTGCGCAGCCCGCCGGCACCGGCCGGCCGGGCGGGCAGGTCGTCCTCGTCGTCGTCGTCGAAGGTGGCCAGGCCGCCGTCGGACCCGCCGACGAGCCCGTCGAGCAGCTCGTCGCCGCGGGCGACCAGGCCGGAGTACTGCTGCTGCAGCTTCAGCGACGACTGCAGGGCCAGCCCGATGAGCCGCACCGGGAGCCCGGGGAGGGTCTCGGGCAGCTTGCGGGCCTCGTCCAGGACGGTGGCGGCCAGTCCGGCGGCAGCGCGGACCGCCTCGGGGATCTCTCGAGCCATGACCCCAGCGTGCCCCACCTGGGCTTCTGCGGCACCACGACGAGACGCCCACCACTCGTACGGGCCGTCGCGGGGCCCCGGACGCAACTAGCATGGGGGCATGGCTGAACCGCGCGGACGCGTCCTGCTGGCCGACCCCCGGGGCTACTGCGCCGGCGTCGACCGGGCGGTGATCGCGGTCGAGAAGGCGCTGGAGATCCACGGCGCGCCGGTCTACGTCCGCAAGCAGATCGTCCACAACAAGCACGTCGTGGCCACCCTGGAGCGCCGCGGCGCGGTGTTCGTCGATGAGACCGACCAGGTGCCCGAGGGCGCGGTCGTCGTCTTCAGCGCGCACGGGGTCTCCCCGGCGGTCAAGGAGCAGGCGCGCGAGCGCTCGCTGACCACGATCGACGCGACCTGCCCGCTGGTCACCAAGGTGCACATGGAGGCCAAGCGGTTCGCCAAGGACGACTACGACATCCTGCTGATCGGCCACCGCGGGCACGAGGAGGTCGAGGGCACGATGGGCGAGGCCCCGGCCCACACCCAGCTCGTGGACGACGCCGAGGACATCGCCAACGTGCAGGTGCGCGACCCGGAGAAGGTCGTCTGGCTGTCCCAGACCACGCTGTCGGTGGACGAGACGCTGTCCAAGGTCGACTCCCTCAAGGCCCGCTTCCCCGGTCTGCAGAGCCCGCCGAGTGACGACATCTGCTACGCCACCCAGAACCGGCAGCAGGCCGTGAAGCAGATGGCCGCCGAGTGCGACCTGGTGCTGGTCGTCGGCTCGACGAACTCCTCGAACTCGGTGCGGCTGGTCGAGGTGGCGCTGGAGGCCGGCGCCCGCGACTCGCACCTGGTCGACTTCGCCTCCGAGATCGACGAGGCCTGGCTCGAGGGCGTGCAGACCGTGGGCCTCAGCAGCGGTGCCTCGGTGCCGGAGATCCTGGTCAGCGAGGTGCTCGACTGGCTGGCCGCGCGCGGCTACCCGGACGTCGAGACGGTCAAGGCGGCCGAGGAGCGCCTGGTGTTCGCCCTGCCGCACGAGCTGAAGACCCGCCGCGCGGCCCTGGCGGTCGACGAGAAGGCCTGACGGCCGGCCCCCGGACAGGGGGCTGGACGCAGGAAGGGCCGGCACCCCGATGGGTGCCGGCCCTTCCTGCGTGGGTGGGTCAGCGGCGGGTGGCCAGCCGGAAGAGCGCGACGACGACGGCGGCCCCGGTGGCGATGCCCATCGCGGGGAAGCCCCGCACCAGCAGGGTGGCGAGGGACGGCAGGCTGAGCGTGGCCGCGGGGGCCAGCGCCACGTTGACGACCGCCACGAACACGTAGAGCAGCGGCGGGGCGACCACGATGGTCAGCAGGTCGCGCCGGCGGGTGACCAGCCCGGCGGCCGCCGAGCTCAGGGTCAGCGCGACGACGGTGAGCAGGCCCAGGCCCGAGCCCAGGAACGAGTCGAGGCCAGCGGCCAGCAGGGTGACCACGAGGGCCCCGAGCACCGCCACCGCACCGTGCACCCGCGGACCCGGGGCCGGCTCGACCCGGCGGCCGGCCGGGGCGCTGGTACGGCGCGCGTCGCGGGCAGGCGCGGCCTGGGGTCCTGCCGGACGGCGCTGCTCACCGGGGTGGGCGGACCGGCGGGGGTCGCCGGGCACCGGCGGACGGCCCTGCGGAGCGCGGCCACGCGAGGGGTCGGCGCCGTGTCCCGAGCCGCCCCGGGCGTCGTGCCCGGGTGCGCCGCCGGCGCCGCGTGCTGAGCCTCCGGCGCGTGGGGACGGGTAGCCGCGCCCCGAGGCCTGACCGGCCTCGCTGCGTTCTGCACGCACGGCGTCCTCCCGCCTGGCACCGACAGTGACCGGAGCGATGGTGCACCTCCTCCTCGACGGTGGAGCACCTCGGCGCTCCACCGGTCGGGCCACGGTATCGGCCCTCCCTGAGTGAACGCTGGACCTCGGCCGCGCGGCGGGTCAGATGTCGCCCGTGTCGGGCACCGCCGGTGTGGGGATCTGCAGAACCGCGCACCAGCCGCACCACCAGCCCCGCGGCTGCCGCCGCCGGACGACGTCGGAGAGGCGCCGGTCACAGTGCCGGCGGAGGGGTGCCGAGCACCCGGCCGCCGCGGTGGTCAGCTGTCGAGGCCGGGCCAGCTCGCCGCGTGGCGTGCGGGCGCGGGGACCGCGGGCCGGTCGCTGAGCGGGACGGCGACGGCCGGGAGGGAGCTGCCGGGGACCACGAAGTCGGGCAGTGGCAGCTCACCGGACCGCAGCTCACCGGACCGCAGCTCACCGGACCGCCGGTCGTCGGCCCGCGGGCGGTCGAGGTGGTCGGCGCCGGTGTGACCGGGGTCGGCCAGCTCGCCGGCGGGGTCGGCGTCCGGGCCGGCCGCGGGCTCGCCGTCGGGCACGGAGCGCAGCACCCGCACGGCGCCCTCGACGGGGGAGGGGGCCGGGACCGGGCTGCCGGCGACCCCGAGGTCGTCGAAGCGGCGGGTCGCCACCAGGACGGACCGCTCGTAGGAGCCGAGCGTCTCGTTGTAGCGGGTGAGGGTGGCGCCCAGCGCCGAGCCCAGCCGGGTCAGGTGGCCGGACAGGGTGGTCAGCCGGGCGTGCACGGTGCGGCCGACCTCGAGCACCGCGGCCGCGTCCTGGGCCAGCCGCTCCTGCCGCCACGAGTAGGCGACCGTGCGCAGCAGCGCGAGCAGCGTGCTGGGGGTGGCGATGATGACGTCGCGGGCGAAGCCGTGCTCCAGCAGCCCCGGCTCGGCCTCCAGCGCGGTGGTGAGGAAGCCGTCGGAGGGCACGAAGAGCACCGTGAAGGGCGCCGACGAGCCGAAGGCGCTGGGGTAGTGGCGGGCGGCGAGCTCGTCGACGTGGGCGCGCAGCTGCCGGGCGTGGTCGGCCACCCGCTGGGCGCGCACCCCCTGGTCGGTGGCCTGCACCGCCTCGATGTAGCCGGTGAAGGGCACCTTGGCGTCGACGATCACCTGCCGGCCGTCGGCGAGGGTGACCACCAGGTCCGGGCGCACCCGGGCGCCGTCGGGGGTGGTGCCGGCGGGCTGCTCGACGAAGTCGCAGTGCTCCAGGAGCCCGGCGACCTCGACCACCCGGCGCAGCTGCAGCTCGCCCCACCGGCCGCGCACGTGCGGGGTGCGCAGTGCCGTGACCAGCGCGGCGGTCTCCTGGCGCAGCAGCGCCGAGGTCTGGCCGATGGTGCCGACCTGCTCGCGCAGCTCGCCGTGGGCGGTGGCCCGGTCGCGCTCGATGCCGGCGAGCACCCGGTGCAGGTGGTCCAGCGACTCGTGCACCGGCTCCAGGGCGTCGGGTGCCGCGGGCTGCCGGCTGCGCAGCGCGACCAGGCCGAGGGTGATCGCCACGCCCAGCAGCGCACCGACGAGGAGCCCGAGCAGCAGGGAGGCGGCGTCCATGGCGACCAGGGTGCAACAGCCCGCCGACAGTTCCGGGGAGCGCACACCGGTGACATGGCCGAGAGTGCACCCCATGACCGAGCCACTGGCCCAGCCCCGGGCCATCCACCACGTCCGCCTCACCGTCACCGACATCGGCCGGTCCAAGGAGTTCTACCGCCGGCTGCTGGGCGTCGACCCGGTCATCGACACCAGCGACCAGGCCGGGCAGCCCGGTGTGTCGGAGGACCCGGCGCGCTACTACGGCGGCTGCATCTTCCCGGTCGGTGACGGGCTGTTCGGCCTGCGCCCGGTCGCCGACGCCGGCGACCGGTTCGACTCGACGAGGGTCGGGCTGGACCACGTGAGCCTGGCCGTGGGCTCGCGCGCGGACCTGGTGGCCGCCGCGGGACGGCTGGACGCCGCCGGGATCGAGCACGGGGAGGTCATCGACTTCGCCGACTCCGGCCTGTCGATCCTGTCGCTGCAGGACCCCGACGACATCAACCTGGAGCTGGTCGCGCCGGCGTCCTGACGCCTCAGCTGCCGGCGTGCGCGGCCTCGTGGTCGAGCAGCCAGCGCTTGACCGGCGTGCCCCAGCGGAAGCCGCCGAGCCCGCCGCCGCTGGCCAGCACCCGGTGGCAGGGCACGAACAGCGCGGCGGCGTTCCGCGCGCAGGCCCCGGCGGCGGCCCGCACGGCCGCCGGGCGCCCGCAGCGGGCGGCGAAGGCGGCGTAGGTGTCCGGCGTGCCGGCCGGCACGGTGCGCAGGACCTCCCACGCGTCGGTCAGGAAGGGCCCGGAGCGCTGCCGCACCGGGACCGCGTCGATGGCGGTGAGGTCGCCGTCGGAGAAGGCGGTGACCACGTCGAGCACCGGCAGCGACTCGGCGCGCTCCAGCCCGTCGGGCCGCAGCGAGCGGTGCACGACGGGCAGCAGGTCGGCCACGTCGTCGGTCCAGCCGCTGGCCAGGACGACGTCCTCGCCGTCCGGGCCGGCGGTGACCAGCACCGTGAACGGGCCGGGCGGGGTGGCGACGGTGGCGTAGCGGGCGGTGCCGGAGGAGGTGCTGCTCACGACGGGCTCCGATCGCGGGGGCGGGTGAAGAGGGTCGGGACGGCGAGCGCCCACAGGTGCATGACCGCGTAGGAGCGCCAGGGTTGCCAGCGCGCGGCGGCGTCGGCGTCGGAGCTGCCGAGGGTGGCGAGGCTGCGGCGCAGGGCCAGGTCGCCGGGCAGCCAGACGTCGGGGTCGGCCAGCCCGCGCATCGCGACCAGCGCCGCCGTCCACGGGCCGATCCCGCGCAGGGCCAGCAACGACCGGCGGGCCTCGTCCCGGTCGGCGCCGGGGCCCAGCGACACGGTGCCGTCGGCCAGTGCGGTGGCCAGCGTGCCGACGGCGGCCCGCCGGGCACCGGTCAGCCCGACGTCGGACAGGTCGGCCGCGGCCAGTGCCGCGGCGCGGGGGAAGGCGTGGGTGAGCGTGCCGACCGGCTCGGGCAGCGGGGTGCCGGCCAGCGGCAGCAGCCGGGCGGTCAGGGTGCGGGCGCCTGCCACGGAGACCTGCTGGCCGAGCACCGCGCGCACGGCGACCTCGTCGGCGTCCACGCCGGTGGGCACGCGGCGGCCGGGCGCACCGGCGACCAGGTCGGCGAGCGCGGGGTCGGCACCCAGCACCGCGTCGACCGCAGCCGGGTCGGCGTCGAGGTCCAGCAGCCGCCGGCAGCGGGCCACGGCCACGCCGAGGTCGCGCAGCTCGGTCAGCTGCAGCCGGGCGGTGACCGACGCGCCCGCGCCGGGGGACAGCTGCACGACGGCGGGCCCGTGCGGCAGGTCCAGCACCCGGGAGAACGTCGTCCCGTCCCACTCCTCCAGGCCCGGGACGGCGTGCGCGCCGAGGAAGAGCAGCACCTCGTCGGCGGCGAACGGTGCGCGGGCGGCCAGCCGCAGCGTCAGCCAGCCGGGGGCGCCGCCCTCGGTGCGCGGGGTCGCGGGCCGCAGCGCCGACGGCGTCGTCCCGAAGACCGACCGCACGGTGTCGTTGAACTGCCGGATGCTGGCGAAGCCGGCGGCGAAGGCGACGTCGGCCATCGGCAGCCGGGTCGTCTCGATGAGCAGCCGGGCGGTCTGGGCGCGCTGCGCCCGGGCCAGCGCGAGCGGACCGACGCCGAGCTCGCCGGTGAGCAGCCGGTGCAGCTGGCGCTCGGAGTACCCCAGGCGCGCGGCGAGCCCGCCGACCCCGCTGCGCTCGACCTCGCCGTCGGCGACCAGCCGCATCGCCCGGGCGACGACGTCGGCGCGCACGTCCCACTCCGGCGAGCCCGGGACGGCGTCCGGCCGGCACCGGCGGCAGGCACGGAACCCGGCCGCCTGCGCCGCGGCCGCGGTGCTGTGGAAGGTGACGTTGTGCTCCAGCGGCGTGCGCGCCGGGCAGGAGGGCCGGCAGTAGATGCCGGTGCTGCGCACTGCGGTGACGAACCAGCCGTCGAAGCGCGGGTCGCGGCCGGCGACGGCGCGGTAGCAGCGCTCCGCGTCCAGGGTCGCCGGCGAGGTCATGGCACGAGCATGGCACCGCCGCGCCACCCTCACTGGCGGCTTTCGGACGCGGTGGTGAGCCGCCCGGTGTCCATCGACTGGTGGACGCCGGACCCACTGCACGACGGTGCCGCGCTGCCCGCAGCCCGGACAGGCTCGTCCCATGACGACGACAGAGGTGGCCCCGCCGCCCGTGCGCACCGGCGACGCGCCGGCCGTGACGGTCCGCGGGCTGGTCAAGCGCTACGGCGGGACGACGGTGCTCGACGGGCTGGACCTGGACGTCCGGCGCGGTGAGTGCTTCGCGCTGCTCGGGCCCAACGGCGCGGGCAAGACGACGACGATCGAGCTGCTGCTGGGCGTGCTGCCCCGCGACGGCGGCACGGTCGACGTGCTGGGGGAGGACCCGGCGCGGGCCGGGCGCGCGTGGCGGAGCCGGCTCGGCGTGGTCAGCCAGGGCGAGCCGGCCGGTCAGGCGCTCACCGTGCGGGAGACCCTCGACCACTTCGCCCACTACCACTCCCGGCCGCGCCCGACCGGCGACCTGCTGGACGCCGTGGGCCTGACCGAGCGGGCCGACGTCCGGGTGGGCGGGCTGTCCGGTGGGCAGCGGCGCCGGCTGGCCGTGGCCCTGGGCGTGCAGGGCGACCCGGACCTGGTCTTCCTCGACGAGCCCACCACGGGCATGGACCCGGTGGCCCGCCGCCGGTTCTGGGGGCTGGTGCGCGGCCTGCGCGACGCCGGCACCACCGTGCTGCTCACCACCCACTACCTCGACGAGGCCGCCGAGCTGGCCGACCGGGTCGGCGTCGTCGCCGGCGGCCGGCTGGTCGAGGTCGCCGCCCCCGACGAGCTGGGCGGCGCCCTCCGCCGGGTCGCCACCGTCGGCTGGACCGAGGACGGCGCCCGCCGCCAGGTCCGCACCGAGACCCCGGCCGCCGTCCTGCGCGACCTGCTCGCCGCCGCTCCGCACGGCGAGGTCCCCGGCCTCACCGTCACCCGCCCGACCCTCGAGGACGTCTACCTGACCCTCGTCGGCGCCACCCCCGGAGGAGACCTGTGACCACCACGCTCGTGCCCACCCCGCCCTCGGCCGCGCGCATCGCGCTGGCCCGCACCGGCCTGGAGCTGCGGCTCTTCATTCGCGAGCGGCAGCTGCTCGTGTTCACGTTCCTCTACCCGGTGGTGATGCTGGTGGTCTTCGCCTCGCTCCTGGGCGAGGACACCGCACCCGGCGGGGTCCCGTTCCCGCAGTACTTCCTGCCCGGCATCGCCGCGACCGGGATCATGCTCATCAGCTTCACCGCCGTGGCCACCTCGATCGCCGCGGAGCGGGAGAGCGGCCAGCTGGAGCGGCTGCAGCTGCTGGGCACCCCGCCGGTGGCCTACTTCGCCGGCAAGGGCGGCCAGGTGCTGGTCACCGTCGCCGTCCAGCTCGCCGTCCTGCTGCCGGTCGCCCGCTACGGCTACGACGTCCCACTGCCGGCCGACGTCGGCCACTGGCTCACCTTCGGCTGGGTGACCGTGCTCGGCGCGCTGGCCGGGACGGTGCTGGGCATCGCGGCGTCCGGGCTGGGCGGCAGTGCGTCGGCGGTGTCGACGACGGTGCTGGGGCTCGGCATCGTGCTGCAGTTCTTCTCCGGGGTGTTCTTCGCCTTCCCGGAGCTCGCGGGGTGGATGCAGCAGGTGGCCGCGGTGCTGCCGCTGAAGTGGATGACCCAGGGACTGCGGTCGGCGGTGCTGCCCGAGGGGGCCGGCGCGTTCGAGGTCGGCGGCGGGTGGGAGCACGGCAGGACCGCCCTGGTGCTGGCCGGATGGGTGATCATCGGTCTCGTGATCTGCGAGCGCACGTTCCGCTGGCGCCGGGTCCGCGGGTGAGCCTGCGCTCCCGGCTGCAGGCCGCCGCCGTGCCCACCTGGGGTGGGGACGGCGGTGCGCCGGTGTCCGAGGTCGGCTGGCGGGCCGTCGTCGTCCTCTGGCACGTCGCCTTCGTCGCGATGGTCGGGACGGCGCTCGTGCGGGCCGCGGCCGTGGTGGACGCCGACGGCGGCCCGCGCTGGCTGCTGGTGGGGGCGCTCGTGGTGCTGGTGCTCAGCTGGGTCACCCTCGGCGGGCCGGCGCTGGTCAGCCGGGACGCGGGCCGGGCGACCGCCCACCTGGCCGTGCTGGTGGCCGTGATCGGCGTCGTCGCCTGGATCGAGCCCTCGCTGCTGTTCCTGATGTTCCTGGCCTACCCCATGGTCTGGTTCCTGGTGCCCTCCGCGCTGGCCGGCGTCCCGTGGACGGTGGTGCTCGCGGTCGCCAGCACGCTGGGGCCGTTCCTCGCCTTCACCCGCGGGGAAGAGCCGCTGTGGGGACCGGGGGAGACGCTGGTCGGCCTGGTGTTCAGCCTGGCCATGGGCCTGTGGGTGCACGCGGTGCTCGCCCGCAGCGAGGAGCGTGCCGAGCTGATCCGGGCGCTGGAGACCACTCGCGCCGAGCTGGCCGAGGCCCACCGGGCGCAGGGCGTGCTGGCCGAGCGCGAGCGGCTGGCGCGGGAGGTGCACGACACCCTGGCGCAGGGCTTCACCTCCATCGTCGTCCTGGCCCAGACCGCGACGGCCCAGCTGCCCGGCAGTCCGGGTGCGGCGGCCGAGCGGGTCGCGCTGATCGAGGAGGTGGCCCGGGACAACCTCGCCGAGGCGCGGGCGATGGTGGCGGCCTTCGCGCCGGTGGCGCTGGACTCCACGACCCTGGTGGAGGCGTTGCAGCGGCTCACCGAGCGCTTCGGCCGGGAGACGGGGCTGGCCACCCGGCTGGACACCGCCGCGCTCGGGGCCGGTGCGGAGCTGACCCGCGGCCAGGAGGTCGTGCTGCTGCGCGGGGCGCAGGAGGCGCTGACCAACGTGCGCCGGCACGCCGCGGCCAGCGCGGTGGTGCTGCGGGTCAGCCGGGTCGGGGACGTCGTGGCCGTGCACGTCGAGGACGACGGCGTGGGCTTCGACCCGGCCGGCGCGGTCGGCATCGGGCTGGCCGGCCTGCGCGACCGGGCCGCGGAGGTGGGCGGCGCCGTGGACGTGGCGTCCGCGCCGGGCCGGGGCACGCGGGTGACCGTCCGGGTGCCGAGCCGGTGACCCGCGTGCTGGTGGTGGACGACCACCCGGTGGTGCGCGGTGGGCTGGTCGGCTGGCTCGCCGCCCAGCCCGACATCGACGTCGTGGGCGAGGCGGGGGACGGGCTCGAGGCGCTCGCCGCGGTGGCCGAGCACGCGCCGGACGTCGTCCTGATGGACCTGCGGATGCCCCGGATGGACGGCGTGACGGCGACCGGCCGGATCACCGCCGCGCACCCCGGCGTCCGGGTGCTGGTGCTCACCACCTACGACACCGACGCCGACATCGTGCGGGCGGTGGAAGCCGGCGCGGCCGGCTACCTGCTCAAGGACGCGCCGCTGCCCCAGCTGGCCGACGCGGTGCGTGCCGCCGCCCGCGGGGAGACGGTGCTGGCACCGCCGGTCGCGGCCAAGCTGATGTCCCGGATGCGCGGCCCGGCGGTCGAGGCACCGACGGCGCGGGAGCTGCAGGTGCTCGGCGGCGTGGCCCGCGGGCTCACGAACGCCGAGATCGGCCGCGAGCTGTTCATCGGCGAGGCGACGGTGAAGACCCACCTGGTGCGGGTGTTCACCAAGCTCGGCGTCGACGACCGGACGCGGGCGGTCATGGTCGCCGTCGAGCGCGGCCTGCTGTCCGGCCCCGGGTCCGCCGGCTGACCGACTGAGCAGTTGATGCCGCCCGCCACGGCGCGCCGTCCCGTGTCGGCAGCGGCAACTGCCCACTCGGGCGGCGTCGGGGTGTCCCTGCGCCCGTAAGCTCGTCTCTCGTGAGTCTCACCATCGGCATCGTCGGTCTGCCCAACGTCGGCAAGTCGACGCTGTTCAACGCCCTGACCAAGAACGACGTGCTCGCCGCGAACTACCCGTTCGCCACGATCGAGCCCAACGTCGGGGTGGTGGGCGTGCCCGACCCGCGGCTGGCGAAGCTCGCCGAGGTCTTCGACTCGAAGAAGACCGTCCCGGCCACGGTGTCCTTCGTCGACATCGCCGGGATCGTGCGCGGCGCCAGCGAGGGGCAGGGGCTGGGCAACAAGTTCCTGGCCAACATCCGCGAGAGCGACGCGATCTGCCAGGTGATCCGCGTGTTCACCGACCCCGACGTGGTGCACGTCGAGGGCAAGGTCGACCCGGCCGACGACATCGAGACGATCAACACCGAGCTCGTCCTGGCCGACATGCAGACGCTGGAGAAGGCCGTCCCGCGGCTGGAGAAGGAGTCGCGCAAGGACAAGGAGCGCAAGGTCCTGCACGACGCGGCCGTCGCGGCGCAGGAGGTGCTGAACACCGGCAAGACGCTGTTCGCCGCCGGGGTCGACCCCGAGCCGCTCCGCGAGCTGACGCTGCTGACGACCAAGCCGTTCCTGTACGTGTTCAACGTCGACGCCGACGAGCTGGGCAACGCCGAGACCCTCGACGAGCTCCGCGCGCTGGTCGCCCCCGCCGAGGCGATCTTCCTCGACGCGCAGACCGAGTCCGAGCTGATCGAGCTGCCCGCCGACGAGGCCGCCGAGCTGCTGGCCTCCATCGGCCAGGACGAGCCGGGCCTGGACCAGCTGGCCCGGGTCGGCTTCCGCACCCTGGGCCTGCAGACCTACCTGACCGCCGGGCCGCAGGAGTCGCGGGCCTGGACGATCCCGGTCGGCGCCACCGCGCCCGAGGCCGCCGGCGTGATCCACACCGACTTCCAGCGCGGCTTCATCAAGGCCGAGATCGTCGGCTTCGACCAGCTGATGGAGGCCGGCTCCATGGCCGTGGCGAAGACCAAGGGCTGGGTGCGCATCGAGGGCAAGGAGTACGTCATGGCCGACGGCGACGTGGTGGAGTTCCGCTTCAACGTCTGACCCGCGGGCCGGCTCGGGATCTCCTGCCGGGTCCCGGGCGTTGGCCTACAGGAACGGCCGCGCCGGGCCGATGTCCCCGACAGCCGGGGGGATCCGGTGCGCCCGGCCGGGCCGCGATCGAGGAGACCTGATGGACTACCTGCGCCAACTGCAGACGGAACGACCCGTGCTGTTCTACGTCGTGCTGCTGGTGGGCTTCTTCCTGGCCTTCCAGCTCCTGATGTTCGTCGCCGCGCTGATCATCGGGCCGTTCGGGCTGCCGTCCTGGGTGCCCCTGGTGGTCGTCGTCGGCGGCCTCGTCCTGGTCGCGAGGCGTCAGCAGCGCTAGTCCGCCGCCTCGCGCGAGGGCCGGCGCACCGCGGGCACGTCCTCGGTCGCGGTCGTCGTGGCTCCGGGTGGCGTGGTCACGGGCAGGGGCGCCAGGTGTCGCCGTCCTTGTCCAACGGCAGCACCGTGGTGGTGTCCAGGCCGCCCGCGGTCTCGAACACCACACGGGCCTCGCCCGTGGTCCTGCCGTTGCTGCTGACGACGCTGATCCCCTCCAGCCGGTAGCCGGTGAGGTCCGTCGTCGAGAACTGCTGCTGCAGGGCGTCCGCGGTGACGGTTGACCGGTCACGTTCGCAGAGCTGGCTCTGGGCGTCGTCCCACCGGCCGTCGACGAGCGCGGTGGCGTAGTCCTCGGCGGCCCGCTGCGCCGGACCCAGCGCACCCAGGAACGCGCGGACGCCGAACCAGACGGCCACGCCAACCGCGACCAGTGCGAGCACCCCCAGGGGCAGCCCGATGGTCAGCCAGCGCGACCGCCGCCGCTGAGCCGGCAGGGCCGGGGGAGCGGTCGGCCAGGGCGGGGCCCACGGTTCCTGCGGGTTCGTCATCGCCGCCGTCTCCCTCGTCGAGGGCACCGGCCGCTGCCGGCGCCGCGGGGCAGCATGGCGGCTGTTCGGGTCCGGCGGAAGTCCAGTCCACGTCAGGGCTCGGTCGGACGTCGCCGCAGTCAGACGACACGCCTGCCGAGGAGACGGATCCGCCCGGAAGTCGCGGTTAGGTTGCGGGCATGACGGGGGTCTTGTCCGCACCGGTCCTGCCCGCCGAGGTCGCGCGTCGCTACCCGTACGGCTATGCGGTGGTGGACGTGGAGACCTCGGGTCTGCGGGCCACGAGCGACCGCGTCCTGCAGGTGGCGGTCACGCAGATGGCCTCCGACGGGAGCCTCGAGTCGAGCTGGTCGACCCTGCTGGACCCGGGGTGCGACCCCGGGCCCACACATGTCCACGGGCTGACCCGTGCCCTGCTGCGCGGTGCCCCGCAGTACGCGGACGTCGCCGACGGGATCGCCCGCCGACTCGACGGCCGCGTCGTCGTCGCGCACAACGCGCAGTTCGACCACCGGTTCCTCGCCGCAGAGTCCGCCCGGGCAGGTGGCCGCCTGCCGGTGGAGGAACGGCTGTGCACCCTCGCGCTGACCCGCCGGCTGGAGTTGCCGGTCGCCGACTTCAAGCTCTCGTCGGTCGCCTCCTACTGGGGTGTCCGTGCCGAGCGGGCGCACGACGCCGCCGACGACGTCCGTGTCCTCACCGAGGTGCTGCGGCACTCGCTGGTGGCGGCCGCCCGACTCGACGTCGACCTGCCGCTCACCCCGTGCACCGACGACGGTCCGACCGTCTTCCCCGCCAAGGCACCGCGCACGCCCTGTCCCTGGCGAGCGCCGGCGGCCTGGGTCCTCGGCCGACCACTGGTCCAGGGCATGAAGGTGGTCATCACCGGCGGCACCAGCTCGCCGCGGGAGCTCCTCACCCGGCGCTGCACCACAGCGGGCCTGGACGTCATGAACACCGTCAGCGGGCGCACACACCTGCTGGTCTGCAACCGTGCCGACGAACTGACGGGCAAGGCGGTGAGAGCGCGGCAGAACGGCACGCCCGTGATCAGCGAGGCAGAGCTCGTGCGACTGCTCGCGTCCGTCGAGCCGGGACAGCCCAAGGTCGCCGAGCACGTACCGGGGTCCACCCCGCCGAAGGCGCCGGCGCCCGCTCGTTCGGCGCCCGTCGGACCCCTGAGCGGCCGACGAGTCCTCGTCCTCGGCGGGACGCACGAGCACGCGGCCGAGACCCGGACCCGGCTGGTCGACGCAGGCGCCAGCGTCGCGGTGAACCTGACCGGCTCGGTGACCGATGTCGTCAACGGGCCGTCGACCGGGTCGGACCCCCGGACGGCCAAGGCGCAGTCGCTCGGCATCCGGCTCCTGGACGACCGGACGTTGCTGCCCGTGCCCTGGCCGGTGGCCTCCGGTCCTGCGCCCGTGATCGAGTCGCCTGGCGCGGCAACACCCGTGGGCACGACCGACAGGTCCCGGAACCTCGTGCGCGGCGAGGTGTTCGTCCTGCCGCCGCAGGACGAGTGGCTGGTCGAGGTGCGCTGGCAGGCGCCGGGGCGGCACGCGACCGATCGGTTCGACCTGGACGTCGTCGCCTTCGTGGTCGACGAGGACGAGCAGGTCTCCGTCGACGAGGACTTCGTCTTCTTCAACGCGCCGGGACACCCGACCGGATCGGTCGCACTGGAGACGGACGTCCCGGGAGAGGCGTTGTGCCGGCTCCGACCGGGTGACCTGCCTGCCGGCCAGCGCCGGGTCCTGCTGGCGGCGGCGATCGACGGGGAGGTCACCTTCGGGGATGTCGGCGGCGTCGAGTTGGTTCTCCGCGACGGCGACGGGGCACCCGTCGCCCGGGCGACCCTCGACGCGGCGACCCAGGAACGCAGCCTCGTGCTCGGACACCTCTACGAACGGCACGGCAGCTGGCGGTGGCGACCGGTGGGCCAGGGCTACCAGGACGACCTGGGAGCCCTCGCGGTCCGTCACGGTGTGGACGTCGAGGACGCCGGCTGACCGGAGCCGTGTGCGGCGGCGCCGTCCGGTCCTCGCCCGGTCGTGGCGCCATGGGGCAGGATCGCCCTCGTCGTCCGACCTCAACGGGGAGCCTGCCGTGACCGTCCCACCCGCACACCAGCCCCAGGCCGCCATGGTCGTCCCGCTGTTCTTCATCAAGCAGCGGATCACGGTGATGGTGAACCGGTACGAGGTGCGCGCCGCCAACCCCGACGGCAGCGAGGGCCCGCTGCTGGCGCTGGCCGAGCAGAAGCGGATGAAGCTCAAGGAGGAGGTGGTCTTCTACTCCGACGAGAGCAAGAGCCGCCGCGTCTTCTCCTTCAAGGCCCGCCAGCGGCTGGACGTCGGCGCCCAGCACGACGTGTTCGACGAGAGCGGCGCCCCGCTGGGCATGTTCAGCAAGGAGTTCGGGGCCAGCCTGCTGCGCTCCACCTGGAACCTGCACGCGCCCGGCATCGAGGCCGTCGGCCGCGAGCGCAAGCTGTCGATCGCCCTGCTGCGCCGGTTCTGGAACCTCATCCCCTACATCGGGGACATCTGGGTGCCCTTCGTCTTCCACTTCGACTTCCTCGACCAGAAGACGGGTGCGCCCGTGCTCACCAGCGAGCGGAAGATGGCCATCCGCGACCGCTACACCGTCACCGTGCCCGACCCGCGGCTGGACTTCCGGGTCGCGGCGTCCATGGCCGTCGCCCTGGACGCCCTGCAGAGCCGCTAGGCCACGACGTCCACCGGCCGGCGCACGTGGCGCCGGCCGGTCAGGGCACGGTCGCGGCGAGGTGCTCGTCGGCCGCCAGGTCGCGGAACGCCGACGCCGCTGCGTCGGAGGAGCCGATCCGCCAGTCCCGCTCCTTGCGCACGTCGAACCACACCAGCGCCCGCACGTCGGGGAAGCTCTCCCGCAGCGCCGGGACGATCCCCGCGATCCACGCGGCCTTGCTCCCGCCGGTCTCCGACGAGCCCGTCTCGCCGATCAGGATCGGCTTGCCCAGCGGCTGCAGCTGCTCGTACATCGGGCCGAACACCTCCGCGAAGGTCTCCCACGCGTGGTCCGGGTCGTCGGTGCCCCAGTTGTAGCCGTCGATCCCGGTCCAGTCGACGTAGTCCTCGCCCGGGTAGTAGGCGAGCGCCCCGGGGGCGTCCGCGCTGTCGACGTTGTTCGGTGCCCACACCCACACGACGTTCCCCCCGTCGTGCGCGGCGAAGACGTCGTGGACGTGCCGGTAGGCGGCGACGTACAGCTCCGGGTCGTGCCCGCCCCAGCCCTCCTCCTCGTTCATCTCCGCGGCGAGGTCGACGAACACCGGCTGGTCGAGCGCCCCGGCCTCCCGGGCGCGGGCGGTGAGCATCTCGTCGTAGGTGCCGTCGACGATCGCGGTGAAGTCCGCGTCGAAGGGCTCCCAGTTGACCAGCGACAGCTGCCCGCGCTCGGCGTCCTCCGCGACGAACCCCGACGTCGCCCACTCGTCGGCCCAGCCCACGTAGGTCAGGTGCAGCTGCGGCACGACGCCGATCGCCTCGTCGGTCTCCGCGGCCGGGCGGTCGCCGTAGTAGACGCCGAGGTAGGCGCCCTCGGCGGGCAGCAGCGGTGCGTCGGCGGACGGGCCGGCAGCCGGGACGTCGTCCGGGGGCGGAGCGCCGCCGCAGCCGGTGACCGCGAGCGCGAGGACGGCGCCCAGCAGGGCGCGGCGGGCGACGGCGGGCACCAGGGTCCCTCGCGGGGCGGACGGCGGGTGGGTGGCCACCCCGCCACCCTGCCCTACGCGTCGGCGGCGGCCGACCAGTCGATCCGGTCGGCGAGCACGGCCAGGCGCGCACCGAACGCAGGGTCCAGCGAGTTGGCCCAGGCGACCCGGCCGAGGACGTGGTCGCGGAAGGTGGCCGGGTCCCGGCCGCGCGTCTGGCCCGCCCACCCGTGCGTCGCACAGTTGTGCAGCAGCGCCCGCAGCGCGTCCCGTTCCCGGCGGGGGAGCGCGGGGTGGGCGTTCACCACCGCGCCGAGCACCGCCTGGCGGCGCCCGGCGCCCACCGCCGAGGTCTTCGCGGGGTTGACCCGGAAGCCCTCGTCGGCGACGACCTCGGCGACCAGCGCGGCGAACCGGTCGCCGCCGACCGACGTCCCGCCGCTGAAGGTGAGGTCGTCGACGTAGCGGGTGTAGGTGGCGCCGAAGGTGGCGGCCAGCCCGGCGAGCCGGCGGTCGAGCCGGAAGCAGACCAGGTTGGCCAGCGCGGGGGACGTCGGTGCGCCCTGCGGCACGTGCGCGACCGCCAGCCGGCGACCCAGCCGGTGGTGCCGGTCGCGGGCGTCGGCGTCGGCGGGCACCGGCAGCGCACGCCACACCGGCGCCGGGACGACGGTCGTCACCAGCCCGGTGAGCACGTGCGCGACCGGCTCGGGGAGCCCCGCGGGCCCGAGCAGCAGCCCGTGCACCCGCCCGGCGGACACACTGGGGAAGAACGCCTCCAGGTCCATCCGCAGGACGACGGCCGCCCCGGCGTGCGGCGCCACGGCGGTGCGCACCGACCGGCCGGGCACGCACCCGTGCGCTGCCTCGTGCACCGGGACCTGCGCCAGCACGTGCCGCAGCAGCCGCCGCTGCGCCTCCCGCAGCCGGGGCTTGGGTGCGGCCAGCAGCCGCACGCCGGAGGGCCGGTCGACCGACCGCCACCGGTAGTGGCGCAGCGGCTCGCGCGCGGTGCGCTCCAGCCCCCGGGTGTCGGCGAACCAGGCGAGCTCGCCGGCGTCGACGTCCAGCAGCCGGGCCACCGCGGCCTGGTCGGGCAGGTCGGCGACCGGGTACCGGTCCCAGGCCAGTGCGGTCGGCACCGGCGTCCAGCGTTCGACGCGGGGGAGCGGTTGCGTGTCCTGGCCGCGGGCGAAGCCCTGCGTCGTCAGCAGGAAGCGGGACAGCGCGCGGGGCCGGTCGACCGGCGGCCGCGGGAAGGCGGTCTGCACCTCGCCGACCATCGTGCCGACCCAGGTCCGCGCGCGGGCCATGCCCAGGGCGACGGCGACCCGGCGGACCATCTCCGGCCGGCGCCAGGGGCCGGCCAGCAGCGCCGTGGCGATCCCGGACGCGGTGGCCGCGGCGCGCCGGTCGGTCGTCACCGGGCGCCCCGGGGTGCGCGGCGGGGAGGACAGCCAGTCCCTGGGGGACGTGCCGCTGGGTGCGCGGAGCGCGCGGCGTGGCTCATGACGCTGTGCCTGGCTTCTTCACGGGTCCCCGGGGTTGCCCCGGGGGGACCGGTCACTGCCGGTCGTCCTGTCCTCCCCGCCGCGCACCGGCACACCGTAGGGCCGGCGGGGGTCCCGCGACTACAGGTACCGGCTCTCGAGCTCGGCGAAGAAGTCCTTGGCCAGGGCGCTGAACTCCGCCTCCCGGACGGCGATCTCCTCGCCCACCCGGTACCGCAGCACAGAGCGGCTCGCGTCGTACCGGATGTGCCGGTCGGCGATCAGCGTGCTGCCCTGCGCCAGCGACTCGGCGACCAGCCGCACCTCGGCGCAGGCCGCGCCGCAGGCACCGCCCCGGCCGTGGTCGGGGAACCAGCTGTCCAGCACGACGACCAGGTCGTTGAAGAAGACGGGTTCGAAGTCGTGGACCGCGCCCGGGTCGTTCCCGCCGGCCAGCCGCCGGAACGCGGCGACCCGGTCGTCGACCGCCGCGCGGCGCTGGTCGATGTGGTGCAGTGCGCTGGTGCTCTGGGACAACATGGCGACTCCTCGTGAGAGAACGCCCCGTGGCTGCCGAGGGTGCCGTCCAGGGTGACACCGGTCACGCCGTACCGCACCGGGTTCGTGCGCGCGGTCGGGACGGGGACGGCGAGTCGCGTCGGACCGGCCGGGCGGAGGGCGGGGGAAGCCTCACGACGCCGGGTGCGTTGCACCCCTCAACCGACGTGAAAGGCACCTCATGCGCATCCCGCTGTCCGTCCTCGACCTCGCCCCCATCGCCCGCGGGGAGACCGTCGGCAGCAGCATCGCCGCCAGCGTCGCCCTCGCCCAGCGCGCGGAGGAGCACGGTTACCGGCGGGTCTGGTACGCCGAGCACCACAACATGCCGAGCATCGCCTCCTCGGCGACCAGCGTGCTCATCTCCCACGTCGGTGCCCACACCAGCACCATCCGGCTCGGCTCGGGCGGGGTCATGCTGCCCAACCACTCGCCGCTGACGATCGCCGAGCAGTTCGGCACCCTCGACGCGATGTACCCCGGCCGCATCGACCTGGGCCTGGGCCGGGCGCCCGGCTCGGACCAGAACACGATGTACGCGCTGCGCCGCGACCCGAACTCGGCCGAGTCCTTCCCGCAGGACGTGCTGGAGCTGCAGGCCTACCTGGCCGGGCAGACCCGTGTCCCCGGCGTCGACGCCGTCCCGGGCAAGAGCTCCCGGGTGCCGCTGTACATCCTGGGGTCCTCGACCTTCGGCGCCCACCTGGCCGCCGCGCTCGGCCTGCCCTACGCGTTCGCCAGCCACTTCGCGCCGCAGGCGTTGGAGGCCGCCGTCGCCGCCTACCGGCGTGAGTTCAAGCCCTCAGCGCAGCTGGAGGAGCCGCACGTCATCGCCGGCGTCAACGTGATCGCCGCCGACACCGAGGCCCGCGCCCAGGAGAACCTCCAGGCCATGCGCCGCACCATGGCGATCGGGCTGTTCGGCCGGGGCCGCAGCTTCACCGACGCCGAGGCCGACCTGCTGCTGGAGCAGGGCGCCGGGCACCACATCGACTCGATGTTCACCCACGTCGCGCTCGGCACGCCCCCGCAGGTCGCCGACCACCTCGAGCGCTTCGTGCGCTTCGCGGACGCCGACGAGCTGATCGTCGCCCACCAGGCGCCGACCACCGAGGACCGGCTGCGCTCGGTCACCCTCACCGCCGAGGCCCTGGACTCCGTCCCCGCCTGAGGAAGGACCCCGCTGCCTCCTCACGCCACGCTCCGCGCGGCGCGGGCTCCTGCAGCGGGGCCGACGGACAGCCCCCACCGCAGTTGCGGTGGGGGCTGTGCGCTGTCCTGATCAGGCGGTCGGGCGGGCACCGCCGATGAAGCCGCCCCAGCGCATCGAGGTCTCGCGGATGCGCGAGCCGCTCTGCGGGGCCTCCAGGATGCGGTCGTTGCCCAGGTAGATGGCGACGTGGTGGATGGTCGAGGCGTTGCTGGTGTCGGTGGCCCAGAAGACCAGGTCACCGCGCTGCAGATCGCTGCGGGAGACCTTGGGGAGCGAGCGGTACTGGGCGCTGCTGTTGCGCGGGATGGAGACGCCGGCCTGGGCGTAGGCGTAGCGGGTGAGCCCCGAGCAGTCGAAGCCCACGATCCCGGCGTCGATGCCCCAGCCCATGCTCGGGCCGCTCAGCGAACCGCCGCCCCAGGAGTAGATGACGCCGATCTGCTCGCGGGCCGCAGCGATCGCGGTCTCCACGGCCGAGGAGTCCCCGGCGCCGGCGACCCGGACGGGGGCAGCGGCGGCGGGGGCCCGCACGGCCGCCTGCTGCGTACCGGCGCGAGGAGCCGGGGCGGCCGCGGCTGCCGCGGCGACGCGCTGGGCGGCGGCCGTCCGCTCGGCCTCGGCCTTGGCCGCGGCTGCCCGGGCGGCGGCGGCCTGCTCGGCGGCGTACCGCTCGGCCTCGGCGCGGGCGTCCTTCAGGCCCTGCAGGCTCTGCTGGGCCTGCGCCAGCTGCTGCTCCATCGCGGTCTGCTGGTCGGCGAGGTCGGCGGCCTGGGCGCGGGCGCTGGCCTCGTACTGCTCGGCGATCTGGAGGGCGTCCTCGGCGTCCTGCTTCAGCGCGGCGGCCTGTGCCAGGGCGGCGCGGGCCTCGTCCTGGGCGGCCCGGGCCTGCTCCTCGGCGGTGGTCACCTGGACGACGACGTCGCCGTGGTGGGCGCCGGCGGCCTCCAGCAGCGCGGCCCGCTCCAGCATCTGGGCCGGGCCGTCGGCCGTGGTCAGCGCCTCGAGGGCGGGGGAGGTGCTGCCCTGCTGGTAGCTCTGCCGGGCGAAGCTGACGAGAGCGGCGCGGGCGTCGGCCAGGTCGCGGGCCGCGGCGTCGGCGGCCTCGGTGGCGGCGTCCGCGGTGACCTGTGCGGCCTCGTAGTCGGCCTGCTTGCCCTGGTAGTCGTCCAGCGCGATGGCCGACTGCTCGCGGGCGGAGTCGACGCTGGCCTGGGCGCCGGCGAGCGCGGCGGTGATGGCGTCGACCTGCTGGGCGGCGGTCTGGGTCTGCTGCTGGGCGGCGTCGATCTGCGCGTCGGAGGGGTTGACGGGGGCGGCCGCGGCGAGGCCGGGAGCGGCCACCAGGCTGAGCGCCGCCAGGACGGCCACTCCGGCCAGCCGGCGCACCGGTCGTCCGCCGGCCCGTCGCTGGGTCGCTGCCGTGCTGCCCATGTCCGTTCCCTCCATCGTGTCCGTCCGCCCGATCGGGCGACCTGACACAGAGGTCGGCCCCTCCGTTCGGGTACTTGAACAACGACGGAGAGTGAGGTCAACAGTGCGACGGGATTGTCGACACGTCGACCGGCGACCGTGGGCGGCATGAACGTCCCCACCGACCACGCCGAGACGCACTGGGTCCCGATCAACGCCGACATGGTCACCGTGCAGACCATCGGCGCCGCGGGACGGCGGGAGACGCACGTGCTGTCGGTCGCCGACGCGCTCGCCCAGTTCATGGTCGAGTACCCGTTCGTCGACGACGCGCAGGCCGCGGCGCTGTTCGCCCAGGGCGGCTGACGCGTGGGGAGGCCCGGATCACGGCACAGCGGGGGCTACCGGGTCGTTGTACGCAGCGTGACGCTCCGCTTCCTCGTCCTCGGTGACTCCCTCGCCTTCGGCACCGGTGCCGCGAGCCCGCAGGACACCCTCGGCTCCCGGCTGACCCGTGTCCTGCGCGACTCCGGCCGGGCCACCGAGCTGTCGGTGGTCGCCGTCCCCGGGGCCACCTCCGCGGGCCTCGCCGAGCAGCTCGGCCGGGCCGCCGCCGCGGACGCCGACCTCGCGCTGCTGGTCGTCGGGGCCAACGACGTCACCCGCCAGGTGCCGGCCGACCGGTCCGCCGCTGCGATCGGTGCCGCGGTGCGCACGCTGCGGGAGCGCGGGACGGCGGTGCTCGTCGTCCCGACGCCTGATCTGTCCTCGGTGGCCTGGGTGCCGCCGGCCTTCCGCGCGGTGGTCGCCGCCGTCTGCGACCAGCTGCGCGCCCGCCAGTCGGCGGCCGTGACGGCTGCGGGCGGGGTCGTGGCACCGGTCGGGCCCGAGCTCGCCGCCCGGTTCACCGCGGACCCCACACTGTTCTCCGCCGACCGCTTCCACCCGTCCTCGGCCGGCTACGCGCTGGTCGCCGAGGCGCTGGCCCCGCACCTGCTCCGGCTGGCCGCCGACCTCGGCGAGGCCGCCGCCTAGGCCGCGTCGCGGGGGAGCACCCGGCAGGCCGGGGTGCCGCCGGGGAGCCGGTGCCGGTTGGCCGCGACGAGCCGGTAGGCCGCCGGTGCGACCCAGCGCAGCGGCGGCAGCGAGATCAGCACGCCCAGCACCGACAGGGGCAGCCCCGCGGCGCGCAGCAGGCGGGCGACGGCCGCGGCCCCGCCGGAGACGCTGCCGTCGCCGTCCACCCACAGCACCTCCTGCTGGGCGCGCTCGGCGGTCACGCCGAGCGCCGGCAGGTCGGCGAACTGCCAGGCCACCACCGTCACCTCGGCGGGGAGCACGCGGCGGGCCACGCCGACGGCGCTGGTGCAGAAGGCGCAGTCGCCGTCGAAGACGAGCGTGGGGGAGGGCACGCAGCCCATCGTCCCCCCGCTCAGCCGATGTCGACGGTGAGCGCCCGGTGGTCCGAGAGCGGCAGGGCCGGTGCCGAGGTCGCGGTGACAGGGCCGAGGGTGCCGCGCAGCAGCACGTGGTCCAGCTGCCGGTCCGGCTCCTCGACCGGGAAGGTCAGCCCGTCGGCCAGCGACGTCCAGCCGGTCACCCGGGCCGGCGTCGGCGGGGTCATGTTCAGGTCGCCCATCAGCACCAGCGGCCCGGGGAAGGCGGTGAGGTCGCGCTGCAGCCGGCGCAGCTGGCGGCGGTTCCAGCCGGGCACGAACGACAGGTGGGTGTTGACCACGGTCAGCTCACCGGCCGGGGTCTCGACCACGGCGACGACGGCGGCCCGCGGCTCCTCGTGCACCACGATCACCTTGCGCGGGCCGGGCAGCCACATCGGGAACCGGAACGGGATGGGCGAGAGCCGGACGACCTGCCAGGACCGCACCGGGTACCGCGACAGCAGCGCGATGCCGTACTCCGCCGTCCCGGGCTGCTCGCGGCCGGTCGCGGCCATCCAGGTGGCCCCCGGGGTGCCGGCGATGGCGGCGACGAAGCGGTGCGCCACCGCCCCCATCGCCTCGGCGGCGACGGCGGTCAGGTCGGCGTGGTGGCTGCGCTCCTGCCCGCGGTCGACCTCCTGCAGCGCCAGGACGTCGGCGTCCAGGTGTCGCACGGCCGCCGCGAAGCGGTCGACGTCGACCCGGTCGTCGGCGGGGGAGCGGCCGTGCAGGATGTTGAAGGTCGCGAGGCGCACGGGTGACCGACTACCCGCCCGGGTAGCTCCACACCCGATCTGCCCACGGACCCGAGGAGCCACCCGCGTGCCAGCCGACCGCGACGCCCTGCGGGGTGCGCTCAAGCGCACCGCCTCCGCCCTCAAGCACGACGGCGTCCCGTTCGCCCTCGCCGGCGGCTACGCGCTCTGGGCGCACGGGGCGCCGGAGTCGGAGAACGACGTGGACTTCGTCGTCGCCGAGGCCGACGTCGAGCGCGCTGCCGCCGTGCTGGACGCCGCTGGGTTCGACGTCATCCGCCCGCCGGAGGACTGGCTGTTCAAGGCCTGCACCGACGACGTCGTGGTCGACCTGCTGCACCGCATCGTCGGTGAGCCGGTCACCGGGGACATGCTGGCCCGGTCCGACGAGATGGACCTGCTGGGCGTCCGGCTGCCGGTGCTGCAGGCCACCGACCTGCTGTCGAGCAAGCTGCGCGCGATGACCGAGCACTACTGCGACTTCGGCTCCCTGCTGCCGCACGTGCGGGCCGTCCGCGAGCAGGTCGACTGGGTGCGGCTGCGGGAGGAGGTGGCAGGCAACGACTTCGCCGCCGCCTTCCTCTTCCTCACCGACCGGCTCGGCATCAGCGGCGGCTGAGGGGCCTCCCCACGACGGGGGGCGTCGCCGGATGTGGCCTCAAGCACAGCCCGGGGGACGCCGATCCGCGTCCCATGACAGGCACCGGCTCCCGTGCGACGGAGCACCCGGCGCGGTCGTCGGGTGACCGGCGGCTCCGCGTCCTGCGCGTCATCGGCGCGTGCCTGTCCCTCGGCTACGTCTCGTCGACCCTCGTCGCCTCCTTCGGCTCCGACGCCTGGTCGCAGGCCCTGCAGACCGGGGGTGACAGCGCCTTCCTCGGTGGGCTCGTCATCGTCGTGCTGCTGCGGGCGCGGCTGTACCGGCAGGACCGCCGGGCGTGGACCGCCCTCGCCCTCGCGCTGCTCAGCTACCTCCTCGGCGGGCTCGTCGACGCGCTCGACCCCGTCCCGCCCGGCGTCGTCGGCCGGCCCTCCTGGGCCGACCTCGGCTGGCTCGCCTTCTACCCGCTCACCGTCCTGGCGCTGGTCTCCATGCTCCGCGCCCGGGCACCCCGGCTGTCCGCGGTCACCTGGCTCGACGGCATCGTGGTCGGCCTCACCGTCGCGACCCTCGGGTCCGCCTTCGCCGTCGGCGGTGTGCTCCGGGGGACCGAGGGCAGCCCGGCCGCCGTGGCGACCGCCATCGCCTACCCGCTGCTGGACACCCTGCTGCTGGTGCTGCTCGTCGGCGCCCTGGTGGTGATCGGCCGTGGCGCCGGCGCCGCCTGGTGGTGGCTGAGCCTGGGTGTCGCCCTGTTCGCCGGCAGCGACGCCGTCTACGCCCTGCGGGTGGCCGACGGTGCCGACCCGATCACCGGGCTGCTCGGCCTGGGCTGGGGGCTGGCCCTGATCTGCTTCGGGGCGGCGGCCTGCCAGCCGCCGCGCACCGAGCTCACCACCCGGCCCGACAGCCGGGTCGGGCTGGTCCTGCCCGGCGTCTGCGCCGTCGCGACGCTGACCCTGATGTACGTCGGCTACCTCGACCACGGACCCCTCGACGACGGTGGCCCGCTGGTCGGCGCGCTGGCCCTCGGATCGGTGCTCGCGGCCCTCGGCCGGGCCTCCCTGTCCTTCCGGGCCGTCCGTGCGCTGGCCGACAGCCGCCAGCAGGCCCGCACCGACGAGCTGACCGGGCTGCCCAACCGGCGCAGCGTCTTCGAGTCCCTCGCCCGCGCCGACACGCAGCTGGCCGCCGGTGTGCCGATCGCCGTCCTGGTGGTCGACCTGGACCGGTTCAAGGAGATCAACGACTCGCTCGGGCACGTCGCCGGCGACGAGCTGCTGCGCCAGGTCGGGCCGCGACTGGCCGCCCACCTGCGTGACGTCGACCTGCTGGCCCGCCTCGGCGGGGACGAGTTCGTCGTCGTCGCCCACGACGTCCGCACCGAGGACGCGCTGCTGCTGGCCCGCCGGCTGCGCGGTGAGCTGCAGCGCGCGTTCCGCTTCGGCAGCGTGGAGCTCACCGTCGACGCCAGCATCGGCGTCGCCGTCGGCCCGCTGCACTCCGGCTCGGCCGAGGAGCTGCTGCAGCTCGCCGACCTGGCGATGTACTCCGCCAAGCGCTCCCGGGCCGGGGCGGTGCTCTTCGACGACGCCCGGGACGGCGAGGGCCGCCACCGGCTGGAGACCGTCGAGCAGCTGCGCACCGGCATCGCCGAGGGCCAGCTCGTGCTGCACTACCAGCCCAAGCTCGACCTGCGCACCGGTGAGGTGGAGGCGGTCGAGGCCCTGGTCCGCTGGGCCCACCCCGAGCGCGGCCTGCTCTTCCCCGACGCCTTCATCGACATCGCGGAGTCCGCCGGGCTCATGTCGCGGCTCACCTCCGCGGTGCTGGGGCAGGCGCTGGCCCAGTGCCGGACCTGGGCCGACGCGGGCCTGGTGCTCGACGTGTCGGTCAACGTCAGCCCCTCGGACCTGACCGACGAGGCGTTCCCCGCCGAGGTCGCCCGGCAGCTGCTCCTGCACCGCCTGCCGGGCACCCGGCTGGTCCTCGAGGTCACCGAGAGCCTGCTGATGACCGACCGCGAGCGCGCCGTCCGGGTGCTCGAGGCGCTCCGGTCGACCGGCGTCGGCATCTCCATCGACGACTACGGCACCGGCTACTCCAGCCTGGCCTACCTCGCCTCGCTGCCGGTGACCGAGCTCAAGCTGGACCGCACCTTCATCAACTCGATGCCCACCAGCCCGCGGGCGACCGCCGTCGTCACCTCGACGCTGCAGCTGGCCCGGTCACTGGGCCTGGTGATGGTCGCCGAGGGGGCCGAGGACGCCGAGACGGTCACCGCGCTCAGCGCGCTGGACTGCGACCTGGTGCAGGGCTACCACGTGAGCCGCCCGCTGCCGCCGGAACGACTGACCACCTGGCTGCGCGAACGCAGCGCCGTCGCCCGGCCCTGAACGCTGAACGGCCCGGCACCCACAGGGGTACCGGGCCGTCAGGCCCCGTCCAGAGGCTCGTCCCGAGCGTGCGAGGGATGAGGAGGACGGGGTCCTTCGACTAGCTGGTCGGGACCGCGCCGGCGCGCAGGGCGCCGAGCAGGTCGTGGTTCAGCCGGGAGATCGTCTCCATCGAGATGCCCTTGGGGCAGACCGCGGAGCACTCGCCGATGTTGCTGCAGCCACCGAAGTCCTCGGCGTCCTGCTGGGCCACCATCCGCAGCACCCGGGTGTCGCGCTCGGGCTGGCCCTGCGGCATGAGCCCGAGGTGGGCGACCTTGGCCGCGGTGAACAGCATCGCCGAGCCGTTGGGGCAGGCGGCGACGCAGGCGCCGCAGCCGATGCAGGTGGCGGCGTCGAACGCGGCGTCGGAGTCGCTCTTGGGCACCGGGGTCGCGTGCGCGTCCGGGGCCGTGCCGGTGGGGGCGCTGATGAACCCGGCGGCGGAGATGATCCGGTCGAAGGCCGACCGGTCGACCGCGAGGTCCTTGACCACCGGGAAGCCACCGGAACGCCACGGCTCGATGTCCAGCACGTCGCCGTCCTTGAACGAGCGCATGTGCAGCTGGCAGACCGCGGTCTGCTCCGGGCCGTGGGCGATGCCGTCGATCATGACGCCGCACGAGCCGCAGATGCCCTCGCGGCAGTCGTGGTCGAAGGCGATCGGGTCGTCGTCGCTGAGGATCAGCTTCTCGTTGAGCACGTCGAGCATCTCGAGGAAGGACATGTCGGGCGAGACGTCGGTGACGTGGTAGGTCACCATCTTGCCCTTCTTGGTGCGGTCCCGCTGCCGCCAGATGTTCAGGGTCAGGCTCATCGTGCCGGTCTGTGTGCTGGTCACTTGTAGCTCCGCTGTGCGAGGTGGACTGTCTCGTACTCGAGGGCCTCTCGGTGCAGCACCGGGGCGACGTCCTCGGGGGTGTACTCCCAGGCGGCGACGTAGGCGAAGTTCTCGTCGTCGCGGAGCGCCTCGCCCTCAGGCGTCTGGCTCTCGGCCCGGAAGTGGCCACCGCAGCTCTCGTTGCGGTGCAGCGCGTCGACGCACATCAGCTCGGCGAGCTCGATGAAGTCCGCGACGCGGCCGGCGTGCTCGAGGTTCTGGTTGTAGATGCCCTGCTCGCCGGAGACCTTGACGTTGGTCCAGAACTCCCGGCGGATCTCCGGGATGCGGTCCAGGGCCTTGCGCAGCCCCTCCTCCGACCGCTCCATGCCGCAGTAGTCCCACATGAGCTTGCCTAGCTCGCGGTGGAAGGAGGCGACGGTGCGGGTGCCGTTGATCGACAGCAGCTTCTCCGTCTGCGCCCGCACGGCCTGCTCGGCCTCGACCGCCGCCGGGTGGGTGGCGTCGACCTTCGGGAACGGACCGTCGGCGAGGTAGTCGTTGATCGTGTTCGGCAGCACGAAGTAGCCGTCGGCCAGGCCCTGCATCAGCGCGCTGGCGCCAAGCCGGTTGGCGCCGTGGTCGGAGAAGTTGGCCTCACCGATCACGAACAGGCCGGGGATCGTGGACTGCAGGTCGTAGTCGACCCACAGCCCGCCCATCGTGTAGTGCACGGCGGGGTAGATCCGCATCCCGGTCTCGTAGGCGTCCTCACCGGTGATCCGGTTGTACATGTCGAAGAGGTTGCCGTACTTGGCCTCGATGGCCTTGCGGCCGACGCGCTCGATGGCGTCGGCGAAGTCCAGGTAGACACCCAGTCCGCCCGGGCCCACACCGCGGCCCTCGTCGGTGACGTTCTTGGCCTGGCGCGAGGCGATGTCACGGGGCACCAGGTTGCCGAACGCCGGGTAGATGCGCTCGAGGTAGTAGTCGCGCTCGTCCTCGGGGATCTGCCGCGGGTCGCGGGTGTCGCCGCGCTCCTTGGGCACCCAGACGCGGCCGTCGTTGCGCAGCGACTCGCTCATCAAGGTCAGCTTCGACTGGTAGTCGCCGCTCACCGGGATGCAGGTCGGGTGGATCTGCGTGTAGCAGGGGTTGGCGAACAGCGCGCCCCGCTTGTGCGCCCGCCAGGCCGCCGTGACGTTGGAGCCCTTGGCGTTCGTGGACAGGTAGAACACGTTGCTGTAGCCGCCGGAGGCCAGCACCACGGCGTCGGCCATGTGCGTGCTGATCTCACCGGTGATCAGGTGCCGGACGACGATGCCGCGGGCCTTGCCGTCGACGACGACCAGGTCGAGCATCTCGGTGCGCGGGTGCTGCTCGACGTTGCCCAGCCCGATCTGCCGCTCGAGGGCCTGGTAGGCGCCGTAGAGCAGCTGCTGGCCGGTCTGGCCACGGGCGTAGAAGGTGCGGGAGACCTGCGCGCCACCGAAGGAGCGGTTGTCCAGCAGGCCGCCGTACTCGCGGGCGAAGGGCACGCCCTGGGCCACGCACTGGTCGATGATCGCGCCGCTGACCTCGGCGAGGCGGTGCACGTTGTCCTCGCGGGAGCGGAAGTCCCCGCCCTTGACGGTGTCGTAGAACAGGCGGTGGACGCTGTCGCCGTCGTTGCGGTAGTTCTTCGCGGCGTTGATCCCGCCCTGGGCGGCGACGCTGTGCGCACGCCGGGGGCTGTCCTGGAACCAGAAGTTCTTGACCCGGTAGCCGGCCTCGGCCAGCGTCGCGGCGGCGGAGCCGCCGGCCAGGCCGGTGCCCACGATGATGACGGACAGCCGGCGCCGGTTGGCCGGGTTGACCAGCCGGGCCCGGAACTTGCGCTCGTTCCAGCGCTCGTTGATCGGGACGTCGCGGGGTGCCTTGGTGTCGGCGATCGGCTCGCCGACGGTGAACAGCTCGAGTGCCATGGCTGGGTGCTCCTGTCTCAGTCGATCAGGCCGAAGGCGACGGACAGCGGCACGATGACGAACCCGATGCCGATGAGCCCGGAGATGAGGTACGCGATGCCGTTGACGGCGCGCTCGCGCTTCTTGTTGGTCTGCCCGAGGGTCTGCGTGGCAGCGAAGATCCCGTGCCGGATGTGCCAGGCCAGGATCAGCATCGAGACCACGTAGAAGAGCGTGATCGGGATGTTGGAGAAGCTGGCGATCATCCGGTCGTAGGGCGTGGTGCCCGTGCCGGCCGGGTTCACGACCCCGAAGGTGAGGTCGAGGATGTGCCAGACGATGAAGAGGGCGAGGATGATCCCGCCCCAGCGCACGGTGCGGGAGGCGAAGCTCTGCTGCACCCGCTTCTTGGTCACGTAGGGCACGGGGCGCGCACGGCGCGCCTGCCGCCACAGCGAGATGGCCGCCCAGAAGTGCGAGACCACCGCGGTCAGCATGACGACCCGGATGATCCACAGCGTCGTCTGCTCCGGGACGGCGGGCTCCCCGATGGTGCGGAGCCAGTGCGAGTACCCGTTGAACTCGTCGGCGCCCTGGAAGGCGTGCAGGTTGCCGATCATGTGCGCGATCAAGTACAGGATCATGATGATCCCGCTGACCGCCATCACGGTCTTCTTCACGACCGAGCTGCTGAAACGGCCGGTCTTCGGGGCCCTGCGCTGGGCCGGTTGCGTCGTCACTGTCGCCACGACGCCACGGTAGGCCCACTCCACACGTGACACCCAGGTGAACCCGCCGTGACGCCCGTCATGTAAGGGCGTACTACGTGCCGCAGCTGGGCAACACCGCCCGCCCGCCGCTCTCTTCCCGCCCGTCCACGGCCGTTGGACGGGCCGCCGCCGGGTGGAGGAAGATCGCCCGCGTCCCGATCAGCCCCCGAGAGGACGACGACGTGCCCGGACCCACCCGCGGCTTCCTCGGCCGCCGCCGCAGTGCCGGCGACCCCCGGCTCCCACCCGGCCAGTACGACGCCGGCTCCGACTGGCCGGTGCTCACCGCCGAGCCCACCCCGCGGATCACCCCGGAGACGTGGTCGATCACCGTCGACGGAGCGGTGGAGAACCCCACCACCTGGACCTGGGACGAGGCGCACGCCCTCCCGGGTGCCGAGTACAACGGCGACATCCACTGCGTGACCACCTGGTCGAAGTTCGACACCCACTTCGCCGGCGTCAGCGTCGACTCCCTGCTGGAGGTCGCGAGGCCGAAGCCGGAGGGCCGGTTCGTCATGGAGACGGCCAAGACCGGCTACACGACCAACCTGCCGATCGAGGACGTCACCGGCGGCAAGGCCTGGCTGGTCTGGGAGTTCGACGGCAAGCCGCTGGCGGTCGAGCACGGCGGCCCGGTGCGGATGCTGGTGCCGCACCTGTACTTCTGGAAGAGCACCAAGTGGATCAGCCGGATCACGGTCATGGAGCGCGACCAGCCCGGCTTCTGGGAGCAGAACGGCTACCACGACCGCGGCGACCCGTGGAAGCAGCAGCGCTACCAGGGCGATCTGTGACGGCGGACCCGGGCCCGGACTCGGGCGCGACCGGCGTCACGGCCGGTGGGGGAGCCCCGGCGGGCGGCTGGACGACGGCGACCGTCTCCGGGGTCCGCCGCCCGATCGCCCGGTCGGTGGAGCTGCGCCTGGACGTCCACGACCGCGTCGACCACCTGCCGGGCCAGCACTACGTCGTCCGGCTGACCGCCGAGGACGGCTACACCGCGCAGCGGTCCTACTCGGTGGCCTCGCCGCCCGGTGACCCGCTGGTCGAGCTGTTCGTCGAGCGGCTGGACGACGGCGAGGTGTCGACCTACCTCGCCGACGTCGTCGAGCCCGGCGACGAGCTGGAGGTGCGCGGGCCGATCGGTGGCTGGTTCGTCTGGGACGGCGAGACGCCCGCGCTGCTGGTGGGCGGTGGCTCCGGCGTCGTCCCGCTGGTGGCGATGGTGCGGCACGCCCGCGACATCGGGCGGCTGGACCTGCTGCGGGTGGCGGTCTCGGCCCGGACGCTGGCCGCGCTGCCCTACGCCGACGAGCTGGCCGAGGCGGGTGCGCAGATCGTGCTCACCCGCGAGCCCCGCGGCATCCGCCCGGCGTCCCGGCTGACCGGGATGGACCTCTTCCCGCTGGTCGAGCCGGGGCAGACGGCGTTCGTGTGCGGTTCGACCGGCTTCGCCACCGCGGCCACCCAGCTGCTCGTGGAGCTCGGTGTGCCGACGACGGCCATCCGGGTGGAGCAGTTCGGGCCCTCGGCGCTGGAGCTGCCGAAGCGCTGACGAGCCCCTGTGATCGGGCTGGGTAAGGACAGGCTAACCTCTGCTGGTCAGTCGTTGATCTTGAGGAGCCTGCCCGTGCCCCGCCCGTCCCGCCTCGCCGTCCCCCTCGCCGCCCTGGCCCTGACCGCCGGGCTCGCCGCCTGCGGCGGAGGCTCCGACGACGCGGCGGCCGCACCCTCGGCCGCTGCGTCGTCGTCCTCGACGGCCTTCCCGGTCAGCATCGAGAACAAGTTCGGCACCACCGAGGTCCCCGCCGAGCCGCAGCGGGTGGTCACCGTCGGCTTCAACGACGAGGACTTCGTGCTCGCGCTGGGTGTGGTCCCGGTCGGTGTGCGTGACCTCATCGGGGACTACGACGCCCCGAGCCGGCCGTGGGCGCAGGAGCAGCTCGGCGGGGCGGAGCTCCCGACCGTCGGCGGCACGGAGCTCGACGTCGAGGCCATCGCAGCGCTGGACCCCGACCTGATCGTCGGCGTGTACTCCTACATCGACCAGGCGGTGTACGACCAGCTGTCGAAGATCGCGCCGACCCTCGCGCAGACCGACGCGTACGCCGACGGCGCCACCCCCTGGCAGGAGCAGACGCTGCTCACCGGCCGGGCGCTCGGCCGTGAGGACCGGGCCCAGGAGCTGGTCGACGACGTCGAGGGCCGGTTCGACGAGGCCGTCGGTGCCCACCCCGACCTCGCGGGCAAGGCGATCGCCGTCGACCTCACCGGCGTGGGCTCGGGCCACTACCTGCTCGGCAGCGACGACCTGCGCACCCAGTTCTTCACCGACCTCGGCCTCACCGTCCCCGGGACCAGCACCGACGTCAGCCCGGAGCGGATGGACCTGCTCGACGCCGACGTCCTCGCGGTCAACGGCTACGACCAGGCGAAGGCCGACGCCGACCCGCTGCTGTCCGCGCTCGACGTCGTCACCTCCGGCCGCACCGTCCTGCTCGGTGGGTACGAGGGAGACGTCTCCGCCGCGCTGGGCTTCGGCAGCCCGCTGTCGCTGCCCTACCTGCTCGACGAGGTCGTGCCCGCGCTCGCCGCCGCCGCCGACGGCGACCCCGCCACCGCGGTCACCCCGCTCAGCTGAGTCCTGGTGAGGGAGTCCCAGCGCTGCAGGGAGCGAGCGCTGGGACTCCATCGGCTGCGGGTGTGCGGCGTGTCGGCGCGGGGGTACGACCCGTCCGGACGCGCAGTCCGATCAGCGGACGTCGACGTGCGCGACACGAGGAGCACCGTGGCAGCCCACGACCACGCCCAGGCCCGCAGCGAGCTCGGCGACAGCGACGGCCCGCAGGAGGACCAGCTCCAGGAGGCCTTCGACGCGATCGTCAGCGAGGGCGCCCAGCGGCTGCACCGCACCTGGCGCGAGGTGCTCACCACCGGTCTGGCCGGCGGCATCGAGGTGGCCGTCGGCGTGCTGGTGCTCTTCGCCGTCTACGCCGAGACCGGCAGCCACCTGCTGGCCGGGCTGGCCTTCTCCGTGGGCTTCATCGCCCTGGCGCTGGCCCGCAGCGAGCTGTTCACCGAGGGCTTCCTGGTGCCGGTGACCGCCGTCGCCGCCGGCCGGGGGAGCCTCGCGCAGCTGGGCAAGCTGTGGTCGGGCACGCTGGTGGGCAACCTGGTCGGCGGCTGGCTGCTCATGTGGCTCGTCGTCCAGGCGTTCCCCGACCTGCGGGCCACCGCGATCACCAGCGCGACCCACTTCGTGGACGCCCCGCTGGACCTGCAGTCGGCCTCGCTGGCCTTCCTCGCCGGCATCGGCATCACGCTGATGACCCGCATGCAGCACGGGACGACGTCGGACGTGGCCAAGATCGTCGCCGCGGTCGTCGGCGCCCTGGTGCTGGCCGGGCTCCAGTTGTTCCACTCGATCCTGGACTCGCTGATCGTCTTCGCCGCGCTGCACGCCGGTGCGCCGTTCGGCTACGGCGACTGGGCCGCCTGGTTCTGGTACACCACCCTGCTCAACATGGCCGGCGGCCTGTTCGTGGTGACCCTGCTCCGGCTCGTGCGCAGCAAGGACATGCTGCAGCGCGAGCGCGCCGACGCAGCCGCCTAGCGGCTCGCGGCCCTGCGGATCGCCGTGACGTAGCGGTCCAGGGCCAGGGTCTGCACCCGGCGGCTGACCGGCCCGCCCAGTCGTGACAGCCGGGTGCCCAGCCGGGAGAACGCCCGCAGCTCGTAGACGACCTCGCCGTCCGGGCGCAGCGAGACGACGAAGGACTCCTCGCCGCTCTCGGGGTGTCCCGGCAGCGTGCCGTAGGCGAAGCCCCGGCGGTCCGGCTCGTCGACGACCCACACGACGCGGCACGGGATGTCCAGCCCCAGCCGCTGCAGCCCGGCGGTCATCAGGACGACGGTGCCCACGGCGCTGGCCGGCCCGTCGGCGCGGATCCGCAGCCCGGCGCCGCGCTGGGCGTCCCAGCGGAGGACCGCGGCCGCGGCCCGCTCGAACGCCTCCCGCCCGGAGCCGACCACGTGGGCGCGTTCGACCAGGTGGTACCCGGCGGGCAGCACGCCGTCGCGGGTGCCGCCGACCTCGTCGTAGGTGAACGGGGCGTCGGTGTACTGGTCGACGGTGGCGCGGCGGAGGAGTCCCACCTGCCCAGTGTGTGCTGCGTCGGTGGGCGCCGGCGGGGTAGGGGTGCCGGGTGGCCGGGGCCTTGGTGGTGGGTGCGAGCAGCGAGATCGGCGCGGCCGTGGTCGGGGCGCTGCGCGCGGCCGGCCACGAGTGCCTCGGCTGGGGCCGGGACGCCGGTCGGCTGGCGGCGGCGGGGTGCGCCGGCCGGGTGGTCGACCTGCGGTCCCCGGCGGAGGTGGACGCGGCGCTGGCCGAGCTGCCGGACCGGTTGTCGGTCGTCGTGTACGCGGCCGGCCTCTTCGACTGGGCCCCGGCCGACACCGGCGACCCCGACGTCTGGGACGAGCTGGTGACGGTGAACCTGGCGGCGGCCATGCGGGTGACGCGCGGGGTGCTCCCCGCCCTGGTCGCCGCGGCGCCCTCGTCGCTGGTCCTGCTCGGCTCGGCCGCGTCCCACCGGGCGTTCGCCGGCAACCCGGCCTACGTCGCCAGCAAGCACGGGCTGGCCGGGTTCGCCCGCTCGGTGTTCCTCGACGTCCGCGACCGGGACGTCGCCGTGACGCTGCTGTCCCCGGGCCTGGTGGCGGCCGGTGCCGGGTCGCGCGCGCCGGGGGTGCGACCCGACGAGCTGCTGCAGCCCGCCGACGTGGCCGAGGCGGTGCGCTGGGTCGTGGGCACGCCGGCGCACGTCTGCCCGGTGGAGGTGCACCTGCAACCGCAGCGGACGGCATAGGGTCACGGCACTGTGCTCGCCGCCGTCTCCGCCACCCGCTACGTCACCCCGCTGCGCGAGGGTGGCTCGCTGCCCGGTCTCATGGAGGCCGACGACCTGGGCACGTACGTGGTCAAGTGGCGGGCCGCCGGCCAGGGCGTGAAGGTCCTCGCCGCCGAGGTGGTCTGCGGTGAGCTGGCCCGCCGGCTCTCCCTGCCGGTGCCCGCGCTGGTGACCGTGGACGTCGTCCCCGAGCTCGCGGTGGGGGAGCCGGACTACGAGGTGCAGGAGCTGCTGCGCAACTCCGCCGGGACGAACCTGGGCACGGACTACCTGCCCGGTGCGCTGGACTTCGAGGCCGGGGCGGCCCGGGTCACCCCCGAGCTGGCCGGGCGGGTGCTGTGGTTCGACGCGCTCATCGGCAACGTCGACCGCTCGTGGCGCAACCCGAACATGCTCTTCTGGCACGGCCGGCTGTACCTGATCGACCACGGCGCCGCGCTGACCTTCCACCACCACTGGCCCGGCGCCCCGGCAGCGGTGACCCGCGCCTACGACGCCGCGCAGCACGCGCTGATCGAGTGCGCACCCGACGTCCCCGCCGCCGACGCCGCGCTCGGCCGGCTGGTCACCCGGCCGCTGCTCACCGACGTGCTCGCCCAGGTGCCCGACGCCTGGCTGGAGGGCCCCAGCCCGGACGACGGCCCTGAGGCGGTGCGCGAGCGCTACGTCGACCAGCTGCTGGCCCGGCTCGCCGCCCGCGACGCCTGGCTGCCCGGACTGGTCGCCGCAGCGGCCGCCGGGGGTGCGGGCCGGGGGAGTGCCCCGCGGGGGCAGAACCGGCCGTCCTGGCTCGGCCCGCCGCCGCCGGAGGGCGTGACCCAGCGGTGAGGGAGACCTTCGAGTACGCCGTGCTGCGGGTCGTGCCCCGGGTGGAGCGCGGGGAGTCGCTGAACGCCGGCGTCCTCGTCTACTGCCGGCAGCGCGACTACCTCGGCTCGCGCGTGCACCTGGACGTCGCCCGGCTGCGGGCGCTGGACCCGACCGCCGACCCGGTCGCGATCACCGCCGCGCTGCAGGCCTCGGCCGACGTCTGCTCGGCCGCGGTGGGCGTGGGGGCCGCCGGCCGCGAGGCGCTGGGCTCGCGGTTCCGCTGGCTCACCGCGCCGCGCAGCACCGTCGTGCAGCCCGGACCGGTGCACACGGGCCTCACCACCGACCCCGACGCCGAGGCCGACCGCCTCCTGCAGCTGCTGGTCCTCCCCGTCACCGACTGACGCCGGGTCAGGTGCAGAACTCGTTGCCCTCGGGGTCGAGCAGCACCGCCCACGAGGTGCCCATGCCGGACCGGTTCTCGACGAAGGTCGCACCCAGGGCGGTGAGCCGCTCGACGGCCGCGGCGATCCGCCCCTGCTGCTCCGCGGGGGGCACCGACGGCCCGCCACCGGCCTGCAGGTCCAGGTGCACGCGGTTCTTCACCGTCTTGGGCTCGGGCACCCGCTGGAAGAACAGCCGCGGCTGGGCCGGGTCGGTGCTCTCCACGGCGGAGGCGTCGTTCCAGTGGTCCTCCGGCACGCCACGGGCGGCCAGCCAGCTCGGCCAGTCGGCGGCGCCGTCCGGCGGGCCGGGCACGCGGTAGCCGCGGTCGGCGAGGGCAGCGGCCCAGAAGCCGGCCAGTCGCCCGGGGTCCTCGGCGTCGAAGACGATCTGCACGGGTCTCATGGCGGCAGTGTGGCGCCGGGGACCGACCGGACGGAAGGTGTCGGTGCCCTCCGGTAGGACGTCGGCATGGAGATCTCCGCGGTGGGCGTGAGCGCCACCGACCTGCGCCGGGCCGTCGCCTTCTACGAGCTGCTCGGGTTCGTCTTCCCCCCCGTTCGACGACGGGGAGGACCACGTCCAGACCGCCCCCGGGACCGGTGCCCAGCTCATGATCGACAGCGCCACGCTGATGACCGGCCTGCTGGGTGAGCCGCCGCAGGCGGGCAACACCGCCGCCTTCGCCGTCCGCTGCGCGTCACCCGCGCAGGTGGACGAGGTCACCGCCCGGGTGGCCGCGGCCGGGCACACCGTCGTCACGCCACCGTGGGACGCGCCCTGGGGCCAGCGCTACGCCGTCGTCGCGGACCCCGACGGGTACCGGGTCGACCTCTACGCGTCCTCGGACCCGGCCTCGTCGTCGGACTGAGCGGCGAGGAGCTCGTCGGCCCGGCGGGCGAACTCGACGTCGAGCTCGGTGACCGCGTCGACCGAGTGGGTCAGCAGGTGGACCGTCAGGGTCCCGTAGCCGATCTCGACGTCGGGGTGGTGGTCGAGCGCGTCGGCCACGTCGGCCAGCGCGAGCACGTGCGCGGCGGCGGCGCGGAAGTCGATGCCCCGGGTCCGGCGGTGGATCCCGTGCACGTCCCCGGCCCAGCCGGGCAGCTCCGCCAGGGCATCGGCGAGGTCCTCAGGGGTCAGCGGTGTGCGAGCCATCCACCGATCCTGCCGTGCACGTCCGGCCCCGTCCCAGGGGCCCGCGGCGCGCGGAGCGCGTCGCGGGGATCCGGCCCTGCTGCAGGGGCCCGCCCTGAGCCTGCGAAGGACGGGGGGCAGGAGGGTCCTTCCACTTCCTCAGGTGTGCAGGCCGCACTCGACCTTGTTCTTGCCGGCCCAGCGGCCGGCGCGGGGGTCCTCGCCGGGGGCGACGGGGCGGGTGCACGGCTCGCAGCCGATGGAGGCGTAGCCGATCTCGGCCAGCGGGTTCACCGGCACCTGGTGCTCGGCGATGTAGGCGTCCACGTCGTCGGAGGTCCAGGCGGCGAGCGGGTTGACCTTCACCATGCCGCGCTTGGCGTCCCAGTCGACGACCTTCGTGCCTGTGCGGCTGGGCGACTCGTCGCGCCGCACGCCGGAGCCCCAGGCGGTGTAGCCGGCGAGTGCAGCGGCCAGCGGCTGCACCTTGCGCAGCGAGCAGCACAGGTCGGGGTCGCGCTCGTACAGCCGCGGGCCGTGCTCGGCGTCCTGCTCGGCGACGGTGCGCGCCGGCATGATGCTGTGCACGGTGATCGGCAGGACGCTGCTGATCCAGTCGCGGGTGCCGATGGTCTCGGCGAAGTGGTAGCCGGTCTCCAGGAACACCACGTTCACCCCGGGGACGGCGCGGCCGGCCAGGTGCGCCAGCAGCCCGTCGGCCATGGACGAGGTGATGGCGAAGGAGTCGCCGAACGTCTCACCGGCCCAGGTGAGCACGGCCAGCGCCTGCTCGACCGGGTCGGTGATGCCCTCGAAGCGGGCGTCGGCCTCGGCGGCGAGCTCGGGCGTCGGTGTCGCGATCGCGGTCGTCATGGGCGCTGGACCCCCGTTCCGGTCAGGTGGACGGTGAAGGCGCGCAGGCAGGCGCCGCAGCGCCAGCCGTCCGGGTCCTCGCCGTGCGGGACGAGGTCCTCCTCGCCGCAGTACGGGCAGTGGAACACCGGCAGCTGGCGCTGCCTTCCCGGGCCCGGCTCGCTCATCGCAGCCAGTCGTCCTCGGCCCGGGCCACGTAGGCGGCGAACCGCTCACCCTCGGTGCGCCGGTCCATGAACCCGCGCAGGACCCGCTCGCAGTAGTCCGCGGTCTCGTCCTTGGTGATCTTGTGGGCGCGCAGCTTGCGGCCGAAGGTCGCCTCGATGCCGAGGTGGCCGCCCAGGTGCACCTGGAAGCCCTCGACGCTCTGGCCGGCGGCGTCGGTGACGATCATGCCCTTGAAGCCGATGTCCGCGGTCTGGAACCGGGCGCAGGCGTTCGGGCAGCCGTTGACGTTGATCGCGATGGGCTCGTCGAACTCCGGCAGCCGGCGCTCGAGCTCGGTGAAGAGGTCCTGGGCGTGCGCCTTGGTCTCCACGATCGCCAGCTTGCAGAACTCCAGGCCGGTGCAGGCCATGGTGCCGCGGCGGAAGGCGCTGGGGCGCACCTGTAGGTCGAGTGCGTCCAGCTCGGCGATCAGCGCCTCCACCTGGTCGTCGGCGACGTCCAGGATGGCCAGCTTCTGCTGTGCCGTCGTCCGGATCCGGCCCTGCGCGTACCGGTCGGCCAGCTCGGCGACCTGGGTGAGCAGCGTGCCGCTGACCCGGCCGGTGCGCAGTGCGAAGCCCAGCACGTTCAGGCCGTCGCGCTGCTTGGAGACGCCGACGTGGTCGCGCTGGTCGTGCGCGGCCGGGGCCGGGGCGGGGCCGTCGGGCAGCTTCTCCTGCAGGAACTCGTCCTCCAGCACCTGGCGGAACTTCTCCGGGCCCCAGTCGGCGAGCAGGAACTTCAGCCGAGCGTGGGTCCGCGAGCGGCGGTAGCCGTAGTCGCGGAAGACCGAGCAGACCGCGGCCCAGACGTCGGAGACCTGGTCGGGGCGGACGAAGACGCCCAGCCGCACCGCCAGCTTCGGGTTGGTGGACAGGCCACCGCCCACCCACACGTCGTATCCGGCCTCGCCGTCGGCGTTCACGACGCCGACGAAGGAGAGGTCGTTGATCTCGTGGCCGGTGCAGTGGTCGGTGCAGCCGGACATCGAGGTCTTGAACTTGCGGGGCAGGTTGGAGAACTCCGGGCTGCCGACGTACTTCTCCACCGTCTCGGCGATCACGCCGGTGGCGTCGATGACCTCGTCGGACAGGACGCCGGCCAGCGGGCAGTTGAGCATGGTGCGCGGGGTGTCACCGCACGCCTCCATGGTCGACAGGCCCACGGACTCCAGCCGGTCCCAGATCGCCGGGACGTCCTCGATGCGGATCCAGTGGTACTGGACGTTCTGCCGGTCGGTGACGTCGGCGACGTCCCGGCCGAAGTCGGTGCTGATCGAGGCGAGCACGCGCAGCTGGTCGCTGGACAGCTGCCCGCCGTCGATGCGAGCGCGCAGCATGAAGTAGCGGTCCTCGAGCTCCTCGGGCTCCAGCACGGCGGTCTTGCCGCCGGGGATGCCCTGGGCGCGCTGGGTGTAGAGCCCGAACCAGCGCATCCGGCCGCGGAGGTCACCCGGGTCGATGGAGTCGAAGCCGGCCTTGGAGTAGATGTCGATGATCCGCTGGCGCACCTCGAGCCCGTCGGAGTCCTTCTTCATCCGCTCGTTGGGGTTCAGCGGCTCGCGGTAGCCCAGCGCCCACTGGCCCTGTCCGCGGACGGGCTTGCTGCTGCTGCGGGTGGGGGTGGACACGTCAGACGGTCTCCATCTGCATCGGCACGGGACGTGCGCGACGCGGCCGGGGGAGTGCAGCCGGAGTCGGGGCTGCGGAGGACAGAGCCGGGGTCAGCGCGAGGCGCGACAGGCGGCGCTGCAGACGCGCGCCAGGTCGACGTGCAGGCGCGCCACGAGGGGAACGCCGCAGTCCGTCACCACCCGATCGTCCCACACCCGGGGGGCGTGCCGGTCAGCGCTCGGCGAGCAGCGCCCGGACGGCGGGCAGCAGCGGCCGGTCGGCGGGGATCCAGTCCAGTGCCTCGAGCTCGTCGGCGGGCAGCCAGCGCAGCTCGGAGTGCTCCAGGGCGACCAGCTCGCCGCCGGTGATGCGGCCCGCCCACACCCGCAGGGTCGAGGCCCCCGGCGTGCCCCCGGCGACCACCCCGTCCAGCGGCACCTCGCCGAGGAAGGCCCCGGGCGTGACGAGGACGCCCAGCTCCTCCCGGCACTCCCGGACCAGCGCCGCCCGTTCGGCCTCGCCGCGCTCCACCTTGCCGCCGGGGAACTCCCACAGGCCGGCCAGCCCGCCGGCGGCGCGCTGGGCGACGAGCACCCGGCGCCGGTCGTCGACCAGGGCCGCGCCCACGACCTGGGTGACGTCCAGTGCCCGCCGGGCGGCGGCCGCGGCGTAGGCGTCCAGGTGGGCGGTCATGGCCCGGGCGACCCGGCGGCGGTCCAGCGGCCGGCGCGGCGCCCACTCGACCCGCTCGTGCACCAGCGTGCCGGCCTCGGTGGCCACGAACTCCCGCGTGTGCACCAGGCCGGGTGCTGCGTAGACGTCGCGCTGGGGCCGCTCGGCGCTGACCTCGGTCAACGGGCGGGACCACGGCCGCCCCAGCGCACGGGCCACGTCGAAGGCGACGGTGAGCGGGGCCTCCACCAGAGTGGTGAAGCTCAGCTGCGGCACGCGGGCCAGCTTCCCAGATCCGGCAGGATGGGCTGCGTGCGCATCTCTGCCCGGGTCGACTACGCGGTCCGTGCCGCCGTCGAGCTGGCCGCCGTCGCCCCCGAGTCACTCACCTCCGACCGGATCGCGCAGGCGCAGGGCATCCCGGCGCGCTTCCTGCAGGCCATCCTCGGCGACCTGCAGCACGCCCGGCTGGTCACCAGCCAGCGCGGCCGGGAGGGCGGGTACCGGCTGGCGATGCCGCCCTCGGAGGTCTCCATCGCCCGGGTCATGCGCGTGGAGCAGGGGTTCCTGGCCGAGGTGCACGGCCAGCGGCCCGAGGACGTCGCCTACCCCGGCGCCGCGGGACCGCTGGCCTCGGTCTGGGTCGCCGCGCGCGAGGCCTACCGCCGGGTGCTGGAGAACGTCACCCTGGCCGACGTCGTCGCCGGGCGGATGCCGCCGGAGGTCGCCGAGATGATCGAGCTCGACAGCGCCTGGCGCTCCTTCGGCGTCGTCGCCGACCGGGACTGACCTCCGCTCCGTCCCACCCGGCTCAGCCGGCGGCGTTGCCGGTGACGTTCCAGCCGGCCAGCCGCAGCGCGGGCACGGCGACCCGGTTGTAGCCCATCGGCCCCATCAGCCGGGTCGGCTGCCCCTCGACCACGGAGCCGACGGTCACCGCCCCCGGGGCCAGTGCCTCCAGGTAGGACTGCGTGAACCGCAGCGTGCTCACCGGCGCCACGACCTGCCCGCCCTCGACCAGCCAGACCCCGTTGCGGGTCAGCCCGGTCCACACCGACCGCTTGGGGTCGACGGCGCGGGTGTACCAGAGGTCGCTGACCAGCAGGCCGCGGTCCAGCCCGGCCACGAGCTCGTCGACCGTCCCGCCGTCGCCGGGGGAGAGGGCCGGGTCACCGGCCACCGGGCCCCACGTGGAGGCGGCGTCCGAGCCGTGCCCGGACGGCGTCCGGCCCAGTGCCGCGGCGACCCGGGCGTCGGTGGTCAGACCCACCGGGATGCCGCCGCGCACCAGCTCGGTGCGGCCGGTCGGCGTCCCCTCGGTGTCGAAGGGCAGGCCGACGCCGGCGCGCGGGTCGTCGGCCAGGGTGACCGCGCGGTCGAACTGCTGCTCGCCCAGCCGCAGCCCCGAGGTGCCGTCGACGACGGCCTTGCCGTTGAACTGCCCGGACACCAGCCCGGCGACGACGTCGGTGACCGCGGCCGGCTCGAGCACCACGGAGTACACGCCCGGGTCGACGGGGACGGCGTCGACGCCGGCGCGGGCCTTGGCGCCGGCCCGCGCGCCGAGGACCGCGCAGTCCAGGTCGGCCAGCCGCCCGGTCATGGCGCGGGCCACGCCGTCGGCGCCGGAGAGCCGGGCGATGCCGTCGCCGATCGCCGACGTGGTGGCGCCGCGCAGGTGCCGGCCGGCGGTGTCGGCGAGCACCGTGGTCAGCGACGCGGTCTGCACGAAGCCCGCGGTGCTGAGCCCGCCGGCGGCCCCGACGAAGGCGGCGACGGCGGCCGCCCGCTCGTCGGGGGAGGCGTCGGCGGTCGCGGGGTCGAACGAGCCGTCCCAGGTGAGCGGCGCCGGGGTGCCGAGCCCGGGCCGGTCCGGGTCGCGCGGACGCAGCCGGGCCGCGGCGAGCGTGGCGGCCACCAGGTCGGCGAGCGCGTCGGGACGGCTGCGGGTGGTCGCCGCGGTCGCCGTCCGGCCGCCGTCGACGGTCAGCTGCAGGTGCACCGTGACCCGCTCGTCGGCGACGTTCTGGTGGATCGCGGAGTCGGCGAACCGGGTCAGCGCCAGCGCGGCCTGCTCCACGCGCACGGTCGCCTGCGCGTCGGGGCCGGCCTGCGCACGGACCTGGTCGAGGACCGCACCGGCGAGGGCGTCGAGGTCGGCGGTCACCCGCGCACCCCCACCCGGACGCCGGAGAAGCGGGCCGGCGCGGCGCCGTGCCCGGTGTGCCCGACCTGCCCGGGCTGGCCCTTGCCGCAGTTGGGCGTGCCCCACGCCCGCCACTCGCCCGGTGCCGCGCCGCCGAGCATGTCCAGCGACTGCCAGAACCGCGGCCCGATCCCGGTGTAGGAGGGGTTCCTCAGCATCCGTCCGCGCTCCCCGTCCTTGATCTCCCAGCCGATCTCGCAGCCGAACTGGAAGTTGAGCCGGCGGTCGTCGATCGACCACGACCGGTTGTGCTCCATCAGCACGCCGTCGTCGGTGGCGGCCACCATCTCCTCCAGCGTGTGCGGGCCGGGCTCCAGCCCCACGTTGGTCATCCGGACCATCGGCAGCCGGGCGTACCCGTCGGCGCGCACGGAGCCGGCGTAGGGGAGCCCGGCCACCGCGGCGGAGTCCCGGCCGGCCAGGACGCCGACCCAGATCCCGTCGCGGACGGCGTCCCGGGCGGTGGCCGGGGTGCCCTCGTCGTCGAAGCCGAAGCTGCCCAGCGCACCGGGGATGGTCGGGTCGATCGTGATGTTCATCAGCTCCGAGCCGAAGCGCAACGAGCCCAGCTGGGAGAGGTCCAGCCACGAGGTGCCGGCGAAGGCCGCCTCCCAGCCGAGGATGCGGTCGAGCTCGATGGCGTGCCCCACCGACTCGTGGATCTGCAGCGACATCTGCTCACCGCCCAGGATCAGCGTCGTGTCCCCGGAGGGGCACTGCGGCGCGGTGAGCAGCTCCTGGCACTCGGCGGCGATCCGGTCGGCGTGCGCGGGCAGGTCGATCTCACGCACCAGCTCCCAGCCGCGGGTGCCGTACTGGCCGCGGAACGCCGGGTAGGACCGGCGCTGGGTCTCCCCGTCGCCCATCGTCAGGCAGTGCATGCCGGCGCCGACCTCGCGCACGTGCTGGCCGATCCGCGCACCCTCGCTGGAGACGAACGCGGTGCGGGTGTCCCAGGCCTGGTACAGCGCCTCGGCGACGGCCACACCCGCCGCCCTCATCGTCGCGGTGACCCCGGTGAGCAGCGCGGCCTTCTCCGCCAGCGGGACGGCGAAGGGGTCCTCGAGGCACTCGCTGGACCAGCCGCCCTGCACCGCCGGGACGGCGACGAGCTCCATCGGCGGCCCCGGGACGGCGGCCGAGGCCCGGGCGATCGCGGTGGCCCGCGCGCCGGTGCGGCGGGCGTCGGCGTCCCCGGCCGGGTCGCCCAGGGCGGCGAAGCCCCAGGAGCTGCCCACCAGGGCGCGGACGCCGAGCCCGACCGACGCCGTCTGGTCCAGCGTGCGGACGTCGCCGTCCCGGGCGGTCATCGACTCGTGCCGCCGGTCGACCACCCGCGCGTCGGCGTAGCGGGCGCCGGCGGCGAGCGCGGCCTGCACGGCGGCCGCGGCGGTGTCGAACGCGGCGCCGTCCACGGCGGCCGGAACGGCGCCGAACGGGCTCATCTCATTAGCAGCGCTCATCATCACGGCCCATCCTGCGCCGTCGCGTCCCGGGGCACAACCGCCCCGGACGTGCGAGAGCGCCGCCCCCGACGGTCCGGGGGCGGCGCTCTCGACAGGCGGTCTCAGCGACCGCCGCAGGTCACTTGAAGACGTCCTTGACCTTCTCGCCGGCCTGCTTCACGTTGCCCGCGGCCTGGTCCTTCTGGCCCTCGGCCTGCAGGTCGCGGTTGTCGGTCGCGTCGCCGACGGCCTCCTTGCCCTGGCCGGACAGCTCCTGGGCCTTGTTCTTGATCTTGTCCACGGCACTCATGTGTCCTCCTCGGTCAGGCGGTTGTCGGGATGTGACTACCCCGGGCGCTCCCGGCCGACACACCCTGCCGACCGCCCGGCGGGAGGGCCTGCCTGGGAGGCCGTTGTGAGGCCCGCCATTTCGGCGGTGTTTCGGGTTCCGGACGGGCTCGTGACGGGAGGTAACAAAACGGTGACGGCCGTGGACTCACTCTTTCGGGTCTGCCTAGGGTTCGCCCGTCGCCCCTTGCTCGACAGCGTCCCGACAGCTGCTCGACAGGCGGTGTTCATGCAGTCCAGCCCAGTCCGCCCGGCGATCCCGGGTCGGTCAGACCTGAACGTCCCCCCGCGCTCCCGCGGGTCGGAGGAGGCAGTCGAACGTGAAGTTGAGCAAGCGCAGTGCAGTGCTCATCGCCACCGGGGTGACCGGCGCGATGGCGCTGGCGGCCTGTGGTGGCGGCGACGACAGCGGGAACGGTGGCGGCGAGAAGGCCGCCGGCGGTTCCGGTCGTGTCGTCTTCGGTGAGTCCACGGACTTCCCCGAGAACCTCTTCCCCCTGATCTCCGCCGGCAACGCCACCTCGGTGGCGAACATCTCGGCGCAGCTGCTGCCCCAGACCTTCGACGTCCAGCCGGACTTCTCGGTGACGTACAACAAGGACCTGCTGGCCTCCGAGCCGACCCTGTCCACCGACGGCGGCACGCAGGTGAACGTCTACCAGATCAAGCCCGAGGCGGTCTGGAGCGACGGCACCCCCATCACCGCCGAGGACTTCGAGTTCTCGTGGCAGATGCAGAAGAACTCCGACCCGGCGACCGGCGGCTGCGCCGACCTGCTCGGCACCACCGGCTACGACCAGGTCGCCTCGGTCGAGGGCAGCGGTGACGGCAACAAGACCGTGACCGTCACCTACACCAAGCCCTACGCCGACTGGCAGAGCATGTGGGCCGGTTCGTCCAACCCGGTCTTCCCGGCGCACCTGATGGCCCACAGCACCCCCGAGGAGCTGTGCTCCACGGTCGCTGCCGGCTGGCCGATCGCCGAGGGTCTGCCCAGCGACATCTCCGGCGGCCCCTGGCAGCTGAAGAAGGAGAACATCAACGTCGGTCAGCAGACCGTCACCCTGACCCCCAACGCCGCGTGGTGGGGCCAGCCGACCGGCCTGCAGGCCCTGGTCATCCAGAACATCGGCAACGACCCGACGACCGCCGTCCAGGCGCTCTCCAACCAGGAGATCGGGGTCATCTACCCGCAGCCGCAGCTGGACCTGGTGCAGCAGATCGAGGGCCTCGCGCCCAACGTCACCAGTGACGTGACCTTCGGCCTGTCCTTCGAGCACCTGGACTTCAACACCACCGACCCGCACCTGGCCGACCTCAAGGTGCGTCAGGCGTTCACCCGGGCGCTGGACCGCCAGCAGATCGTCGACCAGACCGTCGGCCAGTTCTCCGACGACGCCGAGGTGCTGGGCAACCGCATCTACTTCAACAACCAGCCGCAGTACCAGGACACCACCCCGGCTGAGTACAAGACCCAGGACACCGCGGGTGCCAAGCAGCTCCTCGAGAGCGACGGCTACACCCTCGGCGCCGACGGGATCTACACCCACCCGACGCGTGGTCGCCTGTCCATCAAGATCGACACCACGGTGAACAACCCGCTGCGCCAGACCACGATCGAGGTCATGATCCCGCAGCTGAAGGCCGCCGGCATCGAGGCGTCCTTCAACGGCAACCCGGACATCTTCAAGGGTCCGGAGTCCCCGAACAGCCTGGTCGGCGGTGGCTTCCAGGCCGCTGTCTTCGCCTGGGTCGGCTCGCCGTTCCGTGGCTCCACGCAGTCGATCTACGAGACCCCGGCCGCGCCGGACTCGGTCGGTCAGAACTACAGCCGTCAGGGCACCCCTGAGATCGACGCCCTGTTCGCCCAGTTCCAGACCACGCCCGACCCCGACGCGCAGGCCGTGATCGGCAACCAGATCGACGCGCTGCTCTGGGGTCAGGTGGCCACCGTGCCGCTGTACCAGAAGCCCACGTTCATCGCCCACCAGAGCACCATCAACGGCGTCGTGGACAACTCCACGCAGTCCGGCCCGCTCTGGAACGCCAGCACGTGGACGGTGCAGTGACCCGTCCGGCCCTGCCGGACCGAGCACCGCACCTGTAGCACCGCACGACCTGCACCACCGCACCACCGCACGACCCCGGTCCGGCGCCGCCCGCTGAGGCGGCGCCGGGTCCGGACACACCGCGGCCCCCAGGTCACCCTGGGGGCCGCGGTGCGTCCGGACCGGATGTGTCAGGGCTGTGTCGCCCTCGTGTCCCTCCGGCACCGCCGGGGGCGCGGTCCCCGTGCTCGCCGTGCGGCCCCTGGGCGCCGGCTGTGCCGCACCCGGACAGTCCTCGCTGTACCTGGTCGCTCCCGCCGGACGACTTCCGCTGTCGGCGTAAGGTTCCCGCATGTTCTTCTTCACGATCCGACGGATCCTGGCCTCCGTCTTCGTGTTGTTCGCCAGCTCGTTCCTGGTGTTCGCGCTCTGTGCGGCCAGCTTCGACCCGCTCGCGAAGTACTACACGCGACAGCCGCTGCCCTCCCCGGAGTTCTTCGAGAACCTCAAGGAGCAGCTGGGCCTCAACGACAGCTTCATCGTCCGGTACTTCCGCTGGCTGGGTCACGCGCTCACCGGCGACCTCGGCAACACGCTCAACGGCACGCCGGTCACCGACCAGCTGCTGCCCCGCCTGGCCGTCACCGGGCGGATGATCATCGCCGCCGTCGTCATCGCGGTCGTGCTGGCGATCATCGTCGGCGTCATCGGCGCCGTCCGGCAGTACAAGGCCTCGGACTACGTCTTCACCTTCATCGCCTACACGCTGATCGCCCTGCCGGTCTTCTGGTTCGCCGCCCTGCTCAAGGAGTTCGTGGCCGGCGGCGTGAACGACCTGTTCGGCAGCCAGGTGCTCTACACGATCGGCGAGGAGACCCCCGGGATCGGTGCCTACGGCACGACCTCGGAGATCTGGGGCGACCGGCTCGGGCACCTCGTGCTGCCCACGGTCAGCCTGGCGCTGCTGACGTTCGCGGCATGGAGCCGCTTCCAGCGGGCCGCCATGCTCGACGTCCTGGGTTCGGACTACATGCGCCTGGCCCGAGCCAAGGGCCTCACCTACCGGCGCACCGTCCTCAAGCACGGCCTGCGCAACGCCCTCATCCCGCTGACCACGGTCGTGGCGCTGGGCATCGGGACGCTCTTCGGTGGTGCGGTCATCACCGAGACCGTCTTCGTCTGGCACGGCATGGGGGAGTACCTCATCAGCAGCGGCATCGAGCAGGAGGACATCAACGTCGTCCTGGGCTGGCTGCTGGTCAGCGCGGTGTTCGTCGTGCTCTTCAACCTGATCGCCGACATCCTCTACGCGGTCCTCGACCCGCGGATCCGACTGGGCTGAGCAGCCCGCCCCCCGCTCAGCGACCAGACACCTAGGACGGACCATGGCCACCACGCAAGCGACCACCGACACCGCCGGGGCCACCCCGCCCGGACAGTCGGGCTCCGCCCGGACCGGCAACGTCGAGCGCGAGTTCGGCGTCCAGGCGCGCAGCCAGCGCCAGCAGATCATCCGGCGGTTCCTGCACGACAAGGTCGGCATGACCGGCCTGACGATCTTCCTGCTGCTGCTCGTCTTCGGCTTCATCGGGCCGCTGGTCGACGGCAAGGACTACGCCACGCAGAACCAGAACGCCCAGTCGCTGTCCCCGGGCAAGGGCGGCTACCTGCTCGGCAGCGACGCCATCGGCCGCGACCTGCTCGCCGGCCTCATGCAGGGCGTGCAGCGCTCGCTGTTCATCGTGCTGCTGTTCGTCGTCATCGCCTTCCCGCTCGGGCTGATGATCGGTGCGCTGGCCGGCTACTTCGGCAAGTGGCTCGACAGCGTGCTGATGCGCGTGGTCGACCTGATCCTCACCGTGCCGCTGCTGGTCGTGCTCATCGTCGTGGCCAGCAACTTCCCCAGCTCCCGCACCCCGCTGGGCGTCGGCATCATCCTGGGACTCTTCGGCTGGATGGACCTCGCCCGCATCGTGCGCAGCCAGTTCCTGTCGCTGCGGGAGAAGGAGTACGTCGAGGCCGCGCACGCCATGGGCGCCTCGAACGCGCGGATCATCTTCCGGCACCTGATCCCCAACACCCTGGGGTCGCTGATCGTCTGGACGACGCTGGCCGCGGCCAACGCGATCATCCTCGAGGCGTCGCTGACCTACCTGGGCTTCGGTGTCAACGCAGCCAACGAGACGTCCCTGGGCCGCCTGGTGTCCGAGGGCGTGCAGGCCGCGAGCACCCGACCCTGGCTCTTCTACTTCCCCGGCATCACCCTGCTGATCATCGTGCTGTCGATCAACCTGATCGGCGACGGCATCCGGGACGCCTTCGACCCGAGCAACCGCCGCGTGCGGGCCTGACAGAACAGTGACGGAGACCCCCATGTCCACCCCTGGGTCCCACGGCGCCACCGCCGTCTCCTCCTCGGGGACGCTGAGCCAGGCGCCCGGGAAGCAGAGCCGCAACACCAGCCTGCCGGGCTTCGACGCCTCGGCGCCGCTGCTGGAGGTGACCGACCTCAACGTCCGCTTCCCCACCGAGGACGGGCTGGTCCACGCCGTCCGCGGCGTCGACTACACGCTCCGCTCCGGTGAGGTGCTGGGCATCGTCGGCGAGTCCGGCTCCGGCAAGTCCGTCACCTCGCTGGCGGTCATGGGCCTGCTGCCCGGCTCCGCCCGGGTCACCGGCTCGGTCAAGTACCGCGGTCAGGAGCTGCTGGGCCAGAACGACCGCAGCCTGTCGCGCGTGCGCGGCAAGGGCGTGTCGATGATCTTCCAGGACCCGATGACCTCGCTGGACCCGGTGTACAAGATCGGTGCCCAGATCCAGGAGACCCTGCGGGTCCACGACCGGTCGCTGTCGTCCAAGGCCGCCGAGGCGCGCGCGGTCGACCTGCTCGAGCTCGTCGGCATCCCCAACGCCCGCGACCGCGTGCACTCCTACCCGCACGAGTTCTCCGGCGGCATGCGCCAGCGCGTGGTCATCGCCATCGCCATGGCCAACCAGCCCGAGGTGATCATCGCCGACGAGCCGACCACGGCCCTCGACGTCACCGTCCAGGCCCAGATCCTCGAGGTGCTGCAGACCGCCCTCACCGAGACCGGCGCCGCGATGGTCATGATCACCCACGACCTCGGGGTCGTCGCCGGCATCGCCGACCGCGTGCTGGTCATGTACGCCGGCCGCCCGGTCGAGATCGGCAGCGTCGACGACATCTACTACGAGCCGCGCATGCCCTACACGCTCGGGCTGCTGGGCTCCCTGCCGCGCGTGGACTCCACGAGTCGCGAGCGGCTCACGCCCATCACCGGCTCCCCGCCCTCGCTGCTCAACATGCCGCCCGGCTGCCCGTTCGCGCCCCGCTGCCCGCTGCACATCGCCGCGTGCGACGAGGCCGAGCCCGAGCGCTTCCAGGTCGGCCCCGGCCACACCGCCGCCTGCATCCGCACCGAGCAGGTCGAGCGTGCGCACGGGCACGCCGCGGAGGTCTTCAGCGAGACCGCCGACGACTCCGTGCTGGCCACCGAGGCCGTGCCGGTCGACCTCGCCGTCGCCGAGGGCGGGCGTGACCTCGACGCCCCGGGCACCCCGCCGGGCGACCAGGTCGCTCCCGGCGCCGGCACCACCGGCGGCACCGGCAGCCTGATCAGCTCCCCGACGAGCCCCACGAACGGAGACCGGGCATGAGCGCCCCCACCACCGAGCGCACGGCCGACGGCGCCCCCGACCGCGGCGAGCCCATCCTGTCCGTCCGCGGGCTGGAGAAGCACTTCCCGATCAAGGGCGGTGGGCTGATCAAGCGCACCGTGGGCGCGGTCCGGGCCGTCGACGGCGTGGACCTGGACCTCTACCCCGGCGAGGTGCTGGGGCTGGTCGGTGAGTCCGGCTGCGGCAAGTCCACCACCGGGCGCGCCATCCTGAACCTGCAGCCGGCCACCGCCGGTTCGGTCAAGTTCCAGGGCCGCGAGCTCGTCGGACTGGACCGCAAGGCCATGCGCCCGCTGCGCCGGGACATCCAGCTGGTCTTCCAGGACCCCTACGCCTCGCTGAACCCGCGGCTGCCCGTCTTCGACATCGTCGCCGAGCCGCTGGTCATCCACGGGCTCACCAAGGACGACAAGGAGCTGCGCTCCCGCGTCCGCGAGCTCGTCGAGACCGTCGGGCTCAACCCCGAGCACACCAACCGCTACCCGGCCGAGTTCTCCGGCGGGCAGCGGCAGCGCATCGGCATCGCCCGCGCGCTGGCCCTGCAGCCCAAGGTGCTGGTGCTCGACGAGCCGGTGTCGGCCCTGGACGTGTCGATCCAGGCTGGCGTCATCAACCTGCTCGAGGACCTCAAGAACGAGATGGACCTCAGCTACCTGTTCATCGCCCACGACCTGTCGGTGGTGCGGCACATCTCCGACCGGGTCGCGGTCATGTACCTGGGCCGGATCATCGAGATCGCCGAGCGCGACGAGCTGTTCAGCCGCCCCGCGCACCCCTACACGCAGGCGCTGCTCTCGGCGATCCCGCTGCCCGACCCCCGCCGCGAGCGGGCCCGTCAGCGGATCATCATCACCGGCGACGTGCCCAGCCCCGCCAACCCGCCCTCGGGCTGCCGGTTCCGCACCCGCTGCCAGAAGTTCGCCAACGTCCTCAACGACGGCGAGCGGGAGATCTGCATGACCGTGGACCCGGCGCTCGAGACCCGCGGCACCGGGCACCTCAACGCCTGCCACTACGCGGAGGCCACGTCTGTCTTGTGATCCTGGCGGATCACACCGCGGCCAGGAGCCGTGCCCACGTGCGATGAGACGCTCGCTCCGCTCGCGCACTGCAGCGCGACTGCGCAGCTCTCCGGTCGGTCCTCGCGTGTTCGTCGGGTCCGGGCAGGACCCTCCGGGTCCGTGCCCGGACCCGACAGCTCGCTGCGCTCGCGTCCGTGGGTGGCGTGGGGTGCGGGCGTTGGTCGAGGTCACGGTCTAATTGCCGTGTGACCGCACCTCCCCGCCGGCTGCTGTTCGTGCACGCCCACCCTGACGACGAGACGATCAACAACGGGGCCACGATGGCCCGGTACGTCGCCGAGGGGGTCCAGGTCACCCTGCTCACCTGCACGCTGGGGGAGGAGGGGGAGATCCTGGTGCCGGAGCTGGCCCAGCTGGCCGCCGACGGTGCGGACCAGCTCGGCGGGTACCGGATCGGTGAGCTGTCGGCCGCGATGGCGGCGCTGGGGGTCACCGACCAGCGGTTCCTCGGCGGGGCCGGGCACCACCGCGACTCCGGGATGATCGGCACCCCGGCCAACGACCGGCCCCGCGCGTTCTGGCGGGCCGACCTGGACGAGGCGATCGCGCAGGCGGTCGCCGTCGTCCGGGACGTGCGGCCGCACGTGCTGGTCACCTACGACGAGGTGGGCGGGTACGGGCACCCCGACCACGTGCAGGCCCACCGGGTGGCGATGGCGGCGGTCGACGCCGCCGCCGACCCGGCCCACCGTCCCGACCTGGGCGGGGCCTGGGCGGTGCGGAAGGTCTACTGGAACGCGATGCCCCGCTCGGTCGTGCAGCGCGGCATCGAGGCGCTCACCGCGCTCGGGGACGAGGCGCCCTTCACCCCGCTCGGCGAGCTCGACGACGTGCCGTTCGCCGTCGCCGACGACGTGGTCACCACCGAGGTCGACGGACGCCGGTACACCGCGGCCAAGGTGGCGGCGCTGCGCGCGCACCGCACCCAGGTCGTCGTCGACGAGCCGTTCTTCGCGCTGTCCAACGGCCTGGGGCAGGAGGTCCTGGCCGTCGAGCACTACCGCCTGGTGCGCGGCGCCCGGGGCCCGGCCGGCTTCAACGCGCACGGCTGGGAGGACGACCTGTTCGCCGGCCTGGACGACGGCAGTGCCTCGGCGGTGTCCGGGTGAGGGCGCTGCAGCTGGTGGGGTGGGCCGTCGCTGCGGTGGCCGTCGCGGTGTGGCTCGCGCTGGTCGAGGTGCTCTGGCTGCCCTGGCGGGTCGGCGGTGTGCCGGTGCCGGTCTCGGTGGTCGCCGCGGTGGCCGGCAACCTGCTGCTGGTCGGCGCGGCCCACCGGCTGTCCGGCTCGCGGCTGGTGGCGGCCCTGCCCGCGCTGGCCTGGCTGGGGGTCGCGCTGGCCGCGGCGTCCCGGCGCCCCGAGGGCGACCTGCTGCTGCCCGGCGGGAACGCGGTCACCCAGACGTTGAACCTGGGCTTCCTCTTCCTGGGGGTGGTGTCCGCCGCCCTCGCGATCGGCCGCGTGCTGGGTTCTCCGCCGGTCAGGCGGGCCCGCGCCGGTACCAGTAGCGGTGCTGCTCGATGAGCCCCGCCCGGCGGTAGAGCTCGCGCGCGGGGGCGTTGTCCTCGGTCACCTGCAGGTACACCGAGTGCCCGCCGCGCTCGACGGCCCAGCCGCGCAGCGCGTCCAGCAGCGCGGTCGCCAGCCCCTGCCGGCGGTGCCCGGGGTCCACGTTCACCGCGGCGACCCCCAGCCACCCGTCGGTCAGCACCCCGCGGGCGACGGCGACCGGCGGGCCCGGGGACGGGCAGACGGCGGCGAACACGACGTCCTCGGCGGAGGTGAGCACCGACCGGGCCGCGGGCGGCAGCGCGCCGCCACCGGAGTAGGCGGCCAGCCACGCCTCGTCCGGGGTGGGGGAGAGCTCCACGGGGGCCGCCGGCGCCGGGGCGGTGCCCAGCGGTGCGGTGAGCATCAGCACGGTGTCGCTCCGCTCCCAGCCAGCGGCGGCGAACGCCGCGTCGGCGCGCCGGGCCTGCACGCCGGGCAGCATGGCGCGGGGGGCCAGGCCGCGGTCGGTGTACCAGCGGGCCACGGCCGTCACCGCCTCGGCCGGCGGGAGCCCGGGGTCGCCGACCACCAGGGCAGAGTTGGCCCGGCCGGTGAACCCGCCCGCGGCACGTAGCAGCCACTCGCCCAGCTGCTCCTCCTCCTGCGCCCGCCAGCCCCGCGCGGCGAGCCGCTGCAGGTCCGCGACGCCCAGCGATGACCGTGCCTGTCCCATGGGGGAGATCCTGCGCCCGGCGTCCGGGAGCCCGTCGCAGCGGGTCCCGCCCACCCGTCGCGCCCGCACGAGGGGTGCCGGGTGATACTTGGGCCGTTCGATCGCACCCCTGGCCCGCCAGGGAAACCGCTCTCGGAGGAACCCCGTGACCTACGTCATCACCCAGGCCTGCGTCGACGTCCTCGACAAGGCGTGCATCGACGAGTGTCCGGTGGACTGCATCTACGAGGGCGACCGGATGCTCTACATCCACCCCGACGAGTGCGTCGACTGCGGTGCCTGCGAGCCGGTCTGCCCGGTGGAGGCCATCTACTACGAGGACGACGTCCCGGACAAGTGGAAGGACTTCTACAACGCCAACGTGGAGTTCTTCTCCGACCTGGGCAGCCCTGGCGGTGCGGCCAAGACCGGCAAGATCGACAAGGACCACCCGCTGGTCGCCGCGCTCCCGCCGCAGGGCGAGGGGCACTGAGCGCGGTCCGGCTGCCGGACTTCCCCTGGGACTCGCTCGCCGCAGCCCGCGCCCGCGCTGCTGAGCACGACGGCGGCGTGGTCGACCTGTCGATCGGCACGCCGGTCGACCCGACCCCGCCGCTGCTGGGCGAGGCGCTGGCCGCGGCCGGTGACGCCCCGGGGTACCCGACGGCCCTCGGGACCGCCGACGTGCGCCGGGCCGCGGCCGGGTGGCTCTCGCGCCGGCTGGGCGTCGAGCTCGCCGACCCGTTCGGTGCCTACCCGTCGGTGATCCCGACGGTGGGCTCCAAGGAGCTGGTGGCCCTGCTGCCCACGCTCCTCGGGCTGTCCGGCTCCGGCACCGTGCTGATCCCCGAGGTCGCCTACCCGACCTACGAGGTCGGTGCGGTGGTCGCCGGCCTCTCCGTGCTGCGCACCGACACCCCGCCGGAGTCCCCGGGGGACGCCGTCCTGGTCTGGCTGAACTCCCCGGGCAACCCGCACGGGCGGGTGCTCACCGACGACCAGCTGCGCGCCTGGGTCACCTGGGGGCGGGCACACGGTGTGCCGGTCGTCGCCGACGAGTGCTACGTCGAGCTGGGCTGGGACGTCGCGCCGCGGTCGGTGCTGCACCCGGCGATCGCCGGGGACGACCACACCGGCCTGTTGGCGGTGCACTCGCTGTCCAAGCAGTCGACCGCGGCCGGCTACCGCGCCGGGCTGCTGTCGGGTGACCCCGCGCTGGTCCGCCGCGTCTGGGAGACCCGCCGGCACCTGGGCCTGCTCGTGCCCACCCCGGTGCAGGCGGCGATGGCCGCGGCACTGGCCGACGACGCGCACGTGGACGTCGCACGCGAGCGCTACCGGGGCCGCCGCGACCGGCTGGCCGCCGCGGTGCGCGCTGCGGGTGCCCGCATCGACCACTCCGAGGCCGGGCTCTACCTCTGGGTGACCCGCGACGAGGACTGCTGGACGACGATCGACTGGCTCGCCGGGCTGGGCGTCGTGGCCGCCCCGGGCAGCTTCTACGGCCCTGCCGGTGCCCGGCACGTCCGGATGGCGCTTACCGCCACCGACGAGCGCATCGACGCCGCCGTCACCCGCCTCGCGGGCTGACGGCGGCGCCGCGGCCGGTCAGTCCGCGCTGACCTGGTGGCGGAAGCGGTCGCGCGTCACGTGCAGGTCCCACAGCAGCCCGGCCAGGACGTCGGGGTCCTTCTCCGGGTCACCGGCGACGATCTTGCCGCCGATGACCAGCTGGGACACCTGGATGCCCTCCTCGCCGAGCACCTCGTGCAGCAGCTGGGCGTAGGCGGCCTGCCCGGCGAAGGCGACCGACGTCCCCGTGACGTTGCGTCCCGGCGTCACCGCCGAGCCGCCGTTCACGAACAGGATCGTGCCCCGGTTCTCGCCCAGGAAGCGCATCCCCGGCAGCACCTGGTGGACGGCGGCGACCGGACCGTAGATCGAGAACTCGACCGGCCCGACCAGGTCGGCCGGGGTGGTCTCCAGCACCGGGCGCATGAAGTCCTTCTGCGGCAGCGGGCTGTACTGCAGCACCTCGATCGGGCCGAGGACGGCGGTCACCTGCTCCAGCGCCCGGGTGACCGAGGCGGGGTCGCGGACGTCGGCGGCGAAGCCCTGGGCGTGCACGCCGTCGCGGCGCAGGTCCTCGGCCAGGGCGTCGACGCGGGCCTGGGAGCGGGAGAGGAGGCCGACGGAGAAGCCCTCGGCGCCGAACCGGCGGGCGACGGCCGCCCCGAGTCCGGAGCCGGCGCCGATGATCGCGATGGAGGTCATGTCAGGGTGCAAGCCCGCGCCCCCGTGATCGCTTCCCGCGGGGGCCGGCACCACGGCGCCGGCCCCCGGGACGGTCAGCGGTGCAGCGAGGCCATGCCCGTGGGTGCGTACCGGTCGCCCGCGGCCACGCCGACCGGGGCGGCCGCCTCGATGGAGGCCAGCTCCTCGGTCGTGAGCGTGATGTCGACGGCGGCCGCGTTCTCCTCCAGGTTGGCGATGCGCCGGGTGCCCGGGATCGGCACGACGTCCTCGCCCTGGGCCAGCACCCAGGCCAGCGCGAGCTGGCTGGGCGTGACGCCCTTGTCCTCCGCGATCGCCACGACCCGGTCGAGCACCTCGAGGTTCTTGGTGAAGTTCTCGCCCTGGAAGCGCGGGGAGGTGCGGCGGAAGTCGCCCTCCTCGAAGTCCTCGACCGAGCGGTACTTGCCGGAGAGGAAGCCGCGGCCCAGCGGGGAGTAGGGCACGAACCCGATGCCGAGCTCGCGGACGGTGGCCAGCACGCCGTTGTCCTCGACGTCCCGGGTGAACAGCGACCACTCGGTCTGCACGGCGGTCAGCGGGTGCGTGGCGTGGGCGCGGCGGATGGTGTCCGGGGCGGCCTCGCTGATGCCGACGTAGCGCACCTTGCCCGCAGCGACCAGCTCGCCGAGGGCACCGAAGGTCTCCTCGACCGGGGTGTCGGGGTCGACGCGGTGCTGGTAGTAGAGGTCGATGACGTCGATGCCCAGCCGCTGGAGCGAGCCGTCGACGGACTTGCGGACGTACTCCGGACGGCCGTTGTTGCCGCCCGTGCGCACGCCGTCGTCGTCGAGCTCGTTGCCGAACTTGGTGGCCAGCACGATCTCGTCGCGGCGCTCGGCCAGCACGCCGGAGAGCAGCCGCTCGTTGGTCAGGGGGCCGTAGACGTCGGCGGTGTCGAGGAGGGTGATGCCCAGGTCCAGGGCGCGGTGCAGGGTGGCGGTCGACTCGGCGTCGTCGAAGGCGCCGTACCAGGCGCTCATGCCCATGCAGCCCAGGCCCTGGGCGGAGACGGTGAGGCCCTGCTGTCCGAGTGTGCGGGTGTCCATGACCTGCTCCTCCCCGCCGCCGGGGAGGTGGCAAACCCGTCAGAGGGTGAGCTGCACCGTGAGCACCCCGGGGTCACCGGAGCCGTCGGCCCAGCCGCCCTCCGCCGTCCACTCCCAGCCGGCGTAGCGGATCGAGGCCAGCTGCAGCCGGGAGGCGTGCGCCACCGCCCAGCTCGCGGCCGGCCAGCCCTCCCCGGGCACGGTGATGCTCCCGCCGAGGTGGGCCTGCGCGGGGCCGGCCTCGCGGCGCAGCGCGTCGACGACCACCGCGGTGCGCGGGTCGACCGCGCCGGAGGCCTCGTCGGGACGGTAGGTGCAGGTCAGCTGCCCCGGCTGGTCGGACAGCAGGGCCCCGGCGAGCGCCGTCGCCATCGGCTCCCACTGCTGGTACGCCTCGGGGAAGCCGCTGCGCTGCACCGCCTGGGCGACGTCGGTGAGCCGGCCGGTCTCCCAGTCGGGCACCTCGACCAGGCCGTCGAGGAACTTCCCGGTGGCGTACACCGGGTCCTGCACCTGGGCCTCGGAGCCCCAGCCCTGCGACGGGCGCTGCTGGAACAGGCCGAGGGAGTCGCGGTCGCCGTGGTCGAGGTTGCGGATCCGGGACTCCTGCTGGGCGGTGGCCAGCGCGATCACCGTGGCCCGCGGCGGCAGGCCCCGCGAGCGGGCGACGGCGGCGATGGTGGCGGCGTTGGCGGCCTGCTCGGAGGACACCCGCACGTCGGAGCCGGCGACGGTGCACTCGGTGGACACGGCCGACGATCCTCCTCCGCCCACCGACACGACCACCACGGTGACCAGCACGGCCAGCAGCACCAGCAGCAGCCGGAGCGGCGCGGACCCGGGCGGGCGGGACGCCGGCCGGGCCGGTGGCCGTCGGCCCACGACCGTGCTGCCAGCCACTCGCCGATGGTAAGGGGCCAGGGCCTGCCGACCGCGGACGACGGCGCCCGCGCGGCGGCGTCAGTTGGCGTGCAGTGCGGCGTTCAGGCTGCCCCAGTCGCCGTTGCGCGCCACGGCCTCCAGCGCCCCGGAGACCGAGTTGCGCCGGAACAGCAGCCCGTCGCGCCCGGACAGCTCGGCGGCCTTGACCACCGTGCCGTCGGGCAGGGCGACCTTGGACCCGGCGGTCACGTAGCAGCCGGCCTCCACCACGCAGCCGTCGCCCAGGGAGATCCCGATGCCGGAGTTCGCGCCGAGCAGCGTGCCCTCGCCGATCGAGACGACCTGCTTCCCGCCACCGGACAGCGTGCCCATGATCGAGGCGCCACCGCCCACGTCGGAGCCGGCGCCGACGACCACGCCGGCGCTGATCCGGCCCTCGACCATGGAGGCGCCCAGCGTCCCGGCGTTGTAGTTGACGAACCCCTCGTGCATGACGGTGGTGCCCTCGGCCAGGTGCGCACCCAGCCGCACCCGGTCGGCGTCGGCGACCCGCACGCCGGAGGGGAGGACGTAGTCGACCATCCGCGGGAACTTGTCCACGCCGAACACGGTCACCTGCCCGTGGGCGGCGCGCAGCAGGGCGCGGCGGGCGGGCGTGAGGTCGGTGCCGAGCACCGGGCCGGCGCTGGTCCAGGCCACGTTGGCCAGCAGCCCGAAGACGCCGTCCAGGTTCGTGCCGTGCGGGCGCACGAGCCGGTGCGAGAGCAGGTGCAGCCGCAGGTACACGTCGTGGGCGTCGACCGGGGGAGCCGAGAGGTCGGCGACGGTGGTGGCCACCGCGACCACCTGCACGCCGCGGGCGTCGTCGGTGCGCACCAGGCCGGAGTACTCGGGGCCGAGCAGGCCGGTCAGCTCCTCGACGCCGATCTGCTGGGTGCCGGTCTCGCCCTGGTCGGCGCTGCTGAGCGCAGGGGCGGGGAACCAGGTGTCCAGGACGGTGCCGTCTCCGGTCACGGTGGCCAGGCCCACACCGTTGGCGCCGGTGGTCTGCTCGCTGCTCGTCACGGCCCCCACGCTACCGAGCAGGTCAGGCCAGCAGGATCGCAGGCAGCGGCGTCCCGGCGGCCAGGAACGCCAGCACCTGGGCCTCCTGCGGCTGCACGGGGTGCGGCAGCGCGGTGAGCGGGAACCACTCCAGGCCGGCGTTCTTGCCCGGCTCGGCCACCCGCGGGTCGCCCGACCAGCGCCGCGCGGCGAAGAAGAAGTCCACCCGCTGCTCGATCTGCCCGGCACCCGGGGCGACCCGGTGGACGGCGGTCAGCGGCTGCAGGTCGGCCGGGTCGAGCTCGACGTCGGCCTCCTCCCGCACCTCGCGGACGGCGGCGGCGACGGCGGTCTCCTCGGCCTCGACGTGCCCGGCCAGGCTCGCCCAGTGCCCGTCCATGTAGCCGGTGCCCTGCCGCAGGTGCAGCAGCACCTCGGTGCCGCCGTCGGCGCCGTCGCGGAGGAGGAACACGTAGGACGACGGGATCAACAGGCTCCGGGGCACCGCACCACGGTAGGCGCCGGGCACAGCCCGTCCGGCCTGCCTGCAGGGACCCGCGCCGCGCGCAGCGTGGGGTGGGGGGCAGGCAGGTCCCTTCACTACGCTCGGGCGTCGTGAGCCCCGACCAGCCGCTGCCCGCGCTCGACCTGACCGCCGACGTCCTGACCCTGACCCGCGCGCTGGTCGACGCCCCGTCGGTGTCGGGCACCGAGGGGCCGCTGGCCGACGCGGTGGAGGCGGCGCTGCGCGCCCTCGGCGGCCTGGAGGTGCTCCGGGTCGGCGACACCGTGCTGGCCCGCACGAACCTCGACCGCGACTCCCGGATCGTGCTGGCCGGGCACCTGGACACCGTGCCGATCGCGGACAACCTGCCCAGCCGGCTGGAGACCGTGGACGGCGAGGAGCGGCTCTACGGCTGCGGGACGTCGGACATGAAGGCCGGCGACGCGGTCATGCTGCGGCTGGCCGGCCGCTTCGGCGTCCCCGGGGCCGAGCCCGCCCGCGACCTCACGTTCGTCTTCTACGACAACGAGGAGGTCGAGGCGGTGCGCAACGGCCTCGGCCGGGTGGCCCGGGAGCACCGCGGCTGGCTGTACGGCGACCTGGCGATCCTGATGGAGCCCACCGACGGCGCCATCGAGGGCGGCTGCCAGGGCACGCTGCGCGTGGTGCTGACTGTGCCGGGCAAGCGCGCTCACAGCGCCCGGTCGTGGCTCGGCGTCAACGCCGTCCACGGTGCGGCCGGGGTGCTGGCCACCCTCGCCGCCTACGAGGCGCGCGAGGTCGACATCGACGGGCTGCGCTACCACGAGGGCCTCAACGCCGTGCGCATCGAGGGCGGGGTCGCCGGCAACGTCGTCCCCGACGAGTGCCGGGTGACGGTCAACTTCCGCTTCGCCCCCGACCGGGACGAGGACGACGCCGTGGCGCACGTGCGCGAGGTGTTCGCCGACGCGCTGGCCGCCGGGGTGACCTTCGAGGTCACCGACCTGTCCGGCGGCGCGCTGCCCGGGCTGGGCGAGCCGGCCGCCGCCGCGTTCCTGGCCGCCGTCGGGCAGCCGGCCCGGGCCAAGCTGGGCTGGACCGACGTCGCACGGTTCGCCGCCTTCGGCATCCCGGCGCTCAACTACGGCCCGGGCGAGCCGAACCTGGCGCACCAGGTCGGCGAGTACACCCGGGTGGACCGCCTGCAGCCGGCCGAGGACGCGCTGGTCGCCTACCTGACCGAGACCGACACGGGGAGCAACGCATGAGCCAGCCCGAGGACGCCCGCCGCCGGCCGATCCGGCACCGCGGCCCGATCGCCCTGCGCGGCGCGGACCCCGCCAACGCCGGGACGACGACCGACCAGCGGCTGCTGGACCGGCGGGGCGACAGCGGCTTCGTGCACACCGACCCGTGGCGGGTGCTGCGGATCCAGGCCGAGTTCGTCGAGGGCTTCGGGCTGCTGGCGGAGCTGCCGCGCGCGGTGAGCGTGTTCGGCAGCGCCCGCACCCCGCGCGACTCCGAGTACTACGAGGTCGGCGTGCAGCTGGGCGCCGCGCTGGCCGAGGCCGGCTACGCGGTGATCACCGGCGGCGGCCCCGGCGCGATGGAGGCGGCCAACAAGGGCGCCTGCGAGGCCGGGGGCATGTCGGTCGGGCTGGGCATCGAGCTGCCGTTCGAGCAGGAGCTCAACGAGTGGGTCGACGTCGGCGTGCTCTTCCGCTACTTCTTCGTGCGCAAGACGATGTTCGTCAAGTACGCGCAGGCGTTCGTGATCCTGCCCGGCGGCTTCGGCACCCTCGACGAGCTGTTCGAGGCCCTCACCCTGGTGCAGACCCGCAAGGTCACCCGCTTCCCGGTCATCCTCTTCGGCAGCGCCTACTGGTCGGGGCTGATCGACTGGATCCGGGACACGATGGTCGCCGAGGGCACCGTGAGCCCCGGCGACCTCGACCTGCTGCACGTCACCGACGACATCGCCGAGGCGGTGGCGGTGATCCAGGCCGCTGACGCCGCGCGGGAGCAGGCCGCCGCCGAGCCGCCGCCCGGGACGCCGGTGCCCGACCCCGCCCCGGTCGACGACTGACGTGGCCGGGCTGGTCTTCGTCCTCGGGCTGGTCGTCGTCGGCGGCCTGCTCTTCCTCGGCGCCTCGCTGCTGCTCGGCCGCGGCGAGAGCCAGCCCCCCGCGGTGCCGGGCCGCTCGCCGGTCGAGCTGCCTGACGACCGGCCGGTGGTCGCCGACGACCTCCGGGCGCTGCGCATCTCGGTGGCGTTCCGCGGCTACCGGATGACCGAGGTCGACTGGCTGCTGGACCAGCTCGGCCAGGTGCTCGACGAGCGCGACACCGAGCTCGCGCAGCTGCGGGCCCGCCTGGAGGATCACCGGGGGCAGCCGGCGGCGGCGGGAGCGCACGCCGCACGGCATCCTGTCGAGGAGCACGGCACCGACGCGCACGACCCCGACGACGAAGGGCGGACCGGTGCCTGAACTGGTGCTGCAGGTGGACACGGAGGCCTCGCCGGAGCAGGCGTGGGCGGCGCTGGTCGACTGGGACCGGCAGGGCGAGTGGATGCTGCTCACCGACGTGCGCGCCGGCGCCCAGGGCGGTCAGGGCGTGGGCGGTGAGCTGGCGGCGGTCACCGGGGTGAAGCTCCCGGGCCTGAAGCGGCTGGGCGTGCTGGACACCATGCTGATCACCCGCTGGGACGAACCCCGCCGGGTCGACGTGCGGCACACCGGCCGCGTCGTCCGCGGCACGGGCACCTTCGAGCTGCGTCCGCGCACCGGCGGTGGCTCGACCTTCGTCTGGACCGAGGGCCTGGACCTGCCGTTGGGCGTGCTCGGCCGGCTCGGCTGGCCGCTGGTGAAGCCGCTGTTCGCGGCCGGCGTCCAGCTGTCGCTGCGCCGCTTCGCCATCTACGCGGCGGCGTACCCGCACTGAGCCGTCAGGCCGGGACGGCGGCGAGCTCCGCCGAACGCACGGCGGCACGGGACACGTACCACTGCCGCCACAGCACCGCGGCGACCAGCAGGTGCACGACCGTGCCACCGTTGTACATCAGCTCCGCACCCTCCGCGGCGCGCGTCGTACCGGCCGGCGGGTGCGCGTACAGCGTCTTCGCGAGCACGTCGTGGGCGGCCGCGCCGGCCGCCAGCGCGACCGCCCGGGCGGCCACACCCCGCCGGTGCGGTGCTGGGTCCAGCGCGAGCACGGCGGCGGTGGCCAGCCAGCCGGTGAGCAGCACGTGCACCGAGACCAGCGCGTGCAGCCCGGGGGAGTGGACCATCGCGGTGAGCAGCCCGGTGCCGTAGAGCACCCACAGCCCGGCTGCGTTGAGCGCCACGGCGACGAACGGGTCGCCGAGCACCCGCAGCGGCGCGCTGCGCAGCACCCGGCTCAGCCGCCGGGCCCCGAGCAGCGGCAGCGTCCGCAGCGCCAGGGTGACCGGCCGGGCGAGCACCAGCAGCAGCGGCGCGACCATGCCCAGCAGCAGGTGACCGGCCATGTGCGCGCGCAGGTCGCCGTGCGCGGTGGCCGGCGGCCCGGTCAGCGCGACGAGGACGCAGGCCAGCCCGCCGAGCCAGGCCACCGAGCGCCCGACCGGCCACCGCGCCCGGTCCCGCAGGACGGGCACCAGGTGGGCGGCGCCCAGGTACACCGCGGCCGCGAGGACGCAGGCCAGCACGGTCACGCCGCAGCCCGCCCCCGGCGCAGCAGCAGGAGGACGCCGGCCAGCAGCACCAGCACACCCGCGCCGGTCCAGGCCAGGTCGTAGCCGGTGAGGTCGACGCCGTAGCGCACCTGGTGCAGCCGCAGCAGCTTGTGCTGGACCACGCCGTCCCAGGTCTGGAACGCACCGGCGCCCACCAGCACCGCCCCCCACCAGGCGGCCGGGGCGAAGGCGGCCCGGCGGCGGACGTCGGCCAGCAGGGCCAGCCCGGCCACCGTCGCCGACCAGGTGGCCGCGTGCAGCAGGCCGTCGGAGACCAGCCCGGCGGTGCTGGTGGACCGGTCGTAGAAGTGGTGCCAGTGCAGCAGCTGGTGGAACACGATCTCGTCGACCGCGCCGGCCGCGCCCAGCCCCAGCAGCAGCCCGGACACCAGCAGGCGCCGCCGGTCGGACGTCGGCCGGTCGTGCTGCGGTGCGGTCACGAGGGCTCCGTCGTCGAGGTGCGGTGTCGTCCGGGGGTGGGGCCGGCCCAGTCTCGCTGCCCGCCGTCCCGGCGCGGGAAACCCGGCGCCATGATGGCGCGGTGACGGGCGAGGGGGAGCGGGCGTGAGCCGGCGCGGGTGGGTGCTGTTCGTCGCGCTCTCGGTGATCTGGGGCGTGCCCTACCTGCTGATCAAGGTGGCGGTCGGGGAGTTCTCCCCGGTGGTCGTCGTGTTCGGGCGCTGCGTGATCGGCGCGGCCCTGCTGCTGCCGTGGACGCTCGCCCGCGGCCGGCTCGGCCCGGCGCTGCGGGCGCACTGGCGGGCGCTGCTGCTGTTCACCGTGCTGGAGATGACCGCCCCGTGGCTGCTGCTGTCGTGGGCGGAGACCGAGCTGTCCTCCTCGCTGACCGGGCTGCTGGTGGCCGGCGTGCCCTTCGTGGCCGCGCTGACCGCCCGGCTGGCGGGGGAGGAGGAGCGGCTGTCCCCGGTGCGGCTGGTCGGCATGGCGGTCGGGGTCGTCGGCATCGCCGTCCTGCTCGGCCTGGACGTCGGCGGCGCGCAGCTGGGGCCGCTGCTGGCCGTGGCGCTGGTCGTCGTCGGGTACGCGACCGCGCCGATGGTGATCAGCCGCCGGCTCTCCGACGTCCCGGGTGTGACCGCCAGCGCCTTCGCGCTGGTGGCGACCGCGGTGGTCTACGCGCCGTTCGCCGTCCCGCGGCTGGGTGCCGCGGTCCACGCCCCGGCCGGTGCCTGGGCGGCGCTCGTCGTGCTGGGCGTGGTGTGCACCGCGGCGGCGCTGGCGCTGTTCTTCGCCCTGATCCGCGAGGCCGGTCCGCAGCGGGCGCTGGTGATCACCTTCGTCAACCCGGCGGTCGCGGTGGGGCTCGGCGTCCTGCTGCTCGACGAGCCGTTCACGCTCGGGCTGGCGGTCGGGCTGCCGCTGGTGCTCCTCGGCTGCGTGCTGGCCACCCGCCGCAGCCCCGCCCCGGCGGGCACCGCGGACGAGGCCGCCGAGGTCCCGGCCGCCCGCCCGTGACCGTCTTCCTCGTCGGCGGCGGCCCCGACACCGCCGGCCCCGGGCTGGTCGCGCCGTTCCTGGCCGAGGTCCGCGCGGCCGCCACCGGCCGGGCCCGGGTGGCGGTGCTGCTGTGCGGCCCGGCACACCGCACCTGGCGGCAGCTGCCCGCCGCCCGGCGGGTCCTGGCCGACGCCGCCGTGGACCTGCGGCCGGTGCACCTGCGGGCGGGGCGGCCGGTGCCCGCGGCCGCGCTCGCCGGGGTCGGCGGCGTCGTCGTCGGGGGCGGGGTGCCGGGTGCGTACCTGGCGTCCCTGGCGCCGGTGGCCGCCGAGGTGGCCGCCGCGGTCGCCGCCGGCACGCCCTATCTCGGCTTCTCCGCCGGCGCGATGGTCGCCGCGCGCACCGCGCTGCTCGGCGGGCACCGGTCGGGCGGGCGCGAGGTCTGCCCGGCGGGCTGGTCGGAGGGGCTGATGCCGGTGACGGTCGCCCCCGGGCTCGGCCTGGTCGGCTTCCCCGTCGACGCGCACACCGCCGCCGCCGGCACGCTGGGCCGCACGGTCGCCCTGGTCGACGCCGGCACGGCCCCGGTCGCCGCCGGGATCGACGAGGGCACCTGCCTGGCCCTCCCGGTCGGCGCGCAGGACCCCGCCGACGGCGTGGTCACCGGCTCGGGCGGCGTGTGGACCGTCCGCCGGGGCGGCGACGGGGCGGTGGTCACGGTCCGCTCCGGGCGGGACGCGGGCTAGCGTCCGGACCGTGGAGCTGATCCGGTGCGGCTGGGCGACCAGTGCCCCCGAGTACGTGGCCTACCACGACGAGGAGTGGGGGACCCCGCTGCACGGCGACGACGCCCTGTTCGAGCGGCTGACCCTGGAGGCGTTCCAGTCCGGGCTGTCCTGGATCACGATCCTGCGCAAGCGCCCGGCGTTCCGGGCCGCCTTCGCCGGGTTCGACGTCGCGGCGGTCGCGGCGTTCACCGCCGCCGACGAGGCCCGGCTGATGGCCGACGCCGGCATCGTCCGGAACCGGGCCAAGGTGGCCGCCGCGCTCGGCAACGCCCGGGCCGCGCTGGAGCTCCCCGAGGGGCTGTCGGCGCTGCTGTGGTCGTTCGCGCCGACCACGCCCCGGCCCCGCCCGCGCACGCTCGCCGACGTCCCGGCGACCTCGCCGGAGTCGGTCGCGATGGCGAGGGAGCTCAAGCGTCGCGGGTTCGCCTTCGTGGGGCCGACCACCGCCCACGCCCTGATGCAGGCCACCGGGATGGTCGACGAGCACGTCGCGGACTGCTTCCGGGCGGGCGCGACGGGCCGTTCCTGAGGGGTGCGGTTGGTCGATCGGCGCGGATACGGGATCATGTGGGGGAGCTCTGCACGAACAGTCGGCACACCACGGCCCAGCCGGACCGTGGGTGGCCGGTGAAGGAGGCACGCATGGCGGCCATGAAGCCGCGTACGGGTGAAGGTCCCCTCGAGGTCACCAAGGAGGGCCGCGGCCTGGTCATGCGCGTCCCGCTGGAGGGTGGCGGCCGACTGGTCGTCGAGCTGTCCCCCGACGAGGCGACCGCCCTCTCCGAGGCACTGACGGGCGCGACCAGCTGAGCACCGCCGCGAGCCTGCCCCCGGGCAGCCCCGCGGACGACGACACGGCCCCGGCCGCCGGCAGCACGCCGGCGTCCGGGGCCGCGCCGTTCCCGCAGGTCGTCCTCGCCGCGGCGCTGCCCGCGTCCGGGGACGACGACGTCCTCGTGGTCCCGGTCGGCGCACGTGGGGCCCTGCCGGACTGGCTGACCGCCGCGCCGCAGCCACCGGTCGCCCCCGGCCTGCTCGCCGGCGCCCTGGCCGACACCGGCAACGGCGGGAAGCCGGGTGGCCTGACCGCGGTGCCGGTGCCCGGCCGCCGGCCGCGCACGGTGCTGGCCGTCGGCGTCGGTGACGCCACGCTGCCCCAGCTGCGCTCGGCCGTCGCGGTCGCGGTGCGCCGCGCCCAGACCCTGGCCGAGTCCGGTGCCCGGCGGCTGGTCCTGCCGCTGGACACCACCGTCGCCCCCGCCGGCGCCGACGAGGTGCGCACCGCGGTGGAGACGGCGCTGCTGGCCGGCTACCGGTACCGCGACGCGTCGACCCCGCACCCGCCGCGGCTGGTCGAGGTCCTCGTGGTCGCGGCCGACGCGGCGGACCCCGCCGTCGCCGCCGCCGCGCGCACCGGTCGGGTGGCCGCGGAGTCCGTCGCCTGGGCCCGCGACCTGGTCAACACCCCGAGCAGCACCAAGGACCCCGCCTGGCTGGCCGACCAGGCCGTCGCCCGCCTGGGCGGGCTGGACGGCGTGACCGTGACGGTGCTCGGCCCCGAGGAGCTGTCCGCCGGCGGTTTCGGCGGCGTGCTGGCCGTCGGGGGTGGCTCGGCCTCGCCGCCCCGGGTCGTCATCGCCTCCTACCGGGCGGCCGGGCGGGCGCACCCGGTGCTGGTCGGCAAGGGCATCACCTTCGACACCGGTGGTCTGTCGATCAAGACCAACGCCGGCCTGCGGGACATGAAGACCGACATGGCCGGGGGAGCCGCGGTGCTGGCCGCGGTCGACGCCGCCGCCCGGCTCCGGCTGCCCACCCCGGTGACCGCGGTCGTCGCGGTGGCCGAGAACGCGGTGGGCGGCGGCAGCTACCGCCCGGCCGACGTCGTCCGGCACGTCGGCGGGCGCACGACGGAGGTGCGCAACACCGACGCCGAGGGCCGGCTGGTGCTCGCCGACGCCCTGGCGCACGCGCGGCTGGCGCTGGGCGCCACGGTGCTCGTCGACGTCGCCACCCTCACCGGGGCGATGCGGACGGCGCTGGGCGCCCGGACCGCCGGGCTCTACGCCACCACCGACGGCCTGGCCGGCGCGCTGCTCACCGCGGCCGGGCACGCGGGGGAGTCGTTCTGGCGGATGCCGCTGGCCGAGGAGCACGTCGGGCACCTGCGGGCGCAGCTGGAGTCCCCGGTGGCCGACGCCAACAACGCCCCGGGCAACCCCGGCTCGACGACGGCCGCGCTGTTCCTGCAGCCCTTCGCCGGTGACCTGCCCTGGGCGCACCTGGACGTCGCCGGCCCGGCCCGTGCCGGCGGCGACGACGCCGAGGTGGTCAAGGGCGGCACCGGCTTCGCGGTCCGCACCCTGCTGCGCTGGCTGGAGGCCGGGGCACCGGTGGAGCAGGCGGAGACCGTCCTCTACTGACGGACGGGCGTGTTCCGCGACCGCTCCGGACCGTCCGGCCCTAGGGTCGCGCCATGCTGCCGGCCGCCGCACCGAGCCTCCCCTCGCAGGCGCGCCGCCGGACCTCCCTGCGGGACCCGGCGACGGCCCTGCGGGTGGCCCTGGCCGCGGGGTGGCTGGTGCTCGCGCTGACCACCGTGCTGGTCGGCCAGCGGCCGGCCTCGCTCGAGGACCTGCGAGCCGGGATCAAGGCCGGCGAGATCACCGAGGTGCGGGTGAGCGAGGGCCTCGAGCCGGGCGCGACCGGGTACGCCACCCAGGCCGTGGTCTGGCGGGACGGCCTGCTGGGCCACCGCACCGAGGGCTGGCAGCTCAGCCCCGGGGTCGACGCCCCGTCGGGCGGGGAGCCGGTGCTCGGACCCGACCTGGCCGGGGAACTGCGTGCCGAGGGCGTGAGCGTCCTGCCGCTGGCCGACCGGTCCGCCCACTCGGAGGTGGCCGGCTGGCAGGTGCCCCAGCAGGTCGGGCTGCTGCTGTTCGCCGAGTGGGTCGTCACGCTGTTCCTGCTGGTGGGCGGGCCGGTGCCGGAGCGGGCCACCCGCTGGGCCTGGTTCTGGCTGAACTCCGGCCCGTTCGGCGTGCTGGCGTTCCTGCTGCTGTCCGGGCCGTTCCCCGGTGTCCCGGCGCCACGTCCCGGTGCCCGCCGGCTGACCGGCGGCTGGGCGTTCCTGGTGAGCCTGGTCCTCGGCGGCGCGTACCTCGGCGCGAGCTGACCGGCGGCCCGACCGTCACCAGTGGCCTCAGCCCCACGGCCGGCCCACCGCCGGCCCGCCGCTGCCGGGGACCACGAGCCCGTGCTCGTAGGCCAGCACCACCGCCTGCACCCGGGTCAGCACCCCGAGCTTGGCCAGCACCCGGCTCACGTGCGTCTTCACCGTCGCCTCGCCGATCTGCAGGGCATCGGCCACCTCCTCGTTGCTGGCACCCCGCGCTACCTCGCGCAGCACGTCCAGTTCCCGTGGCGTGAGGTGCTGCAGCGCGCCGGTGGGGACACCCGTGGGCGCGGGGGCGAGCTGCTCGACGAGCCGGAGGGTCACCCGGGGGTCCAGCAGCGAGGTGCCGCTGCCCACGGCCCGCACGGCGGCCAGCAGGTGGGCCTCGGGGGCGTCCTTGAGCACGAAGCCGCCCGCGCCGGCGCGCAGAGCGGCGTAGACGTGCTCGTCGGCGTCGAAGGTGGTGAGGACGAGCACCGCGGGCGGGTGGTCGAGCCGGGACAGCCGCCGGGTCGCCTCGATGCCGTCCACCCGCGGCATCCGCAGGTCCATCACCACGACGTCGGGGGACAGCGCCCGGACCTGCGTCAGCGCCTCGGCGCCGTCGGCTGCCTCGCCGACGACGGTCAGGCCGGGGTCGGAGTCCAGGATCGAGACCAGGCCCCGCCGCACCAGCCGGTCGTCGTCGACCACCAGCACCCGGCGGGACCGCGCCCCGTCGGCTACCGGGCCGGTCACGCCGCCACCGGGACCTCGGCCCGCACCCGGAACCCGCCGTCAGCGCCCGGACCGCAGTGGACCCGGCCACCGACGAGGCCGACGCGTTCCTGCATGCCGTCCAGGCCGCGCCCACCGCCCGCACCCGCCGTGCCGCCGCAGCCGTCGTCCGCCACCTCGATGACGAGTGCGTCCGCGGCCCACTCCAGCCGGACCTCGGTGTGCCGCGCGGCCGCGTGCCGGACGACGTTCGTCAGCGACTCCTGCACCACCCGGTAGGCCACCAGCTCCGCACCGGGCGTGAGCGTGCGGGCCGTCCCGGCGGTGGTCAGCCGGACGTCGAGACCCGTGGCGCGCACGTCGCCGACGAGCTCGGGCAGGTCGGCCAGTGTGGGCTGGGGCGCCAGCGGGAGCCCGGCGCCGGAGGTGGTGACCGTCAGCAGCCGGCGCATGTCCTGGAGCGCCCGGCTGGCGACGGCGTCGATGTCGCGCAGGGCGGCCCCGGCGCTGGCGGGGTCGGCGTCGAGGTCGTGCACCGCGCCGCGTGCCCGCAGGACGACCACCGACAGACCGTGGGCCACCACGTCGTGCAGGTCGCGCGCCACCCGCCGTCGCTCGGCCTCCACGGCGAGCTCGGCCCGGGCGTCGGCCAGCCGGTGCGCCGCGTCGGCCAGCTGCCGCGCGGCGTCGGCCGCCTCCCGGTACCGGCGCACGAGCGCGGCCACCCCCCACACGAGCAGGGCGTAGGTGGCGTTCGCCAGGGCGGCGCCGGCCCCGTAGCGGTCGTCGAGGGCGCCCTGGGTCGCGAGCAGGAGCGCCGAGGCGAGGCCGCAGGCGAGGGACCCGCGCCAGGTCCGGGCGCCGACGGCCGCGGTGTACGGGCCGAGGACGAAGACGGCGATCGCGACGAGGAAGACCTCGGCGGGGACCAGGACGAGCGTGGCGAGGGTCAGCACCGCCTGCACACCCAGGCCCACCGCGACGGGCGCCGCGGTCCGGGCCGCGAAGGGCAGCGTCACCGCCAGCGCCAGCAGCACCTGTGCGGGGGTGACCGCCGGCTGTCCCGGGTCGCGGGCGCCGGACACCCCGCTGAGCAGCTCGGTGACGGCCGCGGCGCCGAGCAGCGCGGCGGGTCCGACGTCGGTCCAGACCCGCGGCAGCCCGTGGCGGTGCCCCGTCCCCGCGGAGCCGCCCGGCCAGCGCACGCGCACAGGTTAGGACCTCCCCGGCCGCGCCGGGGTCCCTCCTGGGACGGACCCGGATCGGGCGCAGGACGGACGCCGGCGGACTCCGCGGCTCCTAGCGTTCCGCGGCGTCCGACACCGTCCGATGCCACCGGAGGTCCCCGTGTCCGTCCATCCCCCTGCCCAGGTCTCCACCCCGCCGGCACCGTCCGGCCGGCTGCGACCGGGCCGCCGCGACCGGCGCCATCGGGCGGCTGCGGTCGCCCTGGCCGCCGGTGCGCTCACGATGGCCGTGGCCGAGACGGTCCACCCGCGCGGCGGTGCCGACGGGGCGGCCGGGCTGCTGCAGGAGTTCACCGAGGCGCCGGGGACGTGGACGGCGTGGGCACTGCTGCTCATGGCCACGGCGCTGCTGCAGCTGCCCGGCGTGCTCGCCTGGCGGGCCCGGCTGGCGGCCGGTCGCGGCGCCGCGTTCGTCGGCGTGGCGACGCTGCTGCTGGGCGCCGGGCTGGTCGCGCTGTTCAGCTTCGGGGAGTCGCACGGGGAGGGGGTGGCCGTCGCCGGCGACGGTCCGGTCTCCCCGGAGCTCGCCGAGGCCTACACACGACTGGAGGCAGCGGCGCCACTCGGCGTCATGACGGTGCTGACCCTCCTGGGGTTCCACCTCGGCTGGGCGCTGTTCGCGGTGGCCCTCGCGCGGGCCGGGGTCCTCCCGTGGCCGGTCGGGCTGCTGGGCGTCGTCGGTGCCCTGGCCCCCTTCTTCCTCTCCGAGGTCTGGAGCACCGGGGAGACCCTCGGCTTCTGGCTGCTGGCCGGGGTCGTCGGCTGGGCGTCCGTCCGGCTGTTCGCCGCCGCGAGCGCAGAGCACGGTGGCGACCGCCCCGCCCCGCCCACCCTCCCGGCTCCCGGCGCCTGAACCGCACGCCTCGGCACGGGGCGCCCTGACCGACACCCCGGGTGGCGGTCAGGGTGACCCCGTCGGGGCCGGATCAGGGTCGGCTGGGGGCCCTCCCTGATGGTCCCGACGAGAGCGCGTCGCCAGGCTCGTCGGCATGGACACCACACCCCGTCAGCGCTCCCGGGACCGGCGATGATCGTCGCCCGCGGCCTCACCAAGACCTACGGCGACGTGACCGCCGTCGACCACCTGAGCTTCACCGTCGAGCCCGGCCGGGTCACCGGCTTCCTCGGGCCCAACGGTGCCGGCAAGTCCACGACGATGCGCATGCTGGTCGGACTCGACCGCCCCACCGCGGGCAGCGTCACCGTCAACGGACGCTCCTACGCCCACTCACCCGCACCGCTGCGCGAGGTGGGCGCCCTCCTGGAGGCCCGCGCGCTGCACCCGGGCCGCACCGCCCGCGACCACCTGCGCTGGCTGGCGGCCAGCAACGGCATCCCGCGCACCCGCATCGACGAGGTCCTCGACCTGGTCGGCCTGGAGTCGGTGGCCGACCAGCGCGTGGGCCGGTTCTCCCTGGGCATGGGCCAGCGGCTGGGCATCGCCGTCGCACTGCTCGGTGAGCCACCGGTCGTCGTCCTGGACGAGCCGGTCAACGGCCTGGACCCCGAGGGCATCCGCTGGGTGCGCAACCTGGCCCGGGAGCTGGCCGGCCAGGGCCGCGCCGTGCTGGTGTCCAGCCACCTGATGTCGGAGATGGCGCTGACCGCCGACCACCTGCTCGTCGTCGGCCGCGGGCGGATGCTCGCCGACTGCTCGATGAGCGAGTTCATCGCCGACCACGCCGCCTCGCACGTGCGGGTGCGCAGCCCGCGCACCGCCGAGGCCGCGACGCTGCTGCGCAGCGAGGGCCTGGACGTCGAGCAGCACGGGGACGAGCTGCGGGTGCAGGGGCGCGACGCCGCGGGGGTGGGCGAGCTGCTCGGGCACGCCGGACTCCACCTGCAGGAGCTGACCCTGGTGCGCTCCTCGCTGGAGGACGCGTTCATGACCCTCACCGCCGACAGCGTCGAGTACGCCTCCGGGGCGCGGGTCCGGGAAGCGCAGGCCGTCCGATGACCGCCACCGTCGACACCGTCCACCTCGACCCCCGCCGGAACGTGCCCGGTGTGCACCGGGTCGGGTTCCGCGAGGCCCTGGCGGCCGAGTGGGTCAAGTTCTGGACCGTGCGCTCCACGCGCTGGTCGCTGGTGCTGTTGTTCGTCCTCGGCGCCGGCCTGACGACCCTGGTCTGCTGGGCCGCCGCGGCCGAGATCGCCAGCGGCGAGGCGGGGGAGGCCGCCGGGTCGTTCCTCACCTGGGGGCTGGTCTTCTCCCAGCTGGCCGCGATCGCGCTGGGCACGCTGGTGGTCACCGGCGAGTACGGCACCGGCATGATCCGGGCGACGCTGAGCGCGGTGCCCCGGCGCGGACGGGTGCTGGCGGCCAAGGCGCTGGTGGTCACCGGCGTCCTGTTCGTCGCCGGGACCGTGACCGCGGTGGTGGGGTACCTCGGCGGCAACTGGTTCCTCGACCGCGAGGGCGTCGGCCTGGCGCTGTCCGACGACGGGGTGCTCCGCGCGCTGCTCGGCAGTGGCCTCTACCTCGCCGGCCTCGGCCTGTTCGCCCTCGGGCTGGGGCTGCTGGTCCGGCACACCGCCGCCGCGCTGACCGTCGGCATGGCGCTGGTGCTGGTGATCGGCAACCTCGCCTACGTGCTGCCCGGTGAGTGGGGCGAGTGGGTCGCGAAGCTCCTGCCCGGCAACGCCGGCAGCCAGGTGGCCACCGCGGTCTCGTTCAGCCCGGTGGCGCTCTCGCCCTGGACCGGCTTCGCGGTCTTCGCCGCCGAGACCGCCGCCGTCCTGCTGGCCGGCCACCTGGTCTTCCGCCGCCGGGACGCCTGACCGGTCAGCCGGCGCGGAGCGCGAGCTCCCAGAGCCGGTCGGCGGCGGCCGGGTCGACCGCCCAGTCCGCGACCATGCCGCTGCCCGACGCGGTCCCGCCCGGCACGACCACGGCCTCCTGGTTGTCCTCGAAGTAGCGGCCGGTCACCCCGGCGAGCAGCGGGGAGGCGGCGAGCAGGACGGTGGTGGCGGCGCCCTGCGCGGGGGTCTTGTAGTGGGCGGGGGTGAGCAGCTGCCCGTCGGCGTCCATCGCACCCAGGGCCTGCATGGTGGCGGTGTCGAGGTGCCGGACCAGGTCGGTGTGGATCCACCCCGGGGCCAGGGCGTTGGCGGTGATCCCGTCGGCCCCCCAGCGCCGGGAGATGCCCACGGCGAGCAGCACGTCGGCGGTCTTGGACTGCGCGTAGGCCGCCCACGGGTCGTAGGGACGGCGCTCGAACTGCGGGTCGTCCAGGTCCACCCCGCCCATCAGCTGGGCGCCGGAGCTCACGACGACGACGCGGCCACCGGCTGCCGCGAGCGCACCGCGCAGCCCGGTCGCGAGCTGGAAGTGGCCCAGGAAGTTCGTCGCCAGCTGCAGCTCCCAGCCCTGGGCGGTCAGCTGCCGGGTGGGCAGCGCCATCACCCCGGCGTTGGCGACCAGGCCGTCGAGCGGGCCGGTCCACCCGGCGACGACGGCGCGCACGGACGCCGGGTCGGCGAGGTCGAGGGCGACGGCGTCGACCGCGGGGAACTCGGCGGTGAGCCCCGCGGCGGCGGCGGGGTCGCGGGTGGCGACGGTGACGCCGGCCCCGGCGCCGGCGAGCGCGCGGACGGTCTCCCTGCCCAGTCCGCCGGCCCCGCCGGTGACGAGGTAGCGGCGTCCGGTGAGGTCGACGCCGGCGAGCACCTCGGCGGCGGTGGCGGACGCGGGGAAGGGGGTGGTGAGGGAGGACATGCCACCATGGTCTGCGTGCCAGGCTGGACTGCCCATGCTGCGGAGACCGGCGTAGTTGCGCCGTCGTCCGACATCGCGGTGGACCCGTTGGACGACGTGCTGCGCCTGCTCGGGGTGCGCGGCTCGCTGTCGGCCCCGCTGGTCGCCGGGGGCGACTGGGCCGTCGCCTTCCCGCCGCCGGCCGGGGTGAAGTTCGTCGGCGTCCGGCGGGGCACCGCGCTGCTGCAGGTCGAGGGCGAGCCGGAGCCGGTCGTGCTCGGCACTGGCGACTGCTGCCTGGTCACCCGGCCGCGCCCGTTCGTGGTGGGCAGCGACCTGACCGTGCAACCGCAGCCGGCCCACCCGCTCTACGTGGCCGCGGCGGCCGACGGCCTCGCCCGGGCCGGTGCGGGCGAGGAGTTCTTGGCCCTGGGCGGCAGCTTCGACTTCGGGGACCGGGCGCGCACCCTGCTGCTCGACGGCCTGCCCCCGGTGGTCCGGGTGCCGGCCGGGACGGCGGAGGCGGGCGCGCTGGACTGGTCGCTGCAGCAGTTGGAGCGCGAGGTGCGGCACCCGGGGATCGGGTCCCGGCTGGTCGTGGAGCACCTGGTCCTGGTGATGCTCGTGCAGGTGCTGCGGGCGCACCTGGCCACCGCCGGCGAGGACGCGCCGGGGCTGCTCGCCGCGCTGGCCGACCCGGTGGTCGCGCCGGCGCTGCGGGCGATGCACGCCCGGCCCGCGCACCCGTGGACGGTCGCCGAGCTCGCCGCCACCGCCGCGGTCTCGCGGTCGACGCTGGCGGCACGGTTCAGCCGGGCGCTGGGCAACGGGCCGCTGGAGCACCTCACCCGCTGGCGGATCGAGCTGGCGGCCGAGCGGCTGCGGGACGGCTCGGACACCCTGGCCGTCATCGCCCGCACGGTCGGCTACGGCTCGGAGAGCGCGCTGAGCAACGCCTTCAAGCGGGTCACCGGCAGCTCGCCCCGGCAGTACCGGCTGCAGGCGGGCCGACGCCTCCCGGCCCCGGCCTGAGCCGGGGACGGGAGGCAGGGCTCAGGCGAGTCGCAGGACGGTGGCCTGCGGGTCGTGCGCGTGGGCGCCGACCTCGAGCTCGACGTCGCTGACCTCGGGCAGCACGCGCTCGCGGCGGTCGGCGTCCCAGCGGGCCAGCGCCAGCAGGGAGACGGGGACCTCGACGGTCACCGAGCCACCCGCGGGCACGGCGACGGGGGCGAAGCCGACCACGGCACGCTCGCCGGCGTAGCCGCCGGTCAGGGTGCGGCCGTAGACCTGCACGACGTGCCGGCCGTCCCGGTCGCCGGTGTTGGTGACCGTGGCGGTGACGGTGTCCCCGGCCGCGGTCACCTCGCCGATGGTGAACGACGTGTAGGACAGCCCGAACCCGTGCGGGTACGCGGCCTCGACGCCGAGGCGGTCCAGCAGCCGCTGGCCGTGCCAGCGGTCGTAGGTGATCGCGGTGGCGTCAACGTCGAAGAAGGGCAGGTGCTCCTCGCTGGTGGGCACCGAGAACGGCAGCCGGCCCGAGGGCTCGGCGGCACCGGTGAGGACGTCGGCCAGGGCCACGCCGCCCTCCATCCCGGCGTACCACATCAGCACGATCGCCGGAACGCGCTGGCGCCACTCCTCGGTCAGCACCGGGCCGGCCGCCACCATCGTCACCACGGTGCGCGGGTTGGCCGCGACGGTGGCCGCGATGACCTGCTCGTCCACCGGGCGCAGGCGCAGCGAGGAGCGGTCGCCGCCGAAGCCCTCGCCGGCGGTCATCACGACCTCGTCGCCGGTGGCCTGCACGCCGTCCGGGCGCGGCGGGTAGAGCGCCACCAGCGCCGGGTCGGTCATGGTGTCCGGGCCGACGTACTCGCCCTCGTCCTCGGCGTCGAAGCCGGCGACCACGATCGCCACGTCGGCGTCGGCGGCCGCTGCTGCGGCAGCCGCCGGGTCGTCGTCCTCCACCAGGGTGACCCGGGCGCCGGGGAACGCGGCGGTGATGCCGTCGAGCGGGGTGCTGCTGCTGGGCGCGCGGACGTCGGAGGAGCCGTGGTCGCCCATGTTGCCCGCGGTGGCCAGCCGGCCGATGACCGCGATCGAGGTGACCGTCGCCGGGTCCAGCGGCAGCAGGGGAGCGCCGTCGACCGGCTCGTTGCGCAGCAGCACCATGGCGCGGGTGGCCGCCTCGCGGGCCAGCGCGCGGGCCTCGTCACCGGCCATGAGCGCGGGGGTGAACTCGCCGTCGGTGCGGGTGGCGTACGAGCGCAGCATCGCCGCGATCATCCGGACGCCGGAGCGCCGCACGCTGTCCCAGGACGCCGTCCCGTCCTCCAGCTGCCCGCGCAGGTGCTGGCCGCGCTGCTGGGTGAACGGCTCCTCCAGGTCCAGCCCGGCCTCCAGCGAGGCGCCGGCGTCGCGCAGGCCCCAGATGAAGTCGCTGACGGTGATCCCGTCCCAGCGCCACTGGTCGCGCAGCACGGTGGTGAGCAGGTACCGGTTCTGCCCGGCCCACTCGCCGTTGACCGAGTTGTAGGCGCTCATGATCGCCGCGACGCCCTCGTCGACGGTGCGCTTGAAGTGCGGCAGGTAGACGTCGTGCAGCGTCTCGTCGTCGATGGTGACGTCGACCGTGAAGCGGGCGTTCTCCATCGAGTTGAGCGCGTAGTGCTTGGCGCAGGCCATCACGTACCGCTGGGTGCCGCGCACGAGGGCGGCGCCCATCTCGCCGAGGTGGTGCGGGTCGTCGCCGTAGGTCTCCTGCGCGCGGCCCCAGGCGGGGTGGCGCAGCAGGTTGATGCAGACGCCGCCGAAGAAGTTGCCGCCGACCGCCCGCACCTCACGGCCGATGACGTCACCGATCCGCTCCTCGAGCTCGACGTCCCAGGTGGCGCCGCGGGCCATGGAGACCGGGAAGGCGGTGCCGTTGCCGGAGACGGCGCCGCGCGGGCCGTCGACGAACTGGGTGCCCGGGACGCCGAGCCGCTCCACCGCCCCGTGCGGGATCGGCACGGTGTTGTAGCCGCCGGTGAGCATGGCCAGGAAGCCGTCCCAGAACTGCCAGTCGCCGTCGAGCAGCCCGAGCTGCTCGTCGGGGGTCAGCTGCTCGTACAGGCGGGTGGCCTCGGCCGCCGGGTCCGCGCCGCCGCGGACCGCGGTGACGGCGTCGTCGAAGGCGGTGGTGGTGGGCTGAGCGTCAGTGCTCACGTTGCTCCCTGGTCGTCGCTGTTCCGAGAACTCCCGGTACGTCCGACCGTAAGCGGTGCACCCCGCGGGCGCAGCGCTCAGGCCGGACCGACGAGCCCGGCGACGATCTGCGCGGACAGGGTCACCAGCGGCAGCCCACCGCCGGGGTGCGCGGAGCCGCCCACCAGGAACAGCCCGGGCAGCGGTGCGGCGTTGGCCGGGCGCAGGAACGCCGCCCGCGCACCGTTGCTGGAGGTGCCGTAGATCGAGCCGCCCACGCTGCCGGTCTCCCGCTCGAGGTCGGCCGGGGTGCGCACCACGCGCCAGCGCACCCGGTCGCGGACGTCGAGCCCGCGGGCGGCCAGGACGCCCAGCACCCGGTCGGCCTCGGCGTCGGCCAGGCCGGGCGCGGTCCAGTCGACGCCGGTGCCGGGCTCGTGCCGGGGTGCGTTGACCAGCACGAACCACGACTCGCTGTCGTCGTCCGGGCGGGTGGCCGGGTCGTCGGGGGCGCTGACGTAGACCGTCGGGTCGTGCACCGGTCGCTTCGGGCCCCGGCGGCCGAACAGCGCGTCGAACTCGGCGTCGTAGTCGTCGGGGAACAGCACGGTGTGGTGGGCGAGGCCGGGCGTGCGGCCGCGCAGGGCCAGCAGCAGCACCAGCCCGGACGACGACGGGGTGACCCGCCGCAGCCCGGCCCGGGCCCGGCGCACCGGTGCCGCCGGGGGCAGCAGCCGGCCGTAGAGCGCGGCGGCGTCGGCATTGCAGACCACGACGTCGGCGGGCACCACCTCCCCGTCGGCCAGCCGCACCCCCGACGCCCGGCCACCGCTCACGAGCACCTCGGTCACCGCGGCGTCGGTGCGGACCACCGCGCCCCGCTCGACGGCGCGGTCGGCCACGGCCGCGGGCAGTCGGTGCAGCCCGCCGGGGACGTACCAGGAGCCGAAGGCCTGCTCGACCCACGGCACGGTGAGCAGCGCGGCGGGTGCCCGGCGCGGGTCGGAGCCGGAGTAGGTGGCGTAGCGGTCCAGCAGCATCCGCAGCCGCGGGTCGGTGAGGTACCGCCCGCCCATCCCGCGCAGCGTGCGGCCGGGGGCGATGGTGCGCAGGTCGGCGGTCTGCCGGGCCAGCTTCGCCAGGGTCGCGGCACCGGCCAGCGGGGAGCGGAGGAAGGGCTGCTCGGTGGCCCGCCACATGGCCTCGGCGCGGGTGAGCAGCGCGGTCCACTGGGCGCCGCTGCCGGGGCCGAGGTCGGCGTCCAGCCGGTCGGCGATCTGCTCGCGGTGGCCGGGGACCGAGGTCGTCGTCCCGTCGGCGAAGCGGTAGGCGACCGCGGGGTCCAGCCGCTGCAGGGGGAGGACGTCGCGCAGCGGTGCGCCGGTGTCGGCGAAGAGGTCCTCGAGGACCTGCGGGAGCGTCACCAGGCTGGGGCCGGTGTCGAAGGCGTGGCCGTCGCGGCTGTACCAGCCGAGCTTGCCGCCGACCTGCGGTGCCTGCTCCAGCACGGTCACCGCGTGCCCGCCGGCGGCCAGCCGTGCGGCCGCCGCGAGTCCACCGAGCCCGGCACCCACGACGACGACCCGGGCCATGCCGCCCACGGTAACCGCCCCCGGCCGGTGCCCCGGAGGAGCCGGCGGGTCAGGCGCCGGGGGTGAAGTCCTCGTCGAGGTGGGCGAGCAGGGTGTCGCCGTCCCAGGTGGGGGAGGGCATGACCCGGCGGATGGTGAGCATCGGCTGCTCGGGGTCGACGGCCTCGGCGAGCTGGAAGGCCGCCCGGTACCCCGCCTCGGTGACGTGCGGGAGGGTGCGCGGGGCCCAGACGCCGAAGGGGTAGGCCATCACGTCGACCGGGCGCCCGAGGACCTCCGCCAGCGTGGCCGCGGGCTCGTCGAGCTGGGTGTGCCACTGGTCGTCGGGGAGCCGGTCCAGCCGCTGGTGGTCCCAGGTGTGGGCGCCGATCTCCATGCCCGCGGCGTCGAGGCGGCGGAGGTCGTCCCGGCTGAGCCAGTTCGGCTTGTCCAGCACGACCGTCATGGGGAAGAACATCGCCGGGAAGCCCAGCTCCTGCAGCAGCGGCAGGGCCACCGTGGCGTGGCCGGCCGAGCCGTCGTCGAAGGTCAGCAGCACCGGCTTCTCCGGCAGCGGGGTGCCGAACTCCAGGTGGTCGAGCAGTGCTGCTGCCCGGATCGGGGTGCGGCCGCCGTCGCGGACCGCCTCCAGCTGCGCCCGGAACGTCGCCGGCGGGAAGGTGATGGACCGGGAGTACTCGCCGTCGTCCGGCTCGAGCTCGCGCAGCTGGTGGTAGCAGAGCACCGGCACGGTGGAGCGGGCCGCGATCTCCGCCGCCGTCCCCCGGGTCGGGGTGGGGGTCGGCGTCGGGGTGGGTGCCGCGCTGGTGGTGGGCGCTGCCGGGGTGGGCAGCGGCGCCGACGTCGTGGGTGCCGCGACCGGGGTCGGGACGGTGCGGCTGCACGCGGTGAGGAACAGCGCGCCACCGGCGGCCAGGAAGTGACGTCTGCGCACGGCGCCACGGTGTCCGATGGGCGCGCTGTGCGCAATTCCCGGTCCGGCCCGCCGTCGGGCCGTCCGGTCAGCGCACCATGCGGACCTCGGCCAGCCCCTCCCACGACTCGAGCACGGTGCGCGCACCGTCGGCGGTGAAGCCGTTGCGCTGGTAGAACCGCCGTGCCCGCGGGTTCTCCTCGGCCACCCACAGCGACGCGGGCCGGTCACCGAGGACCGTGTCCAGCAGCGCCTGGCCGAGCCCGCTGCCGTGGTGGGCGGCGCGGACGTAGATCATCGCGAGCTCCTCGTCCCGCACCGGCGGGGTGTCCCGGCTCGGTACGGCCAGCGCGAAGCCGACCACCTCGCCGTCCACCTCCGCGACGGTGACCGCAGCGGTGGCCGGGTCGGCCAGCGTCCGGGCCCAGTTGGCGGTGAACCGCTCGGGCGTGCGGGTGGCGAAGAACTCCGGCGAGAGCAGGCCCGCGTAGGTCTCCTGCCAGCAGGCGAGGTGGCAGGGACCGATGCCGGCGGCGTCCTCGACGGTCGCGGGGCGCAGCGTGGTCACGAGCCGATCCTGGCAGGGGCGCAGGCGCGGACCGGGGTGGTCCGCGCCTGCACCCGGCTCAGTGCACGTCCCGGCGGCTGAACAGGACGATGCCCACGCCCACCACGACCGCGGTCACCACGGCCATGTACACCCCGGCCTGCAGGTTCTGCAGCTGGTACTCGATGGAGTTGCCGGAGATCGGGTCGTAGCCGGTGTAGAGCGTGAGCCCCTTCGGCATCACCAGCGCGGCGGCGTTGTTGGTGAGCAGCCAGGGCTGCCAGGTCGGCCGGACGGCCCGCACCGCGGTCTCCAGGACGGCGAAGTACACGAACCCCACGCCCAGCGCCGCCCCGGTGTTGCGCACCAGGTTGGTCAGGCCGAAGCCGAGCAGCCCGGCGAAGAGGGTGAGCAGGACCCCGCGGCCCTGCGCGCCGAGCAGCGTCGACCAGAAGTGGTCGGGCAGGTCGGCGCCGTCGCCGACCGTGGCCTGCCAGATGCCGGCCAGGGCGAGCCAGGACAGCTGCGCGACGACGCCGATCAGCGCCGACGCGACGGCGACGACCGCCGTCTTCGCGCCCATGACGCGTGGACGCCGGGTCTCCCAGAACAGCAGCGCCGACATCGACCGGCTCGACCACTCCGCGCCGACGTAGGTGGCCGCGACCAGGAAGGCCAGCACGGAGGCGGCGGCGCTGAAGGCCACTGCGCCGTCCGCACCGTTCGCACCGAGGGAGAAGGGAGCCGGGTCGATGTAGTACTTCAGCTCCAGGTCCTCGGCCACCAGCGGCGGGCCGCAGTACTCGTCCGGGGAGACGCCGGCGGGCGCGTTCGCCAGGCAGTCCTCCCGGTAGACGTCCTGCTGGTCGACCTGCTCCTGCCGGCTGGCCTCGGCCGAGGCCAGCCGCTCGGGGGTGGTCGAGGCGAAGTTGAGGAAGCCCAGCCCGAGGACGCCGACCCAGCCGAGCACGGCCAGCCCGAGCAGCACCTGGATGAACCGGCGGGCGGTGAAGCGGTGGGTCTCGGCGCGCAGCAGGCCGCCGAAGCGGCCGGCCGGGACGGTGGCCGGGGCGTCGGTCGGGGTCAGGACGGCGCTCATGCCGGCTCCGCCGTCAGCGCTAGGAACGCGCTCTCCAGGTCTGCTGCCACCGGTGTCAGCTCCTCCAGGTAGTGGCCGTGTTCGGCGAGCACCCGGGTGACCTCACCCGGGGCCGGGACGGCGGACACGAGCAGCCCGTCGTCGGTGGGGCTGACCGCGTACCCCGCGGCGGTGAGCACGGCGGCGGCCGCGGCGCGGTCGGGCACGCGGACCCGCACGTCCCCGGTGCTGCGGCCGGCGAGCACCTGGTGCACCGGGCCGGTGGCGATGCAGCGGCCGCGGGCCATGATCGAGACGCGGTCGGCGACCTGCTCGATCTCGGTGAGCAGGTGCGAGCTGAGCAGCACGGTGGTCGACCCGTCGGCGCCGAGCCGGCGGATGAGCTCGCGGACGTCGCGGATGCCGGCCGGGTCCAGGCCGTTGCTCGGCTCGTCCAGGATCAGCAGCTGCGGTGCCTTGAGCAGCGCCGCGGCGATGCCGAGGCGCTGCTTCATGCCGAGGGAGTAGCCCTTGAAGCGGTCGTCGGCGCGGTCGCGGAGCTCGACGGTCTCCAGCACCTCCTCGACCCGCGTGCGGGGCAGCCCGGCGGCCTCGGCGAGCAGCCGCAGGTTGCGGCGGCCGGAGAAGCCGGGGAAGAACAGCGGCGTCTCGACCAGGGCGCCGACGCTGCCGATCACCTCGGGCAGCCCCGCCGGCACCGGCCGGCCGAGCAGTCGCACCTCGCCCGCGTCGGGGCGGATGAGACCGAGCAGGACCCGGATGGACGTCGTCTTGCCCGACCCGTTGGGGCCGAGGAAGCCGTGCACACCGCCGGTCTCGACCACCAGCTCGAGGTCGTCCAGCGCCTTCTGGGGCGGCTTCCCGCGGCGGGCGTAGGTCTTGGTCACCGCGTGCATCTCGACGGCTGGCACGGGGCCTCCTGGACGAGGGGTGGGCTGGTCGGGAGCACCGTGGCACAGCGCACGCCCAGGTGGGCCCCGTTGGCGTCCGTGTCCGCCAGTCCTGGCCGATCTCGTTCCGGAGTGACCACGGTGGCAGGCTGCCGGGGTGCCCCCACTCCCTGCGCTGGCCCGACGCGCCGACGCCGCCCTCCGCGACCTCGCCTCCCGGGGAGCGCGCCGGGCGGGGTGGACACCGGCCGTCCTCGCCCACCCCGGCTACGGCAGCGGCGACCGGGTGCGGGTGCTCGGCCGGGTGCTGCTGGCGCCGCCGGGCGCCCGGCCGGCCGAGCGCCGCGCGGTGCCCGGCTGGCAGCGGTTCCTCACGCTGGAGAGCCCGCGCACCGAGGTGGTCGTCGAGGTCGGGGGGCTGCGCACCGTCGTCCTCAGCGACGACGACGGGCTGATCGACGTGACCCTGTCGCTGGACCTGCCCGACGCCGGCGCGCTGCCGGTGGTGCTCCGGGCCGGCGACCGCGAGGCGAGCGCGAGGGTGCACCTCGCCTCACCGGACGCCGCCCGGGGCGTGGTGTGCGACATCGACGACACGGTGCTGGTCACCGGGATCACCACCCCGCTGCGGGCCGCCTGGCGCACCTTCGTGCTGCCGATGGGACGCCGGGAGCCGGTGCCGGGGATGGTGCGGCTGCTGCGCGAGCTGACGTCGGGGGCGCCGCACGTGCCGGTGGTCTACCTGAGCAACGGGCCGTGGAACCTGGCCGGTCCGCTGTCCCGCTTTCTGGCGGGGCACGGCTTCCCGCCGGGCGCGCTGCTGCTCACCGACTGGGGGCCGACGCCCACGCGCTGGTTCCGCGACGGGCAGGCGCACAAGCGGGCCTCGCTGCGGCGGCTGGCCGCCGACCTGCCGGGCGTGCGCTGGACGCTGGTCGGCGACACCGGCGAGCACGACCCCGCGCTGTACGAGGAGTTCACCCGCGCCCACCCGGACCGGGTGCGCGCGGTGCTCCTGCGCGACACCACCGGCGGCGCGGCGCGCGTGGAGCACCTCGGGGAGGTGCCGGTGGTCCACGGCCGGGACGGCGACGCCCTCGCCGCCGCCCTGCCCCGCTGAGGTCGGACTACCCGTCCGCCGCCGCTCGCAGGCCCCCTCGGGCTCCGGCCGGCAGGCCGAGGAGCCCGGCGAGAGCGGCGTCCGAGGCGGACAGGGCAGCGCGGTCGAAGGTGCTGCTGGAGGCGACCAGCTCGGCCGCGCCGGTGCGCTCGAACAGCTCGGCGAGCCGGCTCTCCACCTGGGCGGCGGTGCCGGCGATCGCCCCGGCCGTGGTCTGCTCGACGTACTGCCGCTGCCGCGCCGTCCAGTCGTGCGCACGGATCGCGGCCACCGGCTCGAGCGGCGGGAAGGCACCGGCCGTGCGGGCCTGCGCCATCGCCCACGCCTCGGGCAGCAGCAGGTCGGCGGCCTCGGTCGCGGTGTCGGCGACCAGGACGTCGAGGCTCACCGACACCCGTGGCTCCGGCGCCTGCGCACTGGGCCGGTAGGAGCGGCGGTAGGCGGCCAGCGCGGCCAGCCCGGGCCCGGGGTCGCCGGCCACGCCCAGCAGCGGCCCCCCGACGACCACCGGCAGCCCGAGCTCCGCGGCCACCGCCAGGCCGCGGCCGGTGGCCAGCACGTGCAGCGGGACGTCGCCGTCCGGGCGCGGGTGCATCGTCACCTCCGCCGTCCCGGTGAGGAAGGCGCGCAGCTCGGACAGGTCGGCGGCGAAGTCCGGCTCGTCGCCCGAGCGCAGTGCGCGGCGCACCGGTGGGGTGAAGCCGGGGGAGCGGCCCAGCCCCAGGTCGACCCGGCCGGGGGCGAAGGCCGACAGGGTGGCGAACTGCTCGGCGACCACCAGCGGCTGGTGGTGCGGCAGCATCACGCCCGCCGAGCCGAGCCGGACCCGCGTCGTCCGGCCGGCGATGGCGGCCAGCAGCACCGCCGGTGCGGATCCGGCGACGCCCGGGACGCCGTGGTGCTCGGCGACCCAGAACCGCGCGTAGCCCAGCTGCTCGGCCCGGACGGCGCGGTCGACCGTGCCGGTCAGGGCCGCGGGCTCGGGCTCACCGGCGCGGGTCCGCGAGCGGTCGAGCAACGACAGGACGGGCATCAGAACGCGTACCGGACCCGCAGCCACGGGGCGTGCCGGGCGATGAGCTGCTGCAGCCGGTCGACCCCGGCGCGCTTGACGTCGTTGCGGTAGCGGACGTTGAGCATGCCGTTCTGGCTGACCTTGGGCTGCTGCAGCTCCGGTCGCCAGAGCGCCTCCTCGGCCTGCGGGTGCCAGCCGAGGTTGACCTCGTGCAGCTGCTCGTTGTGGGTCAGCATAATGATCTCGGTGGCCGCCTGGGCCTTGGTGGCCTCGGACAGCTCGTCGTCCAGTCGGCGCAGCAGCTCCGTCCAGTCCGCCTCCCAGCCGTCGCGCAGCACGACGGGGGAGAAGTTGAGGTGCACCTCGTAGCCGGCCTCGACGAAGTCGTCGATCGCGTCGATCCGCTCGTCGATGCGGCTGGTGCGGACGTCGAGGAGCTTGGCGTCGGCGTCGGGCATGAGGGAGAAGCGCACCCGGGTGCGGCCCTGCGGGTCCAGGTCGAGCAGCTGCCGGTTGACGAACTTGGTCGCGAAGGACGCCTTGGCCGTGGGCAGCGTGCGGAAGGTGGCGATCAGGTCGGCGACGTTGTCGCTGACCAGCGCGTCGACCGAGCAGTCGCTGTTCTCGCCGAGGTCGTAGACCCAGTCGAACGGGTCGCACTCGTTGGGCTCGGGCTTCACGCCCTGCCGGTCGACGTGGCGGACCACCGCCCGGGTGATCTGGTCGATGTTGGTGAAGACCGTGATCGGGTTGGCGTAGCCCTTGCGCCGCGGCACGTAGCAGTAGGCGCAGGCCATCGCGCAGCCGTTGGCGGTGGAGGGGGCGATGAAGTCCGCCGACCGGCCGTTGGGGCGCACGGCCACGCCCTTCTTGACCCCGAGCACCAGCGTCTCGGTCTTGACCCGCACCCAGCGCTCGACGTTGCCCTCGTTGCCGTGCAGGTCGGGGATCTGCCAGTGCGAGGGCACCTCGACCACCTCGGCGCCGGGGAACCGGGCCAGCACCTGCCGGCCGCGGGGGGAGGCAGCGGCGGCGGGCTCGGTGTAGACGGTGCGCACCTGGAGCAGGCGGCTGTCGACCGGTACCTCGACCGGCTCCAGGTCGTCGAAGAGCGTCAGCGCGTCGGTCACAGGAGGTGCAGCGCCGCCGGGCCGGGGGCTGTTCCACCGCGTGGCGTGGCGCTGCCCCTAGGCTCGCACCGCTCCGCCGTCCCCACCTGGAGGTCCCTCTCGTGCTGGCCAGCATCGGCTACGCAGTCGCCTACACCGGCGTCGGCATCGTGCTCCTCGTCCTGGGCGCCGTCGTCCTCGACCTGCTCACCCCCGGCCACCTGGCCCGGCACATCTACGAGGAGCGGTCGGTCAACGCCGGCATCGCGCTCGCCGCGGTGTTCCTCGGGCAGGGCGCGATCGCGTTCACCACGATCTGGACCAACGGCACCAGCGGCTTCGGTGACGCGCTGCTCGACACCGTCGTCTTCGGGCTGGTCGGCATCGCCCTGCAGGTGGTCGCCTTCTTCGTGCTCGACCTGCTCACCCCCGGCAAGCTGGGGCAGCACCTGGTCGAGGTCGGGTTCCACCCGGCCAGCCTGGTGAGCGCGGCCTCAACGCTGGCGGTCTCGGCGATCGTCGTCGCCTCCATCTGGCCCTGACGCCGGGCCGTTTGCCCCGCCCGGCCAGGGGCACCCGTCCAGGGACGACGTGATCTTGTGCGTCCCTGACGATCGGACCCCCCCATGAAGGCAGTGACCTGGCACGGCACCGCGGACGTCCGCGTCGAGGAGGTCCCCGACCCCTTCGTCCAGGAGCCGACCGACGCGGTGATCCGGGTGACCACCACCAACATCTGCGGCTCGGACCTGCACCTGTACGACCCGCTCTCCCCGTTCATGGGCAAGGGCGACGTCCTGGGCCACGAGGCCATGGGGCAGGTCGTCGAGGTCGGCTCGCAGACCGGTGACCTCCAGGTGGGGGACCGGGTCTCCATCCCGTTCCAGATCTCCTGCGGGCACTGCTGGATGTGCCAGCGGCAGCTGTACACCCAGTGCGAGACCACCCAGGTGCGCGACCAGGGCATGGGTGCCGCGCTGTTCGGCTTCTCCAAGCTCTACGGCGAGGTGCCGGGCGGGCAGGCGGAGTACCTGCGGGTGCCGCAGGCCCAGTTCACCCACATCAAGCTCCCCGACGGGCCGCCGGACGACCGGTTCGCCTACCTGTCGGACATCCTGCCCACCGCCTGGCAGGGCGTGGAGTACGCCGGCGTGCCCGAGGGCGGCACGCTCGTCGTGCTCGGCCTGGGTCCGATCGGTGACTTCGCCTGCCGGATCGCCAAGCACAAGGGGTACCGGGTCATCGGCGTCGACCTGGTCACCGAGCGGCTGATGCGCGCCCGGCTGCGCGGCATCGAGGTCGTCGACCTGCGCGAGCACGAGAGCGACCTCGGCGACGCGATCCGCGACATGACCGACGGCCGCGGCCCGGACTCGGTGCTCGACGCCGTCGGCATGGAGGCTCACGGGTCGCCGGTCGCCGGCTTCGTGCAGAAGGCGGCCGGGCTGCTGCCCAAGGCGCTGTCGGCGCCGCTCATGCAGGAGGCCGGTGTCGACCGGATGAGCGCGCTGTACTCCGCGATCGACATCGTCCGCCGCGGCGGGACCATCTCGGTCTCCGGCGTCTACGGCGGCGCGGCCGACCCGATGCCGATGGTCACCATGTTCGACAAGCAGATCCAGCTGCGCATGGGCCAGGCCAACATCAAGAAGTGGGTCCCGGAGATCATGCCGCTGCTCGGTGACGACGACCCGCTGGGCGTCGACTCCTTTGCCACCCACCGGCTGCCGCTGTCGGAGGCACCCGACGCCTACGCGAAGTTCCAGCAGAAGGCCGACGGCTACGTGAAGGTGCAGCTCAAGCCGGAGCTGTGAGAGAGGCCCCCGGCGCAGGGGCCGACCGATCGGCAGCAGTCCTGAGGGCGGTGGCCGGCCTCACGTGAGGCCGGCCACCGGCCTTCAGCTGCGGGCGGCGAGGACCTGTTCGTAGACCTGCACGGTCTGCTGGGCGATCGCCGGCCAGCCGAACTCGGCCAGCACGCGCTCACGACCTGCCCGGCCCATCTCGGCGGCCCGGGCGGGGTCGGCGAGCAGCTCGGACATCCGGGCGGCCAGGCCTGTGGCGAAGGCGGCCGGGTCGTCCTCGGTGTAGGGCACCAGCAGGCCGGTGCGCCCGTCGTCGACGACCTCGGGGATGCCGCCCACGGCGCTGGCCACGACCGCCGTCCCGCAGGCCGCGGCCTCCAGGTTGACGATGCCCAGCGGCTCGTACACCGACGGGACGACGAACACGGTCGCGCCGGTGATCAGCGGGACCAGCTGCTCGCGCGGCAGCATCTGCTCGATCCACACGACGCCGGACCGGCGGGCCTGCAGCGCGGCGACGCCGTCGGCGAACTGCTGGCGCTCGGCCGGGGTGTCCGGTGCGCCGGCGCACAGCACCAGCCCGGCCTCCGGCGGCAGCTGGTCGGCGGCGGCCAACAGGTGCATCAGGCCCTTCTGCCGGGTGATGCGGCCGACGAACAGCGCGTAGGGCCGGTCGGGGTCGACGCCCACGGAGCGGACGACGTCGGGCGCCTCGATCGGGCGGTAGGCCTGCGCGTCGACGCCGTTGCCGACGACGAGCACCTTCGCCGGGTCGAGCTCCGGGTACACGTCGAGGACGTCGGCCTTCATGCCGCGGCTGACCGCGATGACGGCGTCGGCGGCCTGGTAGGCGGTGCGCTCGACCCAGGAGGAGAGCCGGTAGCCCCCGCCGAGCTGGTCGGCCTTCCACGGCCGGCGCGGCTCGAGGGAGTGCGCGGTCACCACGTGGGCGCTGCCGTGCACCAGCTGGGCCAGGATGCCGGCGGTGTTGGCGTACCAGGTGTGGGAGTGGACCAGGTCGACCCCGGCCAGCGCCGCGGCCATCTCGACGTCCACCCCGACGGCCTGGAGCGCACCGTTGGCCGACTGCAGACCGGCGGGCACCGCGTAGCCGGTCGCATCAGCCCCGGGCGTGCCCTGGGCGCGCGGACCGCCGAAGCAGTGCACGTCGATCTCCGGGCCACCGTCGAGGCCACGCAGGGCCGCCACGAGGTGCTCGACGTGCACCCCCGCGCCCCCGTAGACGTCCGGCGGCCATTCCCTCGTCACCACTCCTACGCGCACGCCGCTCACCCTAGGTCCGCGCACCGGACGGGGCGCGCCAGCGGGTCACGCGCGTCCGGTCAGCCGGCGCGGCGGCCGAGTGCGCGGTAGCTCCAGCCGGCAGCCACCCAGCGGTCCACGTCCAGGGCGTTGCGGCCGTCGAGCACGCGCTTCCGGGCGACGACGCGACCGAAGGCGACCGGGTCGAGCTCGCGGTACTGCGTCCACTCGGTGAGCAGGAGGACGGCGTCGGCTCGCTCGGCCGCCTCCTCCGGGGTGTCCACGACGTCGAGCTGGGACCAGCTGCGCCGGATGTTCTCGCCGGCGGCGGGGTCGGTGACCCGGACGACGGCGCCCTGCAGCTGCAGTTGGGCGGCGACGTTGAGCGCAGGTGAGTCGCGGATGTCGTCGCTGTTGGGCTTGAAGGCGGCCCCGAGCACGGCGACGCGCTTGCCGAGGAGGGAGCCGTCGCAGACCTCGCGGGCCAGGTCGACCATCCGGATCCGGCGGCGCATGTTGATGTTGTCGACCTCGCGCAGGAACGTGAGCGCCTGGTCGGCGCCGAGTTCCCCGGCGCGGGCCATGAAGGCGCGGATGTCCTTGGGCAGGCAGCCGCCGCCGAAGCCGAGGCCGGCGTTGAGGAACTTGCGGCCGATGCGGTCGTCGTGGCCGATGGCGTCGGCGAGCTGCTTGACGTCGGCGCCGGTGGCCTCGCACAGCTCGGCCATCGCGTTGATGAAGGAGATCTTCGTGGCCAGGAACGAGTTGGCCGCGGTCTTCACCATCTCTGCGGTCGCGTGGTCGGTGACCACCTGGGGCGTGCCGGCGGCCACGATCGGGGCGTAGACCTCGTCCAGCACGGCGCGGGCGGCCTGTCCTCCGGCGCCGGGGGAGATGCCGTAGACCAGCCGGTCGGGGTGCAGCGTGTCCTCCACCGCGAAGCCCTCACGCAGGAACTCCGGGTTCCACGCCAGCATCGCGCCGGGGACCTTTCCCTCGATGAGCTCGGCCAGCCGGGCGGCGGTCCCGACGGGCACGGTGGACTTGCCGGCGACCAGGTCGCCGGGCTCGAGGACCTCGAGCAGGGACTCGACGGCGGCCTCGACGTAGCGCAGGTCGGCGGCGTACTCGCCGCGCTTCTGCGGGGTCCCGACGCAGACGAAGTGGACCCGCGAACCGGCCGCGTCGGCGATGTCGGTGCTGAAGCGCAGCCGCCCCGAGGCCAGGGACGTGCCGAGCAGCTCCTCGAAGCTGGGCTCGTAGAACGGGGCCTCCGCCCGGGACAGCCGGGCGACCTTCCCCGGGTCGACGTCGATGCCCACCACGTCGTGCCCGAGCTCGGCCATCGAGGCGGCGTGGACCGCACCCAGGTAGCCGCAACCGATGACCGAGATCTTCATGAACGGTCTCTTCTCTGCTGGTCGGGTGCAATTCCCGAAAAGGGCAGGGCGAGCCGGGGAATGGTCGCCGACAATGGCGGACGCCGGCTCGCGGGCAGGCGGTCCGTGGGCAGGGGACCAGCCGGCCGGCCTCGTGGTCGAGGCGTCTGGGGACGACCCTGACGGACGCCGCAGCCTGTCGTCAAGTCGAGATGTCGACACGGAGCGTGATGTCGGTCTCTCGCTCTGCGTAACCGCACGGATGCGCTACGTTGTGACCAGAAGTTGACGAACCCGCAACGCAGCGGGCTGGACAGAACGACGTATGTCCTGGTCATGATGGTGTCAGCGCCTCGACGACGAGGCTGTCCGGCGACACGGACCCTCGGGGGACGCTCCGAGAAGTGCGTCGACGGAGTCACGTCCGGCGACCTTCGGTAGTCGCCTCCGTCCGGGTCGACACGACCCTCGGACCCCCCCCACCCCCGCCACCGCACGGTCCCGGCCCGGTGCCGTACCGGTTTGGCGGAACACACTTCTACGCGGGTGCAGTCGCGCCCTGATGGGACAGAGGAATCGTGGCCACAGTCTCCCTGAGCCCACCGCCGACAATGGCGGAGAAATCGGCTCCACCGGCCGTTCGCCGGCACCGCACGGACATCCAGGGCCTGCGGGCCGTGGCCGTGCTCCTGGTCGTCCTGTACCACGCCAACGTGCCCGGGGTGACCGGCGGTTACGTCGGCGTCGACGTCTTCTTCGTCATCTCCGGCTACCTGATCACCTCGGCGCTCAGCGCCGAGGCGGAGCGGGACGGCCGGATCTCCTTCGGCCGCTTCTACGGGCGGCGCATGCGGCGCCTGCTGCCGGCCGCCGTGATCGTCATGGTCTTCTCCGTCGTCATGGCCCGGGTGTTCCTGCCCGTGACCCAGGCGCAGTCGGTCATGACCGACGTCTTCTACGCCGCCGTCTACGGGATCAACTACCACCTCGCGTTCGAGGGCGTGCAGTACCAGAACGCGACCGCGCCGCCCTCACCGCTGCAGCACTTCTGGTCGCTGTCGGTGGAGGAGCAGTTCTACGTCGTCTGGCCGCTGCTGATCGCGCTCTGCCTGCTGGTCGGACGCCGCAGGCACTTCCGGAGGCTCATGGTCGGCGCCATCGCGCTCATCTCCGCCGGCACCTTCCTCGCCTCGGTGGTGCAGACCCCGCAGGACACCTCGCTGTCCTACTTCTCCATCCACACCCGGGCGTGGGAGCTGGGCGCCGGCGCCCTGCTCGCCCTGCTGGCCCACCGCCTGGTCATGCCCCAGGGCGTCCGCGCCGTGCTGGCCTGGTCCGGGACGGCGGCCATCGTCGCCACCGCCTTCCTCTACACCGACCGCACCCTCTACCCCGGGTGGGCGGCCGCCGTCCCCGTCGCCGGAGCAGCGGCGCTTCTGGCCGCGGGCACGCTGGGCGAGGTGCCCTCGCTCCAGAGGGTGCTGGGCCACGGGGCCATGCAGTACATGGGCAAGGTCTCCTACGCCTGGTACCTGTGGCACTGGCCGATGCTGATCCTGCTGCCGGCCTGGGTCGGTGGTGAGCTGGGCTGGGGCTACCAGGTCGAGATCGTCTTCCTGGCCTTCTGGGCCGCCGTCCTCACGTACTTCCTGGAGAACGCGGCCGCACGGCACAGCCTCACGTTGCGCGGCTGGCTGGCGGCCGGGACGGCGATGTCCGCGGTGGCGGCCGGGACGGCGTTCGTCCTGCTCCTGTCGCTGCCGAACCTGGTGGGCACCGGCGAGGCGCGCCAGGCCGTGGCGCTGCGGACGGCGGACCTCACCGAGGTCAGCCGCACCATCGACGCCAGCGCCGGCATCACCGCGCTGCCGTCGAACCTCACGCCGGCCCTGGGCGTGGCGAGGGACGACCTCCCGAGCTCCAGCGCCGACGGCTGCCACCTGGACTTCCTGGAGACCGAGCAGGGGGAGTGCCTGTTCGGGGACCCGCAGGGCGCCAGGACGATGGTGCTCATCGGGGACTCCCACGCCCAGCAGTGGCTCGCCCCGCTGGAGGAGCAGGCCCGCGCCAACGGCTACCGGCTCTACAGCTTCACCAAGTCGGCCTGCCCGATCGCCCAGATGGGGCCGGTCTACAGCGACCAGCTCAAGCGCACCTACACCGAGTGCTCCACCTGGCGGGCTGCCATCCAGGAGCGCGTCCGGACGCTGGACCCGGACCTGATCGTGTCCAGCCAGAGCGACCAGGTGGTCTGGAGCTCGATGACCGACGACGAGTGGGGACAGGCGACCGTCGACGGGCTGCGGGCGATGGCCGGCGCCGACAGCCGCATCGTCTACATGCAGGACACGCCCTACGTCGGAGACGACCCGCTGGCCTGCCTGCAGGAGCACCTCGCCGACGCGTCGCAGTGCGCGGTGCCGGTCAGCGGCGCCTTCGCGTTCTTCCCGGACCGGCACACCGCCGTGCACGCGGCGGTCGACCGGGCCGGCTACCAGTTCGTCGACACCCTGCCGTTCTTCTGCACCCAGACCTGCCCGGCGGTCGTCGAGAACATGACCGTCCGCCGCGACAACGGACACGTCACGAACACCTACGCGGCCTGGCTCGCGCCCATGTTGGCCCCCCTCTTCGAGGAGCTGTGATGCCCGACCTCACCCACCCCGATCTCGTCCAGCCCGCGGCGTCCACGGCGGTCTCGCTCCGCACCCGGCCGGCTTGGCGCCCGCTGGCCGGGCAGGCCCCGGTCGTCGAGGGGCTGCCCGCGGCACCCACCGACGCGGACAAGTTCACCTACTTCGGCAAGCAGCACATCTGGTTCATCACCATGCGCACCGTCGCCGCCTGCTCGGCGGCGCTGAGCCTGGTGCTGTTCTCGGCGACGACGCCGGCGCTCTGGCTGTTCTGGCCGATGGTCACGATCTTCATCGGCTACATGGTCCTGACGCACATCGCCACGACCCGACGTCGCCGGATCACCCGGCTGGACCACGAGCGCACCGTCGCGCTGTGGGAGCCGGAGACCCTCCCGAGCATCGACGTCTTCCTGCCCTCGGCCGGTGAGCCGCTGGAGGTGCTGCGCAACACCTACGAGCACGTGGCCCGGCTGACGTGGGCGGGGGAGCTCGTCGTCCGGGTCATGGACGACTCCGCCCGGCCGCAGGTCGCCGAGCTCGCCGCGGAGTACGGCTTCGACTACGACGTGCGGGACAACCGCCCGCTGCTGAAGAAGGCCGGCAACCTTAAGTACGCCTTCGACCGCACCGAGGGCGACCTCATCGTCATCTTCGACGCCGACTTCTGCCCGCGGGCGGACTTCCTGACCGAGCTGGTGCCCTACTTCGCCGACCCCACGATCGCGATCGTGCAGTCCCCGCAGTTCTTCGACGCCGACAAGAAGCGCCAGAGCTGGCTGGAGGAGTGCGCGGGCTCGGTCCAGGAGAGCTTCTACCGGTGGGCCCAGGTGTCCCGCGACAAGCTCGGTGCCCCGATCTGCGTGGGCACCTGCGCCGTCTACCGGCGGGCCGCGCTGGTGGAGTCGGGCGGCTTCGCCCAGATCGGCCACTCCGAGGACGTGCACACCGGCGTCAACCTGATGAAGGTCGGCTACCGGACCGTCTACGTGCCGGTCGTGGTGGCCAAGGGCCTCTGCCCGGACAAGCTCTCGTCGTTCATCTCCCAGCAGTACCGCTGGTGCCTGGGGTCGATGAGCCTGCTCGCGGACAAGGCCTTCCACGACGCGCCGCTGCGCTACCGCCAGCGGCTGTGCTTCTTCACCGGGTTCGGCTACTACATCAGCACCGGGGTCGGCGTGTACCTGCTCTCGCTGCCCACGCTGGTCATGCTGTGGTTCCTGCCCGACCGCATCGTGCTGTCGAACTTCTTCTGGCTGCTGCCGACCTTCCTGCTCTACCCGCTCATCGCCCTGATCCACCGGACGCACTGGCGGCCGGCGACGCTGCGGGTCTACACGATCTCCTCCTTCGCGCACGCGGCGGCGATCTGGCACGCACTGCAGGGCCGGGCGGCCGACTGGGTGCCCACCGGTCAGACCCGGAAGACGGGCATGACGGCGCAGGTGACCCGGATGATGGTGGGCTGGACGGCCGGCACCAACGCGCTCATGGCCGCCGGGGTCGTGCACTGGCTGCTGCAGGGCCGCGGGATCGTCGACATCGCGCCGATCCTGGTGTTCAGCGTCCTGAACGCCTACATCTGGATGCCGATCGCGTTCCTGGCCTGGCGGGAGCGGCAGCCCTCCCAGCGCTCCGGGCCCCGGTTCCTGCCCCGGCGGACCGCCGCCCGGGCCGCCGCGCAGGCCTGACCGGGCAGGCGTGGTCGTCCCTCCCCGCCGGCCCCCGGCGGTCCGGCCGGCCGCGGTCGCCGGCTGCCTGGTCCTCGCCCTGCTCCTGGGCCTGACGATGTCGGGCTCAGGAGCAGGGGGCCAGATCGCCCGGGTGCGGCTCTGGGCGGCGCCCACGGCCGTCGACGCCCTCGTGGGCGCACACCCCGAGCTGCGCGTGCTGGCCGAGCAGCCGACCTTCAGCTGGATCGGTGAGACGACGGACCCGCGGACGGTCGGCTCGTGGGCCCAGGCGGCCGCCGGCCTGCCGGTCCCGCTGGTGCTCTACGCGATCCCGGACCGGGACCTGGGGGGTCACTCCGCCGGTGGCTTCGGTGACGACTCCGCCTACCTGGCGTGGGTGGGTGCGGTCGCACACCACCTGGGGGACGCGCCCGCCGTGGTCGTCGTCGAGCCCGATGCGATCGGGCTGTCCCTGCAGCTGCCGCCGGCACAGCGGGCGGCCCGGCTGCTCACGATCGGCCGGGCCGTCGACGTGCTGAAGGCCAACAGCCCACGGGCCCGGGTCTACCTCGACGCGTCCATGTGGGTGTCGCCGGCGGCCATGGCCGGTCTCCTGGAGCGGGCCAACGTCGGCAGTGCCGACGGCTTCAGCATCAACGTGGCCAACCACGTGGCCGACGGGCCGGCGCTCGCGTACGGCAACGAGCTGTCGGCGATGACCGGGGGGAGGCACTTCCTGGTGGACAGCAGTCGTAACGGCCGGGGGTCCAGCTCCCACGAGCGGGACTGGTGCAACGTCGGCGGTCTGGCCCTGGGGCGGCTCCCCGGGACGCAGCTGCCCGACCAGCCGCGGCTCGACGGGTTCTTCTGGATCAAGACCCCGGGCCGCTCGGACGGCACCTGCAACGGCGGGCCCCCGGCCGGGCAGTTCTGGCTGTCCAACGCCTTGGAGCTGGTGGCCAACCGGAGACCGTGACACCGCCCGGCCCGGTCGGTCGGCGGCGGGTCGCTCAGCTGCGGGTCAGGCGATCGACCAGTTGTCCAGGCCGTCGGCCTGGGCGCACGCGGGGCTGCAGAACCGTCCGGCGTCGCCCTGCACGTCGGCCCGCGGACGCACCTCGCAGTGGGCGCACCACGCGGTCCGGGCGATCCTGCCCGCGCGCAGGCGACGGCCCACGCGGACACGCAGCGGCACCCCGCCCGGCGCAGGGGTCGCGGGCTGGGTCCGTGCGGGACGGCCGACCGGCTTCAGACGCATGACTGCTCTCCTCCGTGGAACTCCGACTCGACGCTGAGTCGGCAGGGAGCGTGCGGCGCTTGAGGGGACCGAGCAGCCACGTCACCCCACCGGGCGGGGTCGGCCATGTCCTCGGACCGGTCGACCCCCGTGTCGCCGACGACGATGACCGGGCCGCGGCACAGACGCTCCTCGTGCGGCCGTCCCATGAGTCCCACGGGCGAGCCGTTGACCGAGCGTGTGCGCGCGTGTCCTCTCCGCCGACCGTTCCCGGGTGCCGGCGGGCGGCCGGCACCCGGGTCAGCGCACGGTGCCGGCGGCCGGGAGGGAGAGGTTGGGGCCGTTCCAGTCGCCGGCGGTGGCCCGCAGCGCCCACGTGGTCCCGGGGGTGGCAGGCAGGTCGGCGCTCGTGGCGGTGAGCGGCAGGGTGCGGCTGGCCGTGCCGACGGTGAGCTGCCAGCCGGTGGCACCGGCGGGTGCCTGCGTGGGCAGCCGCACGGTGAGCGTGCCACCGGCGTAGGTCGTGTAGGGCGTCCACGGCGTGGTCATCGGGACGGCGGTGCCGGTGGTGGCTGCACCGATCGCGGTGGTCGAGGTGGTGGCGGTCGTGTTGACGGTGGCCGCGGCCAGGCCCAGGCGGTGGCTGCTGCCGTTGGCCAGGCCGGTGACCCAGTAGGCATCGGTGCCCACCGCGACGAGGGGGCGGGTCACGCCGTCGACGGTGAGCTGCCAGTGCGTCGTCCCGGCCGGGGCGGGCGGGAACGTGAGCCGCAGGGCGCCGTCGCGGGACTCGACTGCGGGGGCCGCGGGGGTGGCCGGTGTCGTGGGGGTGGGGACGGTGCCGGTGGCCGGCAGGGAGAGGTTGGGCCCGTTCCAGTCACCGGCGGTGGCCCGCAGCGCCCACGAGGTGCCGGGGGCGGCCGGGACCTCGGCGCTGGCCGTGCCGAGGGGGAGTGCCCGGGTGCTCGTCCCGACGGTGAGCTGCCAGCCGGTGGCCCCGGTGGGTGCCTGCGCGGGGAGCCGGACGGTGAGCGTGCCACCGGCGTAGGTGGTGAACGGCGTCCACGGGGTGGTCATCGGGACGGCCGTGCCCGTGGTGGCGGCGCTGATCGCCGTGGTGGAGGTGGTCGCGGTGCTGGTGACGGTGGCCGCGGCCAGCCCGAGGCGGTGGCTGCTGCCGTTGGCCAGGCCGGTGACCCAGAACGTGTCCGTGCCGACCGCCACGAGGGGGCGGGTCACGCCGTCGACGGTGAGCTGCCAGTGCGTCGTCCCGGCCGGGGCGGGCGGGAAGGTCAGCCGCAGGGCACCGTCGCGGGACTCGACCGCGGGGGCCGCGGGGGTGGCCGGTGCGGCCGCGGTGGGGACGGTGCCGGTGGCGGGCAGGGAGAGGTTGGGCCCGTTCCAGTCGCCGGCGGTGGCGCGCAACGTCCACGAGGTGCCGGGAGTGGCGGGGAGGTCGGTGGTCGCGGTGCCGAGCGGCAGGGTGCGGGTGGTGGTCCCGACGGTGAGCTGCCAGCCGGTGGCGCCGGTGGGCGCCTGCGCGGGCAGCCGGACGGTGAGGGTCCCGGAGCTGTAGGTGGTGAACGGCGTCCACGGGGTGGTCATCGGGACGGCGGTGCCGGTGGTGGGGGCGGACACCAGCTGACCGGTCGTCGAGGCCGACGCCGCCGCCAGCCCCAGGCGGTAACTGGTGCCGTCGGTCAGCCCGGTGATCCAGTAGGTGTCGCTGCCGACCGGTACCAGGGGCCGGGTCACGCCGTCCAGGGTGACCTGCCAGTGCGTCGCGCCGGTCGGTGCGGGCGGGAGGGTCAGGCGCAGGGCGCCGTCCCGGGACTCCACCGCCGGTGCGGCCGGGACGGCCGGCGTCATCAGCACGGCCACGGTCGGGGGCGACCAGGACACGGTGCTGCCGGCGTCGTTGCTCGCGGTCTCGGCGACCCGCAGGTACCGGCCGAGGTCGGCCTGTTCCGGGGCGTAGCCGGCGCCGGTCGCCGTCGTCGGGGTGCACGAGGTGACCGCCCGCGGGTCGGTGCAGCGGTGCCAGCGCAGGTCGGTCGCCAGGGGGCCCGAGGCGCCGGAGGTGCGCCAGGTGCCCGGCGTGGCGGTGAGCGAGCTCCCCACCTGGGCGGTCCCGCTCACGGTGGGTGCGGTCATCACCAGCGGTGCGGCGACGACGGGGTCGTCCACCTGCCCCGCGCCGCCGAACCAGGGGGAGGCGAGCTCGGCGGCCAGCTGGGCGGCGGCGGGCGGGTCGTTCTCGATGCGGTAGTCGTGCTGGGTGTCCTGGTCGAACCAGGTGAAGCCGACCAGCCGGGGGATCGTGAGCAGCCCGGAGACCAGGTCGTGCACCATCGCCGGGCGGTCGGGGCCGGGCAGGACGGCGGACTCGGCGACGAAGATCGGCTTGGTCGGGGCGAACTGGTCGAGCTGGCGGAGGGTCGGCGGCACGTCGGCGGCGTAGGTCGCGACGGGGGAGCTGAAGTAGACGCTCAGCCCCACCCAGTCGACGACGTCGTCGCCCGGGTAGAGCGGTGCCAGCGGCACGTTCGGGCGGGAGATCACCGTGATCGGTGACCACGTCCAGACGACGTCGTCGGCACCCGCGGCGGACACGACGTCGACCACGTGCCGGTAGGCCGCGACGTAGTCCTCCGGGGTGTTGCCGTTGACCCCCTGCCCCCACGGGTACCAGGAGCCGTTCATCTCGTGGCCGAAGCGAACGGCGACCGGTGCCCCGACGGCGGCGAGCGCCGCGCCCTGCGCGCTCAGGTAGGTGTCGAACTGCCCGGCGGCGATCGCGGCGAGCGGGTACGGGTTCTCCCCGGGGCGGGTGTGGGTCCAGGGCTCCCAGGTCAGCATGGGCAGCCGCCCGTCCGCGCTGAGCCGCTGCAGTGCGCCGGTGTCCACCTGGCCACCGAAGTCGAGGAAGAACATCGCGGTGCTGGGGGAGACCCCGGTCGCTGCGGTGAACGCGTCCAGGGCGGCCGGGTCGCGGGGCAGCCCGGCCACCGAGGCGCCGACGTGCACCCGCTCCGGGCACAGGACCGGGTCGGGTGTGCAGGTGGCCGCGCCGGCCGCGGGGGCCAGCAGGACCGACCCGGCGCCGACGAGGACGGCGGCGGCGGTGAGCAGTGCCGGCCTGCGCCGGCTCCGGGCCCGCAGCCGGCGCAGGCCGGATCCTCCACGCCCCGGGGACGGGGTGCGTCCGTGCTGCGTGCGCGTACGTGCTGGGGTCATCAGGTCCCTCGCCCTCGCCGGGTGTCCGCCGTCCGGCATGGGCCGGACGGCGGTGGAGCGCCTGCGGTGGACGACGGTCGACCGAGCCGGCGCCCTGCGGGTCATCCTGGCCCAGGAGCCACCCTCTCGTCACGTGCCGTTGATCACTCATGTACGGATCGTGACCAGTCGCCCCTCCTGCTGGTCCCCGTGGCGCCCGCGGGGACGTCCTCGGGCGGTGCTGCGGGCGGAGGCCCCGGGGTCCCGGTTACGACCAACGGGTGAGTCCTGGACCACCTGGGGGCGCACGGCGGGCCGCCAACAGTTACCTTCCCCACATGCGTGGCGGCCCCAGAGTTCTCGGCATCGTGTTGGCAGGTGGAGAGGGGAAGCGGCTTGCGCCGCTGACCCAGGACCGGGCGAAGCCCGCCGTCCCCTTCGGCGGCAACTACCGGCTCATCGACTTCGTCCTGTCCAACCTCGTGAACGCCGACATCCGGCGGATCGCGGTGCTCACCCAGTACAAGAGCCACTCCCTCGACCGGCACATCACCACGGTCTGGCGGATGTCGACGCTGCTGGGCAGCTACATCACCCCGGTCCCGGCGCAGCAGCGGCTCGGGCCGCGCTGGTACACCGGCAGCGCCGACGCCATCTACCAGAGCCTCAACCTCATCTACGACGACCGGCCCGACATCGTCGTGGTCTTCGGTGCCGACCACGTGTACCGGATGGACCCGGCCCAGATGATCCAGCAGCACCTGGACTCAGGCGCCGGCGTGACCGTGGCCGGGCTGCGGGTGCCCCGCAAGGAGGCCACCGCCTTCGGTGTCATCGACGCCGACGAGAACGGCAAGGTCGTGCAGTTCCTCGAGAAGCCGGCCGACCCGCCCGGCCTGCCGGGCAGCCCCGACGAGACGTTCGCGTCGATGGGCAACTACGTCTTCACCACCGACGCGCTGCTCGAGGCGCTGCGCCGGGACGCCGAGGACGAGGACTCCGTGCACGACATGGGCGGGTCGATCATGCCGATGATGGCCGAGGCCGGCGACGCCTACGTCTACGACTTCTCCAGCAACGTGGTGCCCGGCGAGACCGAGCGCGACCACGGCTACTGGCGCGACGTGGGGACCCTCGACGCCTACTACGACTCGCACATGGACCTGGTGTCGGTCAGCCCGATCTTCAACCTCTACAACGACCGCTGGCCCATCTACACCCTCCCGCCCATGCTGCCGCCGGCCAAGTTCGTGCTCGGTGGCCGGGCCGAGGAGTCGATGGTCAGCGCCGGGGTGATCATCGACGGTGCCGCCGTGCACGGGTCGGTCGTCTCGCCGAACGTGCGCCTGGAGCGTGGTGCCCGGGTCGAGGGCAGCGTGCTGATGGACGGCGTCCACATCGGTGAGGGCGCGATCGTGCGCCGGGCGATCCTGGACAAGAACGTCGTCGTCCCGCCGGGTGCGCGGATCGGTGTCGACCTCGACCGCGACCGCGAGCGGTACCACGTGAGCGCCGGCGGCGTGACCGTGCTCGGCAAGGGCGCACGCGCGATCCTGTGAACCACTCGGACGACGGCCCTGCGCCCCTGATCGTCACGCTCCTGCTGGACGACGAGGCGCAGGGCCGGTTCGACCGGCTGCGCGAGGCGCACTTCCCGGCCCAGCGCAACCACCTGCAGGCGCACGTGACGCTGTTCCACGCTCTGCCCGGCGAGCAGGTGGCCGACGTGCGCCGCGAGCTCGCCGAGGTCGCCGACCGCGCGCCGTTCCACGTCGCGGTGACCGGCGTGCGGTTCCTCGGCCGCGGTGTGGCGATCGACCTCGACGCCCCGGAGCTCACCGCGCTGCGGCGCGGGCTGGCCGGGGCGTTCGACTCGTGGCTGACCCGCCAGGACCGGCAGTGGTCGCGGCCGCACGTCACCGTGCAGAACAAGGTCGAGCCCGAGGTCGCCCGGGCGCTGTACGCCGACCTGTCGGCCGCGTTCGTCGCCGAGACGGTCACCGCGCGCGGACTCGGCCTGTGGGACTACCTCGGCGGCCCCTGGGCGCCGGCGGGGGAGTTCCTCTTCCGCTGAGCGACGCCCGCTGCGTCCGGCGCGCCGGTCAGCGGCTCTCGGTGTCGTACCGGCTGCGCAGCTCTGCCAGCAGCTCCGGGGTGACCTCGGCGCCGTCGGCCGCGGCCGCGTGCACGTCGCACGCGGCCGCGTGCACGTCGCGGAAGTACTGCTCGTAGCCGGGCGGGGTGTACAGGCACAGCGCCGTGGCCGGGACCTCGGGGTGAGGCGTTGCGGTACCCGTGCACCGACCCGCGCGGGGCGGCGGCCAGGTCGCCGGCGGTCAGCGCCGTCTCACCGTCCTCGGTCGCCAGGGTCAGCGTGCCGGCGAGCACGTAGAAGTACTCGTCGTGCGACCCGTGCACGTGCGGGCGTGCCCCGACGGTCGACGGCGGGACGACGAACCGCTCGACGCCCAGCCGGCCGCCGGTCAGCTGGAACAGGTGCTCGACGCCGGCCGCCTCGATGAGCTCACCCGCACCGGCGCGGACGACGGTCACCGGCGCCACGGGTCAGGTCCGCTTGGTGGCGACCAGGAGGCCGGTGCCGACGGGCAGGACGGCGCAGGTGAGGGTCTCGTCCTCGCGGAGGGTGCGGGCGATCTCGCGCCAGGCGACGGTCTGCGCGTCGCGGGCCGAGCGGTCGGCGATCGCACCGTCGGCGAGCAGACCGAGGCAGACCAGCGACCCGCCCCGGCGGATCAGCCCGAGCAGGCCGCCCAGGTGCGCGGAGTACTCCAGCGGCGGGCTGGCGCAGGTGACCAGGTCGTAGGCGCCGGGCGACAGGCGGGGGAGGACCTCGCCGGGCGTGCCGAAGATCAGCCGGGTGCGCCCGCTGGGCACCCCGGCCTCGGTGTAGGTGCGGCGGGCTGCGCGCTGCTCGGCGGGGTCGACGTCGAGGGAGGTGAGGACGCCGTCGGGCTGCATCCCCTCGAGCAGCCACAGCCCGGCGACCCCGCCACCGCTGCCAAGGGAGACCACCGACCGCGCGTTGCCCGCGGCGGCCAGCACGGCGAGGGTCGCCCCGACCGCGGGCTCCACCGGCGGGGGCGTGCCGAACGCGGTGGCCGACGTGAGCGCCCGGTGGCGGGCCGCGGCCATCACCGGGGACTCGGTGGCGAAGCTGTCGGCCCAGGCCGCCGCACTGGTGGGGGACGCTTGCCTGGGGGGCGGTCCGGCGACGCTGGTCACCCGGCGAGGGTAGAGGCGCAGGGCGGTGTCCCGCCTGCCCGGGGGCCGGGGCGGCGCACCGCCTGGCGGCCTCCCTGGCAACTGCCTGTGGGTCGTCGCCGCCGGGAACACCGGTCCGGTGCCCGCCCGTTGGAACGGACGTGCGTCTGACGCGTAGCACCAGCCAGCAGTCCCCGCCGCGGTCCACCGAGCAGCCCACCCCCGGTGGGGAGGTGGCCGCGCCGGTCGTCTGCGATCCTGTCGCCGTGACCGGAGCAGCCGCGAGCGAGCCCGCGGGCACGGCGCTGCCCGACGCCGGCGGTGCGGAGGGCTGGGTCGCCCCCACGTGGGAGCAGGTCGTCCGCGACCACTCCGCCCGGGTGTACCGGCTGGCCTACCGCCTGTCGGGCAACCAGCAGGACGCCGAGGACCTCACCCAGGAGACGTTCGTGCGGGTCTTCCGCTCGCTGGCGGACTTCTCCCCGGGCACCTTCGAGGGCTGGCTGCACCGCATCACCACCAACCTCTTCCTGGACATGGTCCGGCGCCGGCAGCGGATCCGCTTCGACGCCCTCCCCGAGGACACCGAGCGCCTGCCCGGCTCCGCGCCGTCCCCGGAGCAGGTCTACGCCGACACCCACCTGGACCCGCAGATCCAGGCGGCGCTGGACAAGCTGTCGCCGGAGTTCCGCGTGGCCGTCGTCCTGTGCGACATCGAGGGCCTCACCTACGAGGAGATCTCGGCGACGCTCGGCATCAAGCTGGGCACCGTGCGCAGCCGCATCCACCGTGGTCGCGTCCAGCTGCGCGAGGCCCTGGCCCACCTGGCCCCCGGCCGGGCCCCGGTCGCGGTGGAGGGCCTGGCGTGAGCGAGCGCGAGCAGGCCGACCCGCGCCGTCTCGGCGGCATCGTGAGCATCCCCCCGAGCCACCTCGCCCAGGAGGCCGTCGCGGCCCTGGTCGACGGCGAGCTCTCCGGCGGGGCCGCGGCGCGCGCCGCCCGGCACCTGTCCGGCTGCGTGCAGTGCCGGATGGCGGTCGCCGCGCAGCGCGAGGCCAAGGACGCCCTGCAGCACGACGGCGGCGTCGACGTCCCGTTCGACCTGCTGTCCCGGCTCAAGGCCATCCCGTTCACCGCCGACGTGCCCGGCACCGGCGGTCTGGGTGGGCTCAGCGCCGGCGCCGACGGGCTGACCACCAGTGGCATCGGCGGCTCGTGGTCCATCCCGCTGACCCCGCCGGCGCCCGCGCCGGTGCGTCCCGACCACAGCTCCCGCTGGCTGCGCCGCGGCATGACCGGTGCGCTGGCCGGCATCGGCCTGGGCGTCGCGGTCCTCGCCGTCGCCCTGCCCGGGGCCGACGCCCCCACCGACCAGACCCGCCCCGGTGCCCCGGTGGCCGGCGCGGTCGACCGCCCGGCCCCGTCCGAGCGCACCGACATCGTGCCGCCGGTGGTCCGCACCCTGACCGTCGGCTCGACGAGCACCCTGCCGCCGGGCGGGACGCCCTGAGCGAGACCTCCGGCAGCCCGGACGACCAGGCAGACGCGTTCGGCCGCCCCCGCGGGACGACGGGGGCCTTCGCGCCGTCCGAGGCGCGCCTGGCCCCGAGCAGCCCGCCGGCGCCCGAGCCGCACCCCGCGCAGCAGGCCGCCTTCGGGCGCCCGCCGGAGGTGGGCGGGTCCTTCGGCGACGCCGGCCGGCCCACCGCACCGCCGCGGCCCACCCCGCCGCCGCCGCCCGAGGCGGTGCTGCGCGCCTTCGCCCCGCGTGACGGCGCGACCGGCCTCGGCGAGCCCCCCGGTGGGCTCCGCCCCCGCCGCCGCACCGCGGCTGCACCCTTCTGGAATTCCGACGCCGTCGCCGACCCGTGGCGCGACCCGTACGCACCGGCCGGCCTCGGCGCCCCGGCCGAGTTCCCCGCCGAGGAGGAGCAGGCCGGCCCGGTCGTCGTCGACGCGCGCGGGCGCAAGAAGCTCCGGCTGCGCGACGTCTCCGTACGGCTCACGGTCCTCACGCTGCTGGCGCTGCTCCTGGTGGGCGCCACCGGCGGCGCGACCGCCTGGTGGCTGGGCCGCACCGCCGACGAGCAGCCGCTGCTGGCCCCGGGCACCCAGCTGTCCCAGGTCTCGCCCGGTGTCAGCCGCGAGCCCGGCTCGGTCGCCGACATCGCCGGTCGGGTCAGCCCGGCCGTGGTCTCCATCGAGGTCAGCCTGGCCAACGCCGGCGCCACCGGGTCCGGTGTGGTCGTCGACCCCGCCGGTGGCTACATCGTCACGAACAACCACGTCGTCTCCGGTGCTGCCGACGACGACGAGGCGAAGATCCGTGCGGTCTTCAGCGACGGTAGCGGCTCGGCGGCCACCATCGTCGGCCGCGACCCGGCCAGCGACCTCGCCGTCCTCAAGGTGGACAAGCCCGGGCTGGTCGGCGCGACGCTGGGGGAGTCCGACGACCTCGTCGTCGGTGACCCCGTGGTGGCGATCGGCTCCCCGCTCGGCCTGGCCGGCACCGTCACCAGCGGCATCGTCAGTGCCCTCGACCGGCCGGTTCGGCTCTCGGGTGAGGGCAGCGACACCAACGCGGTGATCAGCGCCGTACAGACCGACGCCCCGATCAACCCCGGCAACTCCGGCGGCGCGCTCGTCGACGGCACCGGGGCGGTCATCGGCATCAACACCGCCATCGCCTCGCTCGGCGGCAACGGCACCACCGGCGGCTCGATCGGCCTGGGCTTCGCCATCCCGATCGACACGGTGCGCGCCATCTCCGAGGAGCTCATCAGCACCGGGACGGCGGTGCACGCCACCCTCGGCATCAACGCCCGTTCGGTCACCGACGGCACCCGCGACGGCGCGCTCGTGCTCAACGTCGAGCCGGGCAGCGGTGCGGCCACGGCCGGCGTGCAGGAGCAGGACGTCGTGATCGCCGTCGATGGTCAGCCGGTCGCCAGCTCCGAGGAGCTGGTGGTCGCGGTCGACACCCACGACCCGGGCGACACGGTCACCCTGGAGCTGGTGCGGGACGGGGCCTCACGCGAGGTCCAGGTCACCCTCGGCATCGCCTAGCCGGCCTCGTCCCGGGGCCCTCGCGGAGCGTGCGGAGGGCGGGACCCGTCGTCCCGCCCCACCTCTCCCGGGTGGTGGGACCGTGCGAGAGGGCCGGACACCGTCCGTTGGGGCGGGCGACCGCTGCCGGACAGATCACCCACCTACGCTGGACACGACCGCGGTGCGCGGCAGGGCGCGAGGAGGAGCGGTGTTCAACTCGATCGGCTGGGGCGAGATCGTCGTCCTGGCGCTGGCTGCCCTGTTCATCTTCGGGCCGGACCGGCTCCCCTCGCTGGCCAAGGACGCGGCGGTGGGCATCAAGAAGGCCCGTGAGGCCATCACCGGGGTGCGCGGTCAGCTGCACGACACCCTCGGCGACGACTTCGACCACCTGCGCGACGTCGACCTGCGCCAGTACCACCCGAAGACCTTCATCCGGCAGCAGCTGCTCGGTGACGACGACGACCCGCCGCTGAAGCCCAGCGCCACGGGTTCGACGGCCGCCGGTGCGGTGCGGCTGTCCAAGACGGCGGCCCGGCGGGACACCGCGGTGCCGCCGCCGTTCGACACCGACGCCACCTGAACAAGGACCTCGGTGCCCCTCACACCGCGCCGGCGCTCGGCGCGGGCCGTGCACCGGGGCCGTACGACAAGAGGCCGGTCTCCCCAACGGGGAGGCCGGCCTCTGTCGTGCGGTGACTAGCGGCTGACGGGGGTCAGGCCCAGCGGCATGCCGGCCAGCCCGCGCTGGCGGACGGTGAGGCCCTCGGCGATCTTCTCCAGCGCCTGCGCCGCGGGGGCGTCGGGCTGGGCGAGCACGATCGGGGCACCGGCGTCGCCGGCCTCGCGCAGTCGGGTGTCCAGCGGGATCTGGCCGAGCAGTGGCACCCGGGCGCCGAGCACCTTGGTCAGCGCGTCGGACACGGCCTGGCCACCACCGGCACCGAACAGCTCCATGCGGGAGCCGTCGGGCAGGTCGAGCCAGGACATGTTCTCGATGACGCCGACGACCCGCTGGTTGGTCTGGGTGGCGATCGCGCCGGCCCGCTCGGCGACCTCGGCCGCGGCCAGCTGCGGGGTGGTCACCACCAGGATCTCGGCGTTGGGCACCAGCTGGGCCAGCGAGATCGCGACGTCACCGGTGCCCGGGGGCAGGTCCAGGAGCAGGACGTCCAGGTCGCCCCACCACACGTCGGCCAGGAACTGCTGCAGCGCGCGGTGCAGCATCGGGCCACGCCACACGACCGGGGTGTTGCCCGGGGTGAACATGCCGATCGAGATGACCTTCACGCCGTAGGACTGCGGCGGCATGATCATGTTCTCGACCTGGGTCGGCTTGTCCTCGCAGCCGAGCATGCGGGGCACCGAGTGGCCGTAGATGTCGGCGTCCACGACGCCCACGGACAGACCGCGGCGAGCCATCGAGGCGGCCAGGTTCACCGTGACGCTGGACTTGCCGACGCCGCCCTTGCCCGAGGCCACCGCGAAGACGCGGGTCAGCGAGCCGGGCTGGGCGAAGGGCACGACCGGGTCAGCGGCGTCCGTGCCGCGCACGGTCTTGCGCAGCTCGGTGCGCTGCTCGTCGTTCATCACGTCCAGGCCCACCTGGACGGCGGTCACGCCGGGCACCCGGATGACGGCCTCGGTGACCCGGTCGGTGATGGTGTCGCGCATCGGGCAGCCGGTGACGGTGAGGTAGACCTCGACGCGGACCGCGCCCGGGTCGCCCCCGACGCCGATCTGCACGTCCTTGATCATGCCCAGCTCGGGCAGGGGACGGTTGATCTCCGGGTCCTGGACGGTCGCCAGCGCGGCGACCACGGCGTCCAGCGCCGGCGTACCGGTGAGCGTGTCGGACATGCGGGGTGAGTCTCCTTCGACGGGGAGCCTGCGAGGTGCGGCTCCTCGGAGCACGCGCGCGGGCGCCTTCACTGTACGGCGGGTGAGAGCGGCGTCCGGGTGGCGAGGGTGTGAGCCCGGCCAACCCCCGTACCGGTCGCTAAGGTCGCGGCCGTGTCCTCGCCCGCCTGGTCCGCGACGCTGCGGGACTCCCTCGGGCTGGGCCTCGCGGTGGGCCTGTACGGGGTCGCGTTCGGGGCGGCCGCGGTGGGGGCAGGGCTGTCGACCTGGCAGGCGGTCGCGCTGTCGGCGCTGATGTTCACCGGCGCCTCACAGTTCGCGCTGGTGGGCGTGCTCGGCGCGGGCGGCGGCGCGTTCGCCGCGGTCGGCAGTGCGCTGCTGCTCGGCTCCCGCAACACCCTCTACGGCGTCCGGCTGGCCCCGATGCTCAGCCCCCGCGGCTGGCTGCGGCGGGCCGGGGCCGCCCAGCTGGTCATCGACGAGTCGACGGCGATGGCCGTGGCGGCCCCGGACCGGGCGCTGGGCCGGCTGGCGTTCTGGGTCACCGGCGGGTCGGTCTACGTCTGCTGGACGGCGATGACGCTGGTCGGCGCGCTCGGCGCCGGCGGGCTGGGGGAGACCGCCGAGGCCGCGCTGGACGCCGTCGTGCCGGCGGCCTTCCTGGCCCTGCTGTGGCCGCGACTGCGGCGGACCGCGACCGAGGCGGGTGCGCAGCGGCGGGTGGCGCTGGGCGGGGCGGTCGTCGCGCTGGCGCTCACGCCGTTCGTGCCCGCCGGGCTGCAGGTGGTGCTCGCCGTCGTCGCCGTCCTGTTCGCCGGGCGGCCGCGGGCGGTGGCGGCGTGAGCACCGGGGCACTGTGGACCGTCGTCCTGGTCGGCTCGGTGGGCTGCTACCTGCTGAAGCTGGCCGGGCTGTCCGTGCCGGCGGCCTGGGTCCAGCACCCGCTGGTCACCCGGGTCGTGGAGTTCGTGCCCGCGGCGCTGCTGGCCGCGCTGGTCGCGGTGCAGGCGGCGACGTCGGGCAAGGAGCTCGTGCTCGACGGCCGGCTGGTCGGGCTGGCGGTGGCCGCGCTCGCGCTGGCGCTACGGGCGCCGTTCATCGTCGTCATCGTGCTGGCCGGGGCGGCCGGGGCGCTGGTGCACGTGCTGGGCGGCTGAACGGCCTCACTCGCGGTGGCGGCCGCGGTAGGTCATGGCCTCGGCCGGCGGGTCGAAGTCGAGGTCCTCCTGGGCGTAGAAGCCGCCCGTGTGCTCGGTGTCGACCAGGAAGCTGCCCTGGACGAAGTCCATGACGTACCCCGGCGCCCAGGTCCCGTCTTCGTCGTGGACCAGCACCGGCTGGTACATGCGGAACCAGGGTGGTGCGGGGACGACGAGCTCCACGGCGCCCAGTTCCCCGGCCGGGACGCCGGCGTGCGCAGCCACCCGGGTCTTCGTCATCGGGTAGAGGTCGCGGGTCCGGTCGACCGTGCCGAGGTCGAGTGGATCGCCGGACGTCTGCAGCCACAGGCGGTAGGTGCGGTCGGGGAGGTGCTCGACCCGGACGACGAGGTTGCTGCTGGGGTTCACCCGCCCATCGTGGCGAGCCGCGGTGTCCCGCGGCCCGCCATCCGGTGCGTCAGTGCGCCATCGGCAGCTGGGCCTCGGACTCCAGGCGCTCGGCGCCGGAAGTCGTCTGCAGCGGCTTCTCCTTTACGAACAGCACCACCAGCAGCGCGAGCGCGGCCAGTGGGGTGGCGATGAGGAACAGCTCGGCGGTGGCGTCGCCGTAGGCGTTCTGCACGACCGACTGCACCTCCGGCGGCAGTGCCGACACGTCCGGGACGGCGGCGCCCTCACCGGAGGACGACCCGCCGAGCACCGACAGCTCGCTGGCGACGCGGCTGGCCAGCACCGCACCGAGCACGCTGACGCCGATCGTGCCGCCCAGGCTGCGGAAGAACGACAGCACCGAGGTCGCCGAGCCCAGCTGGCGGGCCGGGACGTCGTTCTGCGCGGCGAGCACCAGGTTCTGCATCAGCATGCCGACGCCCACGCCCAGCACGGCCATGTAGGCGCCGATCAGCCACATCGAGGTGTCCGCACCGATGGTGGCCAGCAGGCCGAAGCCGACTGTCATCAGCGCCGCACCGGCGACCAGGTACCGCTTCCACAGCCCGGTCTTGGTGATCAGCCCACCGGCGACGGTGGAGGAGACCAGCAGCCCGGCGATCATCGGCAGCGACAGCAGTCCGGCCGCGGTGGGGGAGTAGCCGCGGGAGATCTGGAAGTACTGCGAGAGGAAGACCGTCCCGCCGAACATCGCGATGCCCACCAGGGCGGAGGCGACGACGGTGAGGGTGACCGTGCGGTTGCGGAAGATGTCCAGCGGGATGATCGGCTCGGCCACCTTCGACTCGACGAACACGGCGAGGGCGAGCAGCACCAGCGAGCCGCCGACCATCAGCGCCGTCGTCCCGGACAGCCAGTCGAAGTCGTTGCCGGCCAGGGTGACCCAGACGAGCAGCAGGCTGATGCCGGCGGTGATGAGCACCGCGCCGAGCCAGTCGACCCGGACGTCGCGGCGCACGGTCTTCAGCTTCAGCGTCTTCTGCAGCAGCACGATCGCGGCGAGCGCGAACGGCACGCCCATGAAGAAGCACCAGCGCCAGCCGAGCCACGAGGTGTCGACGATGACGCCGCCGATCAGCGGCCCGGCGACGGTGGCCACCGCGAAGACCGCGCCGAAGATGCCGGCGTACCGGCCCAGCTCACGCGGCGGGATCATCGCGGCCATCACGATCTGCACCAGCGCGGTGAGGCCACCGGCGCCGGCGCCCTGGATCACGCGGGCGACGATCAGCATCGTCGTGTCCTGGGAGAACCCGGCCAGCAGCGAGCCGGCGACGAACAGCCCGAGTGAGAGCTGCACGAGGAGCTTCTGGCTCACCAGGTCGGCGAGCTTGCCCCACAGCGGCACGGTCACGGTCATCGCCAGCAGCTCGGCGGTGACCACCCAGGTGTAGATGGACTGGCTGCCACCCAGGTCGGAGATGATCGTGGGCAGGGCGTTGGAGACGACGGTCGCGGCGAGGATCGACACGAAGATGCCCATCATCAGGCCGGACAGCGCCTGGAGCACCTCCCGCCGGCTCATCGCGGCCCGGGTGCCGGCAGCCCCCGGGGTCTCGGTGGTGGTGGTCATCGTGGTCCTGTCGGTCGGGGGATCGGGGTTCAGGAGGCGGCGGGCAGGCCGGCGGCGACGGCGTCCAGCGCCTCGTCGGCCAGCTCGGTCAGCGGGGTGGTGCCGCCCTGGGCCTGCCAGCGCAGCAGGCTGACCCGCAGGGCGGCGGAGACGACGGCGGCCAGCAGCACGGGCAGCAGGTCGGCGTCGGCGTCGGTGCCGGTGCGCTCGGCCACGGCCAGGGCGAACGCGCGCTCGTCGGTGGCGCTCATCTCCACCAGCCGGGGCAGCAGCGACGGGGTGCTCATCAGCACGGTCAGCCGCTCGAGCAGGCCGATCGGGTCGGCCTCGAGCTCGACCAGCTCGGCCCGCACCGCCGTGCGGACGGCGGCCAGCGGCATCACGTCGAGGGGGACGGCGCGCAGCCGGGTGGACAGCCGGGGCTGGTCGGGGCCGCCGGGCTGCAGCAGCGCCTCCTCCTTGCTGGAGAAGTAGTTGAAGAAGGTCCGGTAGGAGACGTCGGCCGCCGCGGCGATGGCCTCGACGGTCACGTGGTCCCAGCCGCGGTCGACGGCCAGCCGGACGGTCGCGGCTGCCAGGGCGGCCCGGGTGTCGGCCTTCTTGCGCTCACGCAGCCCTCGTTCGGTCACCCGTCGAGCATCGGACTTACTTGCACAGTGTGCAAGCTTGCTGAGTGTGCATCCAATCACCGGAGGCGGCGGGGCAGCCGGACGACGGCCGGGGGGTGCGGCACCATCCGGCGGCATGACCGCGCCGACGCGCCTGCCGACCCGCGTGCCGGCCCTGCTGCTGTCGGTGGGAGGCGGGCTCGTCGCCGGGATCGCGGCCAAGGCCGCCGACTTCTCCGGGTGGCAGTGGGCCGACGACCTCGGGCACTACCCGGCCGCGTGGGTGCTCGTCGTGGCGCTGATCGGGTGGCGGTCGCCGTCGCTGCGGACCGCTGCGGTGCGGTCGGCCGCCTTCTTCGCCGCGATGAGCGTCGGCTATTACGCCTGGGCCGCCCTGGTGCTCGACCGCGGCTGGGAGCTGCGGGGGCTGGCCGCCTGGCTCGTCCTGTCGGCGACCGCGGTGGCGGTCACGGGCGCCGCCGGCCACGTCGCCACCCGGCGCACCGGCCGGCTGCTCGGCGCGGTGCTGGCGATGGCCGCCGGCATCGTCCTCGGCGGCGGGGTGCTGGCCCACCCCGGCGCGCACCCGGTGCAGGCGGTCGTCGACGTCGTCGTCGCCGTCGTGCTGGTCGTCGTCCTGCCGCGGGACGGCCGCACCCGGCTGGCGGCGGTCCTGCTCACCGCGCCGCTGACCTGGGTGGCCGCCCAGCTGCTCGACGTCCTGCGGGCGGTGCTGGGCTGAGCGGCGTGCTGGTCGTGGTGGGCGGGCTGCCCGGGGTCGGCAAGACGACGGTCGCCCGCGCGGTGGCCGGCCGCACCGGTGCCGCGCACCTGCGGATCGACACCTTCGAGGTGGCGCTGGTCCGGCTGGGCCTCGTGGCCCCGGGCGAGGTCGGGGCGGAGGGGTACGACCTGGCGCTGGCCGCCGCCGACACCTGCCTCACCGCCGGCACCGACGTCCTCGTCGACGCGGTGTTCGACGTGGCCGCCGCGCGCCGTCCGTTCCGCGAGCTCGGCGACCGGCACGGTGTCCCGGTGCACTGGCTGCGGCTGATCTGCACCGACCGCGCCGAGCACCGGCGCCGGGTCACCGGGCGCACCGCCGACCTGGCCGGGCACGTCGTCCCGACGTGGGAGGCGGTGCAGGCGCGGCGGGCCGACCAGTGGCACGAGCGGCACACCGTCGTCGACACCGCCGCGGGCGACCCGGTGGCCGCCGTGCTCAGCGCGCTGGGTCGCTGAGCCCGTCGGCGGTCTCCCGGCGCTTCTTCTTCTTGTTCTTGCGCTCGGCGGCCTCCTCCGAGGTCTCCTCGGGCAGCAGCCGGTTGAGCTCACCGCGGATGAAGTCACGGGTGGCCAGCTCGCCGACCGCGACGCGCAGCGAGGCGAGCTCGCGGGCCAGGTACTCGGTGTCGGCGCGGGTCTGCACCGCCCGGTTGCGGTCCTCCTCGGACTGCACCCGGTCGCGGTCGGCCTGCCGGTTCTGCGCCAGCAGGATCAGCGGGGCGGCGTAGGCGGCCTGGGTGGAGAAGGCCAGGTTGAGCAGGATGAACGGGTAGGGGTCCCAGCGCAGCTTCACCGCGGCCACGTTCAGCACGATCCAGACGATCACGATGATCGTCTGGACGGCGAGGAAGCGGCCGGTGCCCAGGAAGCGGGCGATGCCCTCGGCGAACTTGCCGACCGCGTCGGGGTCCAGCTTCAGGAACTGGGCGAAGGACCGGCTGCCCCGGGGCTGGTCGAGGCGCTGGTCGGCGCGGCGGTCGTCAGCCACGTCGGGCCCGCTCGCGCCAGTCCTCGGGCAGCAGGTGGTCCAGGACGTCGTCCACGCTGACGGCGCCGACGAGCCGGCCCTGCGGGTCGACGACGGGGGCGGCGACCAGGTTGTAGGTGGCGAAGTAGCGGGTCACCTCGGCCAGCGGGGCCTCCGGGCGCAGCGGCTCGAGGTCGTCGAGCACACCGCTGACCAGGGTCGACGGTGGCTCGCGCAGCAGCGCCTGGATGTGCGCCAGGCCCAGGTAGCGGCCGGTCGGGGTGGCCGAGGGCGCGCGGCAGACGTAGACCTGACTGGCGAGCGCGGGGGTGAGCTCGGGGGCGCGCACCCGGGCCAGGGCCTCGGCGATGGTGGCGTCGGGGGTGAGGATGACCGGCTCGCTGGTCATGATGCCGCCGGCGGTGTCCTCGGAGTACTTCAGCAGCTGACGGACCGGCTCGGCCTCGTCGGGCTCCATGAGCTCCAACATGCGCTCGCGGTCGACGTTGGACAGCTCCGACAGCAGGTCTGCTGCGTCGTCGGGGTCCATCTCCTCCAGGACGTCGGCCGCCCGCCGCTCCTCCAGCGTGCCGAGGATGACGATCTGCTCGGCCTCGGGCAGCTCACCGAGGACGTCGGCCAGCCGCTCGTCGTCCATCGCCTCGGCGACCTCGTGCCGCCGCTTGATCGGCAGCTCCTGCAGCGCGTGCGCCGCGTCGGCGGCGTTCATCTCGCGGTAGGTGGCGATGAGCGTCTCCGCGCTCTGCCCGGTCTCGGGCAGGGCCAGCCCGCTGACCTCGTCCCAGGACACCTGGTGCAGCTGGCCGCGCCGGCGGAAGCCGCCGGGCTCCTGCACGGCGAGCCGGGACAGCACCCAGTCACCGGTGCGGGTCTGCTCCACGGCGGCGTCGACGACCACGGCCGGCCGCTCGGGCTCGCTCATGGTGACCCGGCGGTCCAGCAGCTCGCCGAGCACGAGCGTCTCGCCGGCCCGCTGCTCGAAGCGCTTGAGGTTCAGCGTGCCGGAGGACAGCCGCACCGAAGAGGCGTCCAGCCCGGTCACGCGGCCCATCGGGCAGAAGATCCGGCGCCGGGCGACGACCTCGATGATCAGCCCGAGCACGCGCGGCGTCGCGGTGCCGACGCGGAGCGCGACGAGCACGTCGCGCACCTTCCCGACCCGGTCGCCGTTGGGGTCGAAGACGGTCAACCCGGCCATCCGGGAGACATAAGCCCTCGTCACCGTGGTCACGAGTGGTGAGGCTACCGTCGCGGACGTGAGCGCCCCGGCACCCGACCAGCTGGACTACGAGGTCGTGGACGTGTTCGCGCCGCGACCCTTCAGCGGCAACCAGCTCGCGGTGGTGCTGCACGCCGACCACCTGGACACCGAGCAGTGCCAGACGCTGGCCGCCGAGTTCGGGTACTCGGAGTCGACCTTCGTCAGCGCGCCCACCACGCCGGGCGCGGACTACCGGGTGCGGATCTTCACCCCGCGCACCGAGCTGCCCTTCGCCGGGCACCCCTCGGTCGGCACCGCGCACACCCTCGTCCGGCTCGGTCGGCTGCCCGCCGGGGTGGTGCGCCAGGAGTGCGGCGCGGGCGTGGTCGAGGTCGACGTGGACGACGAGGGCGCCCGGCTGGCCGGCGGGTCGGTGTCGCTGCGGCCGGGCCCCGACGCAGCCGTGCTCGCCGCGGCGCTCGGGCTGGACGCCGCGGACCTCACCGGCCGCCCGGTCCACCTGGTGGGCTGCGGCATCGACTTCGCCCAGCTCGAGGTGCACCCCGGTGCGCTCGACCGCGCCGTCCCCGACCCGGCGGCGCTCGAGGCGCTGCTGCCCGGGGTGCAGGGCGGGGTGTCCGTGCTGGCCTGGGACGCCGCCACCGGCGAGGGCACCGTGCGGGTGTTCGCCGACGGCCTGGACTACGCGGAGGACCCGGCCACCGGCTCGGCCGCGCTGGGCACCGGCATCTGGCTGGCCGCCGTGGGGCTGGCCGGCGAGGGCGTCACCGAGTATCGGCTGGCCCAGGGCGCGGCCGTCGGGCGGCCCTCGGTGCTGTCCGGCCGGGTCCGCGTGGCCGGGGGCGAGGTCGCGGAGGTGAGCGTGGCCGGCGCCGTGCGGCCCGTCGCGAGCGGCCGCATCCGGGTCCCCGCGTGAGCGAGCCGGCGGCCACGCTGCAGCAGAACCGGCCGGCGCAGGCCTGGGCGGTGCACCGGCCCGGTGGCCGCGACGTCGCGCTGATGGCCGTGGCGGTCGTCGGCGTCTCCTTCTCCGGACCGCTGACCGCGCTGGTGGCCACCTCGTTCCTGGCGATCGCCTTCTGGCGCAACGCCGCCGGCGCGGCCCTGCTGCTGCCGGTGCTGCTGCTGCGCGAGCGGTCGACGCTCACCGGGCTGCGTGCGCGGCAGCTCACCAGCTCGGTGGTCGCGGGGCTGTTCCTGGCCGCGCACTTCGCCGCCTGGCTGCCCAGCCTGTCGATGACCACGGTCGCGGCGTCCACCGCGCTGGTCACCACGACCCCGATCTGGACGGCGCTGGCTGCCCGGTTCTCCGGGGTCCACCTGCCCGCCGCCGTCTGGTGGGGGCTGGGCCTGGCGGTGTTCGGAGCGGCGCTGATCGCCGGGGTGGACGTCACGGTGTCCTGGCGGGCGCTGGCCGGCGACGGGCTGGCGCTGCTCGGGGCGATCTGCGCCGGTGGCTACATGCTGGCCGGGGCACGGGCCCGCCAGCGGCTGAGCACCTCGGCCTACGCGGTGGTCTGCTACTCGACCTGCGCGGTGGCCCTCGCCGTCGCCGCGGTCGTGGCCGACGTCCCGCTGACCGGGTTCAGCGCCCGCGACTGGTGGCTGATCGCGGCGATCACCTTCTGCGCCCAGCTGCTCGGGCACACGCTGCTGAACCTGGTGCTGTCCACGGTCGGGCCGACGGTGGTGGGGCTGGCGATCCTGCTCGAGGTGCCGGGTGCGCTGCTGGTCGCGCTGGTGCTGCTGGACCAGGTGCCGCCGCTGCTCGCGGTGCCCGGGATGGTCGCCGTCGTGATCGGGGTGGCGCTCGTGGTGCGCGCCGGCCGTCCGTCCCCGGTGGTCGAGCCCGTCACCTGAGCGGGGCACTCCGGTGACGTGGCGGTCGGGGACGTCGAGACGACGGGACCCACTCGACGTCGGGGCAGGATGGGGCCGTGAAGCGCGTCGCCGTCAGGCCCGTCCCGCTCAGGTTGGTCCTCCTCTTCGGCGTCCTGGTGTTCGTCCTCAACGTCCTCGTGAACCGCTTCCTGTTCGGAGACGGCTTCGACTGGGTCAAGGCAGCCGTCGTGACGGTGCTGACGTCGGCCTTCGTGGCGGTGTTCGGCGGGCCCGAGCGGCCGCGGTCGCGTGAGGAGGGCAGCGACGTCCGCTGACCTCCGGGACCTGGTCGCCGGTCGCCCGAGACGTCCCGAGTGACATTGGCCGGCGGACGGCAGGTCAGCCCAGCGAGCCGTTCGCGATGGCCGACAGCGCCACCACCCAGATCACGATCCCGATCAGCAGCAGCGTGCTGACGACGCCGCCGAGGACGACCGCCGCCAGCGCGAGCCCGTCGCCGCCCTCGCCGGTCTGCCGGATCTGCTTGCGCGCGACGATCCCGAGCCCCAGGCCGACCGGCGCCAGCACGCCGAAGAAGCACAGGACGAGCGCGATCGGTGCCAGCTGGTTGGTCGGCCGCCGCCAGCCGTAGCCGGGCGGCGGGCCCCAACTCTGCTGCGGGCCCCAGCTGGGCTGCGGTCCCCAGCCCGGCGGCGGCGGACCCCAGGACGGCGGCGGGCCGGCGCTCCACGACGGGTCCGTGCGGCGGGTGTCGTCGGGGCTCATGCCCGCGCTCCACGACGGGTCCGTGCGGCGGGTGTCGTCGGGGCTCATGCCGTCCTCTCCTCGCCGTCGGTCGGCCCGGCCAGTGTGCCGGTCAGCCGCCGATCGCCGCGGCAGGCAGCGCGGACATGCGGGAGGCGATCGCCCGGCCGGCTGCGGTGGTGGTGTCCGGGTCGTCGCCGATCAGCACCGACAGCACCGAGCCGACCGCCTGGGCGACGACGACCTGCACGGTGCCGTCGGCCAGCTGGTACTGGAACACGACGCTCATCTCGGCCAGGCCGTCGGCGCTGGGTGCAGGCTGGAAGGTGTACGTGTCGGGCGGGCAGCTGCTGAAGGCGGCCACCAGCTCCCGGACGGCGCTGCTCGCGGAGTCGGCGGAGTCGTAGGCGATCGCCTCCGAGGACAGCTGCGCGGCACCGGCCGGGTCGACCGCGACCACCGGCTGCTTGCTCGTGCGGTGCGCCTCGGAGCCGAACTTCTTGTCGCAGATGCCGTCGAGGCTCGGGTTGTCGGCGATGGCCGCGCCCTCGCCCAGCGGGTTGGCCTGCACGGCCCAGCCGGCGGGCAGGTCGCTGGCCCGCAGCGCGATGGCCACCGCGGCCTCCGCCGGGTCCCGCACCGTCGCCGGGTCCGCGGCCGCGGAGGCGGCCTCTGCGGCGTCGGCGTTCCCGGGTTCGGTCCGGCCGGCGGCGGTGGAGCCGGCAGTCGGCCCGGCGGTCGGTCCCGCGGTCGGCCCGGCCGAGGCGGCGGACGACGAGGGCGCTGACGACGAGGGCGCGGACGTCGAGGCGGCGGCCGCCGGGGTGTCGTCGGATCCGCTGCAGCCGGCCAGCGCCAACGCGGCCGCGACGGCCAGGGGGACCAGGGAGCGCCTCACCCCGCCGACGGTAGCCCCGGGGCCTGTGCCGCCGGCCCGCCCACCCAGGTCCGGCGACGGTCGGGACCTGCCTCAGGTGGCGCAGGTCCCGACCGTCCGGAGGGTGGTCAGCCGACCGGCTGGGTGAGGTCGTAGAGCGTGACCCCGTCGACGGTCCGGGCGGTGAACGTCGCGGCCACCCAGGCGGCGATGTCGGCCGAGGCGCTGCTGCCGCTGGTGCTGCGCAGCCCGCCCCCCGCGATGAAGAAGTGCACCTGCCGGTCGGCGACGAGGGCCTGGAACTGCGCGAGCGTGGGGGAGGGGTCGCTGCCGTTGAAGCCGCCGACCGGCATCACCGGCAGCTGGGTGGCCAGCTGGTAACCGGCGGCGCTGTTGGACCCGACGGCCGCGGCGGCCCACCGGTAGGCGCCCGCGTCCTGGGAGAGCGCCGCGACGACCTGGGCGCTGGGGTCGGCGGCGTCGAGCAGCCCGCCCATGGCGCCCCCCGCCCGTCCGGCCCGGGTCCCCGTCGTCCCGCCGGTGGTCGGGACCTGGCCGGCCGCGGGCTGTCCGGTCGGGGGCTGCCCACGGAAGCCGCCACCGTTCCGCGGGGTCCCACCGCCGGGGAAGCCACGGCCGGCGCCGAAGCCGGTGCCGCCGCTGACGGTCGGGCCCGCCGAGGGGATCGAGCCGGTGTGCGCCTTGCCGGCGGTCTCCGCCGCGTACGCGGCCGGGCCGCCGAGCGAGGCCAGGACGCCGACCGCCAGCACGGTGGCCGCGACCAGCCGGCCGGCACGGTGGGCGACGAGCAGCCCGAGCGCGGCGAGCAGGCCCGCGACCAGCACGACCCAGCGCAGCCAGGGCAGGAAGTCCGCCGAGCGGCCGAGCAGCACGAACGACGTCCCGGCCGTGGCGAGCAGGGTCAGGGCGAGCACGATGCGCGCCCACGCCGTCCCGCGGCGCTGCCACAGCAGCCCGCCGCCGATGCCGACCAGCGCCGCGACCGCCGGGGCCAGGGCGACGGTGTAGTAGGCGTGGAAGATGCCGGCCATCAGGCTGAAGGTGAGCCCGGTGACGACCAGCCAGCTGCCCCAGGTGAGCAGTGCGGCGCGGCGGACGTCGGTGCGCGGGGCCCGGCCCAGCGCGACCAGCCCGGCCACCAGCAGGGCCAGCGCGGCCGGGAGCAACCAGGCGATCTGGCCGCCGACCTCGGCGCTGAACAGCCGGGTCAGCCCGGTCGCGCCCCAGTTGCCGCCGCCGGTCCGGCCGCCACCGCCGCCGCCCACGCTGCCGGTCTCGTCGCCGGTGAGGCGGCCCAGGCCGTTGTAGCCCCAGATCAGCTCCCAGACCGAGTTGGTCTGCGAGCCGCCGATGTAGGGCCGCCACGACGCCGGCACCAGCTCCACGATCGCCACCCACCAGCCGGCGGACACCAGCAGCGCCCCGCCCGCGGCGAGCACGTGGGCGAAGCGGCGGCCCAGCGTGGTCGGTGCGGCGACCAGGTAGACCAGCGCGAACCCGGGGACGACGAGCATCGCCTGCAGCGTCTTGGTCAGGAACGCGAACCCGATCAGGACGCCGACGCCCACCATCCAGCGCAGGCTCGCCGTCTCCAGCGCGCGGGTGGTGGCGTAGGCGGCCAGCGTCATCAGCAGCACGAGCAGGGCGTCGGGGTTGTCGAAGCGGAACATCAGCACCGCGACGGGGGTCAGCGCCATCGCCGTCCCGGCCAGCAGACCGGCGCCGGGGCCCACCACCCGGCGCACGGCCAGGTACACGACCCCCACGGTGGCCACGCCCATCAGCGCCTGCGGCACCAGCAGCGCCCAGGAGTTCAGCCCGAACAGCCGCACCGAGGCCTCCATGACCCACAGCGAGGCCGGGGGCTTGTCGACGGTGATCGAGTTCGCCGCGTCCGAGGAGCCGTAGAAGAAGGCCTCCCAGCTCTGCGACCCGGCCTGCACGGCCGCGGCGTAGAAGGCGTTGGCCCAGCCGGAGGCGGCCAGGTCCCACAGGTACAGCAGCCCGGTCGCGCCCAGCAGGCCGAGCAGCGCCGGCCGCACCCACGACGGGTCGTCGTCCCGGCCGCGCACCAGCCGGCGGGCGCGGGAGCTGCGGGCCGACGTCGGCGCGGCGCCCGGCTCCGGCGGGGGCGCCGGGGAGAAGGCGGGGGTGTCGAGGGCGGTGCTCATCAGAAGGTCTCCATCGCCGGGACGGCGGGCTCGGGGGCGGGGGTCGGTGCGGCGGGCTCAGGGGCGGCGGTGCGGAACACCCAGCCGCGGAGGAGGAGGAAGCGCAGCAGCGTCGCCAGCGCGTTGGCCGCGATCAGCAGCAGCAGCTCGGTGCTGCGCGCCGGGGCGTCGGTGAGGGACTGCAGGACGGCGAGGGTGCCGCTGGTCAGCGCCAGGCCCAGGCCGCACACGACCAGTCCCTGCAGCTGCGCCCGGCCGGCGCCGGGCCCGCCGCGGACGCCGAAGGTGATCCGCCGGTTGGCCGCGGTGTTGGCCACCGCGGTCACCAGCAGCGCGACGAGGTTCGCCGGCTGGGCGGCCACCACGTGCCGGAGCAGGACGAACAGCACCAGGTAGGCCAGCGTCGACAGCACGCCGATGGCGGCGAAGCGCACCGCCTGGCCGACCAGGCCGGCCGGCACACCGGGCACCGGGTCGGTCAGCGGGCCGCGGCCGACCGAGGCCTGCAGCTCGCCCAGCGGGAGCCGGCCGGTGGTGAGCGCGCGCAGCATCCGGACGATCCCGGCGACGTCGGCCTTGACCGTCTGCCCGATGTCGACCCGGCTGTCGGGGTCGTCGACCCAGTCGACGGGCACCTCGTGGATGCGCAGCCCGCTGCGCTCGGCGAGCACCAGCAGCTCGGTGTCGAAGAACCAGCCGGTGTCCTCCACCAGCGGCAGCAGCCGGGCGGCGACGTCGGCGCGGATGGCCTTGAACCCGCACTGCGCGTCGGAGAGCCGGGTGGCCAGGGTGCCGCGCAGCAGCAGGTTGTAGCCGCGGGAGATGACCTCGCGCTTGGCGCCGCGCACCACCCGGGACGACGGCGCCAGCCGGGTGCCGATCGCCAGGTCGGAGTGGCCGCTGATCAGCGGGGCGACCAGCGGCAGCAGTGCGGCCAGGTCGGTGGACAGGTCGACGTCCATGTAGACCAGGACGGGTGCGTCCGAGCCGAGCCACGCGGTGCGCAGGGCCCGCCCGCGGCCGGGCTCGGGGAGCACCAGCACCTCGATGCCGGGCAGCTCGGCGGCGACCCGCCGGGCGACGTCCACGGTGCCGTCGGTGCTGGCGTTCTCGGCGACGGTGATCCGGAACGGGTAGGGCAGGTGCTCGGTGAGGTGCCGGTGCAGCCGGCGCAGGCAGCGTTCGAGGTCGGCCTCCTCGTCGTGCACGGGGACGACGACGTCGATGACCGGACGGAACGGGTCGGCGCCGCCGGCCGGCTCGGCGGCGCGCAGGGGGAGCGGTGGCATGCAGACACCGTCGGGTCCCTGGCTGGCGCGGGGCCGTGGTGAGCCCACGGGGCGGCTGTGTGTCCTGGTCGACGAAATCCCCGGAGCTGCACGGTTGCTGTCAACAACCATGAGAGCCGTTGCAGTCACCGAGTTCGGTGGGCCTGAGGCCCTGCACGTGATCGACCTGCCCGAGGAGCACGCCGGCCCCGGCCAGGTGCGCATCCGAGTGACCGCCTTCGCCGTGAGCCCGACCGACACCAACCTCCGCTCCGGCTTCTACGCCGAGCGCGACGCGGTCAAGCAGCCCCCGTTCGTGGCCGGCATGGACGCCGCCGGTGTGCTCGTGGAGATCGGCGAGGGCGTCGAGACCGACCTGGCGGTCGGTGACCACGTGATGGCCGTCGTCGTCCCGACCGGTGCGCACGGTGCCTACCGCGAGGACCTCGTGCTGCCCGCTCGTTCGATCGCCCGGGTGCCCGCCGGCGTCGACGACGTGGCCGCCTCGACCCTGCCGATGAACGGCCTCACCGCCGTCCTGGGGCTGGACTCGATGGCGCTGCAGCCGGGTCAGGTGCTCGCCGTCACCGGTGCCGCCGGCGCGTTCGGCGGCTACACGATCCAGCTGGCCAAGGCCGCCGGCCTCACCGTGGTCGCCGACGCCAAGCCCGAGGACGAGGCGCTCGTACGCTCCCTCGGTGCCGACGTGATCGTCCCGCGCGGCGACGGCTTCGCCGACGCAGTGCGCGCGCAGTACCCCGACGGCGTGGACGGCCTCGCCGACGGAGCCGTCCAGGACGCCGTCGTGCTCCCGGCCGTGAAGGACGGCGGCCCGGTGGTCACCGTGCGCGGGTACACCGGCAACGGTGAGCGCGGCCTGCGGTTCTTCCCCGTCCGGGTCGCCACCTACTCCCAGGAGCAGGAGAAGCTCGACGCGCTGCGGGTCGCCGTCGAGGAGGGCGTCGTGACTCTGCGGGTGGCCGACACCTTCCCGGCCGAGCAGGCCGCCGAGGCGCACCGCCGCCTCGAGGCCGGTGGCGTGCGCGGCCGCCTGGTCGTCACCTTCTGACCCCTGCGCCCGGTCCGGCTCCGTGCCGGGCCGGGCGGTGTCGTCTCAGCCGAGGTGCTTGGCGGCCTCGCGGCGGGAGAGCGGGCTGAGCTCGTGGGTGTCCAGGAGGTGCTGCACCCACTGCGGGTCGGTCTTGGCCAGGTCGCGCAGCGCCCAGCCGATCGCCTTGCGGACGAAGAACTCGGGATCGGCGGCGTTGACCTCGACGACCTCGGCCAGCAGTGCGGTGTCGGTGCGGTCGTGGGCGCCGAGCTGGGCGATGACGGCGCTGCGGCGCAGCCAGCGGTCGGGGGAGCGAGCCCAGTCGCGCAGCACCGGCCGCAGTTCCGCGGGGTGGGCGAGCAGCAGATCGCGGACGCGCGGCTGGACGCCGTCGACCAGGTCCCACCAGGCGCCGGTGGTGATCATCTCCTCGTACAGCGGCAGCAATGAGAGTGCGCCACGGGCGAGCGGCAGGCCGGTCAGTGCGACTGCCGCGTACCGCTCCTCGCGGTGCGCCGCCCCGCGCCACAGCTCGCCGGCTGCTGCGGCCAGGTCGGGCACCGTCTGAGGCGGGGACGCCGCGGCCGCTGCTGCGGTGAGCCGGCGGACCTCGGGCAGCCGCACGCCGAGGCAGGGCTCCGTCGTCTTCAGGTAGGCCTGCATCCCGCGGGCGCGTTCGGGGTCGGTGGCCTCCCGTAGGGCCCTACGGACGTCGGCGACCAGGCTCGCGGTCGCGCCGGGTGGACCAGTGACCACTGACGAGATCCTGCCGCGCGGTCACCCGCAGTGGGGCCTGGTGGGTCGCCGCATGCCTGGCACCGTCCGTCGGGTGCGGGCCCGTCGGCCGTGGCGCAGCGGGACGTCCGCAACGACGCCGTCCAGCAGCTCGCTGCCTACGAGGCGCTGGCCACCGCGATCAACGCTGCTCCCACCGTCGACGCCGTGCGTGCCGCGGTCGCCCAGGCGGGTCTCCGGATCGACCGGGAGGCCACTTCTGTCGACGTCCTGGACTGACCAGGCCAGGCCGGCACGCTGCTCAGCCGAGCAGGACGAGGACGGACTGCGCCGATCGGTTCGCCTGGCCGAGCATCGCCGTCCCGGCCTGGGTCAGGATCTGAGCACGGGTGAAGGTGGTCATCTCCGCCGCCATGTCGGTATCACGGATCCTGGACTCCGAAGCGGTCAGGTTCTCCGCCGTCGTCGTCAGCCCGGACACGACGTGGTCCAGACGGTTCTCGGTGGCACCGAGGTGGCCGCGCGCCTGGGAGACCCAGCGGATGGCCGCGTCCACGTTCAGCCACCCCGTGTAGGTCGGCGTCAACGCCTCCGCGTCGGCAGCGGTCGACCCCGGGCCGGGGGTCTGCCCGGTGAGCACCAGCCCGCCGGCGCCGGCGGTGAACGGGGTGACGGGCATCCCCAGTGCAGCGGCCACAGTGGCGTTGAGGCGATCGAGGTGGTCCTGGGCGGTGACCGCGCCGGTGTAGTCCACCGACCCCAGCTCCAGCGACCAGTTGCCGGAGGACACGGTGCCCTTCAAGGACCGGTAGGTGTTGGCGTACGAGCCCGCCGAGACGTAGTCCCCGGCCAGGGTCAGGCGGCCGGGGGCAGGTGTGCCCTGGGCGGCGGAGACGGCCGGGACGGTGCTGGTCGCCACGTTCGCGCTGCCGTCCAGGGCGGTCGCTGCCTGCAGGCCGGCGACGTCGAAGGCGAGACCGTTGGCGGGGATGGTGACCCGGATGGTGTCGCCGGCGTTCGCCCCGACCTGGAACACGCGGTCGAACGAGCCGTCCAGCAGGGGCACCCGGTTGAAGGTGGTGGTGTGCGCGATGCGGTCGATCTCGGCGTACAGCTGGCCGACCTCGCTGCGGATGGCCGCGGTCGCCGTGCCGTCCAGGGCGCCGGTGTTGGCCGACTGCACGGCCAGGTCGCGCAACCGCTGCAGGACGGCCGTGGTCTCACCCAGGGCACCCTCAGCCGTCCGGACGACGCCGATCCCGTCCTGGGCGTTGCGCACCGCCTGCCTCATGCCGGAGATCTGGGAGCGCAGGCCCTCGGAGATGCTGAGCCCGGCCGCGTCGTCGGCGGAGGTGGTGATGCGCAGACCGGTGGACAACCGGCGGAGGGACGTCTGCATGGCCTGGTCGCTCCGGGCCAGCGACCCGTAGGTGTTCAACGCCGCGACGTTGGTGGCCACGCTCAGGCCCACGCTGCTGCCTCCGCCCCACGATCAGGCCGGCCACGTCGGTGGGTGGGCGGCGACGAGGTCAGATACGGCAGGGGACGCTCGGGATTCCAGCCGAACGCCGCGACAGGAGGCCACTCACGCCGGCGGACGCCTCGCCACTTGGATGGGATGGACGAGGAGGAGCCGCTAGATGAGTGGTTCCAGCTGGGCGAGGACCACCCTGTCGACACAGTCTGTAGACGGCGCAATCCGCCCACAACTGGCGCGCCACGTCCAGGGCCGTCGAGTCCACATGCGACGTCGGAGCCAACTTCGGGGATCACGTGAGCACGGGCTTGGGGCCAGTGGTTCTGATGCCGGGACGGCTTCGTCGACGCGGTGCGCGCGCAGTACTCCGACGGCGTGGACGGCTTCGCCGACGGAGCCGTCGGCTGCTGGTTGCTCGCGGTAGCTGACCGCTCAGGTCCGGACCGCTGCGACGGCGGCGTCGGTGCGCGCGGCCCTCGTCCGGACAGGGCTGGTGTCGTCCAGGGGCCGCCTCCGGACATGCGCTGGTCGGCTGACATCGGTCACCGTGCGAGTTCCAGCGCGGCGTGATCCACCACGGGCCCTTGCCGACACCGCATCCGGCTCCTAGGTTCAGCCGAGCTCGTCAACTCCATGGGGGAACCGCTTGTCCACGAACCGTTCCATGACCAGGCGGCGCCTCCGAGCGGCTGTCTCCGCCGTGGCCTTCAGTGTCGCGCTGCTGATCGGGAGTCCGATCGCTCTCGCTCAGGTCTTCAGCTCACCGGCCGGGAGCTACGACGTCCACGGCGCCATCCTCGCCGAGTACCAGTCGCTCGGCGGGCCCGCGAGCTTCCTGGGCTCTCCCCTCACGAACGAGGTGGCGGTCCGCGGCGGCGCGGTCAACCACTTCCAGGGCGGTTCGATCTACTGGTCCCCGGCCACCGGTGCCCACGCGGTCAAGGGTGCCATCCGCGACCGGTGGGCCTCCCTGGGTTGGGAGAACGGGTTCCTGGGCTTCCCGACGACCGGTGAGGTGGCGGTGCGGGGTGGTGCGGTGACGCACTTCCAGGGCGGTTCGATCTACTGGTCTCCGGCCACCGGTGCCCAGGCCGTCAAGGGCGCGATCCGTGACCGGTGGGCCTCTCTCGGTTGGGAGAACGGCTACCTGGGCTTCCCGACGACCGGTGAGGTGGCCGTGCGGGGCGGTGCGGTGACGCACTTCCAGGGCGGTTCGATCTACTGGTCTCCGGCCACCGGGGCGCAGGCGGTGAAGGGCGCGATCCGTGACCGGTGGGCCTCTCTCGGTTGGGAGAACGGCTTCCTCGGTTTTCCGACGACCGGTGAGGTGGCGGTGCGGGGCGGTGCGGTGACCCACTTCCAGGGCGGTTCGATCTACTGGTCTCCGCCCACCGGTGCCCACGCGGTGAAGGGCGCGATCCGTGACCGCTGGGCATCCCTGGGCTGGGAGAACTCCGCGCTCGGTTTCCCCCGTACGGACGAGTACTCCGTCCCCGGCGGCGCTGCGCAGGACTTCGCGTGCGGGTCCATCCAGTGGACGCCCGGCAGTGGCGCCGTCGTGGTCGGGTGCGGTCCGTCGTCGGGTCCTGTCTACTACGAGAACTGCACCGACGTCTGGAATGCCATCGGGCGCCCGCTCCGCAGTACCGATCCCGGCTACGAGACGCCCAGGCTCGACCGTGACGGCGACGGGGTGGCCTGCGAGACCGACCCCCGCTGACCGCAGGACGCCCGACGCATCTATGAGCCCCGCCGTCGTCTGACGGCGGGGCTCGTTGGTCACAGGCTTCGGGTCCTGCTTCGAGATCGGCCGTTTCGAGCAGGGCGACACGGACGTCGCCGACCAGGCTCGCCGTCGCACCGGGTGGATCAGCGACCACGGACCTGGTCCTGCCGCACGGTCGTCTGGGGTGGACCCCGGCCGTTCCGCCGAGTCTTGAGACGGGTCGGCTGGCGGGAAGCGCGGACACCCCGGACGGGTGATCGCAGCGCAGGTCCGGTTGTGCACGTTCAACCACGGGCAGTGAGCGGTCACGCACTCATCGCTTCTGCCCTGGAGACCTCATGCGCACCCGCCCCGCCGCTCTCGTCCTCGCCACCGCCGCCATCGCGGTGTCCCTCGGGCTGACCGGTTGCTCGTCGGGTGCGGACACGTCGGCCGCTGCTCAGCAGGACGCCCGCAACGACGCCGTCCAGCAGCTGACCGCGGCACAGGGCGCGGTGCTCGTGCCCGTGGCAGGCGAGGTCGACCAGTTGACCCGGCAGAAGCAGCGGGCCGAGCTCGCCCTGAACGCCGCCCGCAGCGCGGACGTCGACCAGCAGCTGGCCGCCTACGAAGCGTTGGCCTCCGCGATCAAGAGCGCCCCGACCGCCGCCGCGGTGTGGGCCGCCGTCACCCAGGCAGGCCTGACGGTCGACCGCTCCGCCGGTGCAGACGACGTCCTGGCCGGCTGAGCCGGCCCGCTCCCGAGGCCGTTCACCGGACCGGGTGAATTCGGCCCGGGATCGTCACTCGTTGTCCACAAGGGCTCCGCACAGCAGGCGCACATCCCCTTACAGTCGCTGGACTCATCGGTCCCATGGCTGCTCAACGGGGGTGTCGTGCCGGTCGCCAGCAACGTCGTCGACGTCGTCGATGGTGAGGTGCGCGAGCTCATCCGCCGTCGTGGGCTCGATCCGTTCGCCGATCCTGCGCCGGTGCGGGTGCTCGTACGCGACGTGGTCGCCGACTACGCGGAGCGGTCGCTGTCCTCCACGCTGCCGCCCCTCGGTGACGCCGAGGGTGTGGTCCGCGACGTGCTCGACCGGGTCGCCGGTTACGGACCGCTGCAGCGCTGGCTCGACGACCCGACCGTCGAGGAGATCTGGGTCAACGAGCCCGGCCGGGTGTTCGTCGCCCGCCGCGGCCGCAGCGAGCTGACCACCACCGTCCTGGGTCACGGTCAGCTGGCCGACCTGGTCGAGCGGATGCTGCGCACCAGTGGTCGACGCATCGACATGTCGACCCCGTTCGTCGACGCGATGCTGCCCGACGGCTCCCGGCTGCACGTGGTCATCCCTGACGTGACCCGGCGCCACATGGCGGTCAACATCCGCAAGTTCGTCCTGCAGGCGCACAGCCTCGACGAGCTGGTCGAGCTGGGGACGCTCACCGCGCAGGTCGCCCGCTTCCTCGAGGCCTCCGTCGCCGCCGGTCTCAACATCCTGGTCTCCGGCGGCACCCAGGCCGGCAAGACCACGATGCTCAACTGCCTCGTCGCCGCCGTCCCCGCCCGCGAGCGCGTGGTCACCTGCGAGGAGGTCTTCGAGCTCCGCGTACCGCTGCCCGACGTGGTCGCCATGCAGACCCGCCAGCCCAACCTCGAGGGCGCCGGGGAGATCCCGCTGCGCCGGCTGGTCAAGGAGGCGCTGCGGATGCGGCCCTCCCGCCTGGTGGTGGGGGAGGTGCGCCAGGAGGAGTGCCTGGACCTGCTCATCGCGCTGAACTCCGGCCTGCCCGGCATGTGCACGCTGCACGCCAACAGCGCCCGCGAGGCCGTGGTCAAGATGTGCACCCTGCCGCTGCTGGCCGGGGAGAACATCGGCCACGCCTTCGTCGTCCCGACCGTGGCCTCCAGCGTCGACCTGGTCGTGCACGTGGGCACCGAGCCCAGCGGGCAGCGCCGGCTGCGGGAGGTCGTCGCGCTGCCCGGCCGCGCCGAGGGCAGCGTCGTGGAGACCGCCGACGTCTTCACCACCCGCGACGGCCGGCTGGTGCGCGCCGACGGCTACCCGCCGCACGCCGACCGGTACGCCGCCCACGGTTTCGACCTCGCCGCCCTGCTGGGTGACCGCGGGTGACCGTCTCCGGTGGGCTCCTCGGCCTGCTGCTGGGCGTCGGGCTGCTGCTGGTCTGGCGCAGCGGCTCCCGGGCGCCGGTGCGCCGGTCGGGCACCGCGCGACCGGGCCGCCGGCAGCAACTGCTCGGCGCTGCCGGCCTGACCGGCATCAACAGCGCGCAGCTGTTCGCGCTGCAGGTCGTGCTCGGGCTGGCCGTCACCGTGCTGGTGCTGCTCACGACCCGGACGGTGACGATCAGCCTGGCGTTCGGGGTGTTCGGCTCCGCGGTCCCGTACCTGCTGGTGCGCCGGCTGGCCGCCAAGCGGCGGGCCGACCTGCGCGAGGTGTGGCCCGAGGTCGTCGACAACCTCGCCTCGGCGGTGCGGGCCGGTCTGTCGCTGCCCGAGGCGCTGTCGGCGCTGGCCGTGCGCGGGCCGGAGGTGCTGCGTGGGTCCTTCGCCCGGTTCGCCGCCGACCACCGCTCCAGCGGCCGGTTCAGCGACGCGCTCGACCGGCTCAAGGACGACCTCGCCGATCCGGTGGGCGACCGCATCGTCGAGACGCTGCGGGTCGCCCGCGAGGTCGGCGGCAGCGACCTCGGTCGGGTCCTGCGGACGCTGGCCGCCTTCCTGCGCGAGGACGCCCGCGCCCGCGCGGAGCTGGAGACGCGGCAGGGCTGGGTGGTCCAGGCGGCGCGGCTGGCCGTCGGTGCGCCCTGGGTCGTGCTCCTCCTGCTGGCCACCCAGCAGCAGACGCTCAACGCCTACGACAGCCCGGTCGGGACGGCGCTGCTGCTCGGCGGCGGTGCGGTCTGCCTGGTCGCCTACCGGCTGATGCTGCGGATCGGGCGGCTGCCCGAGGACGTGCGGGTGCTCCAGTGAGCGTGCACCGGCGATCGGGGAGCGGAGCGGACGGGTCGCGGAGCGACGTGGTGTCGTCATGAGCGCGGGTCTCCTCGGCATGCTGCTGGGGCTGGTCGCCGCGTCCGGGGTGCTGCTCGCGGTCAGCTTCGCCCCGCCCATGCGGCAGGTGCGGCTGGTCGACCGGCTCGCGCCCTACGTGCACGACACCCCGGCGCCGTCCCGGCTGCTCGGAACCGCGACCCAGCCGGGCATGTTCACCGCCGCCCGGCGGGTCTTCGGCCCACTGCTGGCCGACGGCGCCCGCCACGTCGACCGGCTGCTGGGGGGCCGGGTCGCCGTCCGTCGCCGACTCGACGCGCTGGGCGCGGAGACGTCGGTCGAGGACTTCCGCGTCGAGCAGGTCGTGTGGGGCGGGCTCGGGCTGCTGGGTGGTGCGGTGGTCACCACCGTCGGCTCGGCGCTGGCCGGGTCGGTCAACGTGCTGTCGGCCGTGCTGCTGTGCGTGGCCGGGCTGGTCGGCGGGGTGCTCGGCCGCGACTGGTGGCTGACCCAGCAGGTGCAGCGCCGCGAGGAGCTGCTGCTGGCGGAGTTCCCGGTGGTCGCCGAGCTGCTCGCCCTGGCCGTGACGGCGGGGGAGAGCCCGACCGCGGCGATCGCCCGGGTGACCCGGCTCTCCGGCGGCGAGCTGGCTGCGGAGCTGCGGGCGACGCTCGGCCGGGCCCGCGCCGGAGTCCCGCTGGTCGAGGCGCTGCAGCAGCTGGCCGACCGCACCTCACTCGACCCGCTGGCCCGCTTCGTCGACGGCGTGATCGTGGCCATCGAACGCGGTACCCCGCTGGCCGAGGTGCTGCGCGCCCAGGCCGCCGACGTCCGGGAGGCCGGCAAGCGCCGGCTGCTCGAGGCCGGCGGCCGCAAGGAGATCCAGATGATGGTGCCGGTCGTGTTCCTCGTGCTGCCGGTCACCGTCATGTTCGCCCTGTTCCCGGGGCTGATCAGCATCGTCTCGCTGGCGCAGTGACGCCGGTGACCAACAGAGAGGACGACGGATGCGCCCCTTCGCGTACCTGACCGCTGCACTCGCCGCCCTGACGGCCCGGCTGCACGACGACGATCCCGAGCGCGGTGACGTGCCCGGCTGGGTCATGATCACCGTGATGACGGCGGCGCTCGTGCTGGCCATCCTCATCCCGTTCCGCGAGGCGATCGTGACCGCGGTGACCACGGCGCTGGGCTCCGTCACGAGTGTCGAGTGAGCTGACGGTCGCCGACGATCGTGAGCGGGGCAGCGCGGTCCTGGACTTCGTGCTGATCAGCGTCCTGATCGTGGCGCTGCTGATGGCGGTGCTGCAGGTCGCGGTCTACGTGCACCTCCGCAACGTCGTGGTCGCGAGTGCCCAGGAGGGCGCCCGGTACGGGGCCAACGCCGACGTGCCGGCCTCCGCCGGTGCCGACCGCACGCTGCAGATCGTCGGTCGGGCCACCTCGCCGGCGACCGCGGCGGGCTTGGCGTGCCAGTCGGTGCAGGAGGTCGACCCGACCGGCCTGACGCTGGTGGTCGTGCGCTGCACCGGTGAGGTGCCGAGCCTGCTCGCCGCGCTCGGTGACCTGCTGCCGCTGTCGGCGACGGGTCGGGCCGTGGAGGAGGGGCCGTGAGCTGGCTCCGCGCGCGACTCGGTCCGGACGCCGAGCGGGGGTCGGCGATCGTGGAGTTCGTGTTCATCGCGCTGGTGGTGTTCCTGCCGCTGGTCTACGTGGTGGCCGGGTTCTCCGCGGTCCAGCGCGGGGTGTTCGCGGCCAACGCGGCAGCGCGGGAGGCCGGGCGTGCGCTGGCCACCGCTCCCGACCCCGCGACCGGGCAGGCGCGGGCGGAGGTGGCGGTGCGGTTGGCGGTGGAGGACCAGTCCGTGGAGGCGACCGACGTCGTCCTGGCCTACGCACCGGTCGGCGACGGGTGTGACGGCGCGGGGTCGTACACGCCGTCGCTGACGCCGGGGGAGGAGTTCTCGGTGTGCGTGACGGTGACCGTGCGGGTGCCGCTGCTGCCGGAGTTCATCGACAGCAACACCGCCACCGGCCAGTTCGTCGTCGAGCGCGACCGCTACGTCGACGGCTGAGTGTCGGTCGTCCGGCTGCCACGTCTCGGGAAGCGCACAGTCGACCGAGGTTCGTCATGCGGATGTCACAGGCAGCTCTTAGCGTGCGCGCCATGAAGCGCTCCCTGGTCGCAACGACCGTCGTCCTCGCCGGCATCCTGCCGGTCGTCGCGGCCACGCCCGCGTTCGCCGCGCCCGCCTACGCCCCGGGCACCACCACCGGCAGTGACCCCTACTTCCCGGCGTCGGGCAACGGTGGTTACGACGTCCAGAACTACACGCTCAACCTCGCCTACGACCCGGTCACCGGTCGGCTCGACGGCACCGCGGCGCTCGTGCTGCTCACCACCACCGACCTGTCCAGCCTCAGCCTCGACCTGCGCGGGCTCACCGCCACCAAGGTCGTCGTCGACGGGCGCAGCGTGCCCTTCAGCCAGAACGCCGGCGTCGACGGCCGCGGCGGCGAGCTCGTCGTCCCGGTGCAGGCCATCCGGTACACCACCCACCAGGTCACCGTCACCTACGGCGGCGTGCCCGGGCGGCCCACCGACATCAGCGGCGAGCTCTACGGCTGGGTCAGCACCCCCGACGGCGCGATGGTCGTCAACGAGCCCGAGGGTGCGGCCACCTGGTTCCCGGTCAACGACGTCCCCAGCGACAAGGCCACCTACGACTTCGTCATCACCGTGCCCGCCGGCAAGACCGCTGTCGCCAACGGCGACCCGGTCGGCAAGCCGACGACGGCCGACGGCAAGACCACCTGGCGCTGGCACAGCCGCGAGCCCATGGCCAGCTACCTGGCCACCGCCTCGATCGGCGACTACGAGATGACCACGCAGTACGGCATGCACGGCCAGCCGATCTACGACTTCGTCGACAAGGACATCACCGGCCGGGCCCGCACCACCACCAAGGCCGCGTTGGCCAAGGAGCCGGCGATGATCGCCTTCCTCGAGGGCGTCTACGGCCCCTATCCGTTCACCTCCGCCGGCTCCATCGTCGACGACGACAGCGTCGGCTACGCCCTGGAGACCCAGACCAAGCCGGTCTACTCCCGCCAGGCCAGCGAGTCCACGGTCCTGCACGAGCTGGCCCACCAGTGGGTCGGTGACTCCGTGACCCCGCAGCAGTGGAAGGACATCTGGCTCAACGAGGGCTTCGCCACCTACAGCGAGTGGCTGTGGGCGGAGAAGAACGGCCGCGGCACCGTGCAGTCCGCCTTCGACGACGTCATGTCCATCCCGGCCGACGACGAGTTCTGGGCCGTCGCGCCCGCCGACCCGGGTGCCGAGGACCTCTTCGCCGGCGCCACCTACGACCGCGGCGCGGCCACGCTCTACGCCCTGCGCAAGAAGATCGGCGAGCCGAAGTTCAAGGCGCTCCTGCAGCAGTGGCCCACCGTGCACTGGCACAGCACCGTGACCACCGCGGACTTCATCACCCTCGCCGAGCAGATCAGCGGCCAGCAGCTCGACGACTTCTTCACCACCTGGCTCTACACCCCGGCCAAGCCCGCCGTCTGACCCTCGTGCCGGCCGTCGTCCACCCGGACGACGGCCGGCGCGAGCGCGGGATCAGGGGATGAAGTACATCGGGTTCGGCAGCTTGAACGTGCGGAACGCGTGGCCGCCGGTCAGGTCGCTCTGCTGGTCACCGAAGTTGGCGATGATCTCGTAGCCCTGCGACTCGATGTAGGCACGCGTCGCCGACTTGTACTGCACCGTCGAGCACGCCGCGGTGCCGCAGGCGGCCTTCAGGTAGCTCGGGTAGTTCGCCAGCGCGGGCTTGGTGAACAGCCCGTCGACGCCGGGCGCCACGTCGGTCGGGGCGACGAAGTCGGCGTCCACGCCCACGCCGTCGGCGGTCAGGTTGCCCAGGGTCGCCGCCTCCTGCGCCTCTCCGCGGCCGGTCAGGTAGAACACCGCGTAGCCCTCGGCGGCCGCCTGCTGGGTCAGCTCCGGCATGCCCGGCACGGCCGGGAACTGCTGCTGGGTCACGAAGGTGCCGTTCGCCGTGGGGTTGTAGGCGAAGTTGCTGGCGATCTCGTAGTTGTAGGTGTTCAGCGACGTGTCGTCGACGTCGAGCAGGATCGCCTTCTTGCCGTTGTCCGCCTTGTGCGTCTGCGCCGACAGGAAGCCCTCCGCGCCGCTGACGACCTGCGCGACCTGCTTGGCGTAGTTGCTGTCCGGGGCGAACTGGCCGCTGCTCAGCGGGTCGCCGTAGTAGTTCTTGATCTGCTGGCGGACGACGTCGATGTTCTGCACCTGGGAGTCGACCACCGGGGTGGTGGTCTGGATCGCCGGCTGTGCGGTGGCGGCCACCGCGGCGCCGCCACCGGCCAGGCCGACGACGACGGCGGGCACGACCAGCAGGAGCGTGCGGCGGTCGGGGCGCCGGACGCGGGAGAGCAGGGACACGGGGGTCTCCGTTCGAGGCGGAACTGGTTGACCGTGGCAACCTAGATGGTCCGGACGACGTTCTCGAGACCCCGCTGAGACGCATCGGTGAACTGCCAGTTCGGCACGCGTGTCGTTCCCGTGCGCGGGACGGCGGCCGACCGGGGGTCAGCGGGCGGCGGGGTCCCGCCGCGGGGTGAGCAGCACCAGCACGAGCGCGACGGCGGCCAGTGCGGCGCCGGCGACCGCCAGGGCCGACGGCTCGGCGACGAGCAGCGCGCGGGCGCCCAGCACGCCGCCGCCGGCGATGCCCACGTTGAACATCGCGTTGGTCAGGCCGGGGGCTGCGTCCCCGGCGTCCGGGGCCGCGCGGCGGGCCGCGGCCTGCAGCAGCGTGGGCAGCGAACCGAACGCCACGCCCCACAGCACCACCGCCACCACCAGGACGACGGTCGAGCCGGGGGCGCTGATCACGCCGAGCGTGGCGGCGGTGAGCAGCACCGCCCCGATCAGCGCCGGGCGGGGGAGCCGGTCGGCCAGCGCCCCGGCCAGCGCCAGCCCGAGCGCGCCGGCGACGCCGTAGGCCAGCAGCACCAGGCTGACGTGGGTCTCCGCGACGCCGGCCGCGGTGGCGATCGGGCTGATGTAGGTGAACGCCGTGTAGTGCCCGAGCATCAGCACCGCGGTGGTGGCCGCGACCAGCACCACCGGCCGGCGGCGCAGCACCTGGCGCAGCGGGGCCGGTGCGGCGGCGGCCGGTGGTGGGGAGGCCGGCAGCAGGGCCGCGGCGAGCACGCCCAGCAGCAGCAGGACCGCGGCGATGCCGGCGAACGCCCAGCGCCAGCCGGCCGCCGTCCCGAGCGCGGTGCCGGCCGGGACCCCGGCGGCGAAGGCCAGCGTCGTCCCGCCGAACACCCACGCCGTCGCCCGGCCCGCGCGCTCGGGCGGCACCAGGCTCACCGCGGCGCCCACGGCGACGGAGAAGAAGCCGGCGTGGGCGAGCCCGGCCAGCAGGCGGGCGACCACGGCGACCGCGTAGGAGTCGGTGGCGGCGAAGAGGGCGTTGCCGACGGCGTAGGTGACCAGCAGGCCGGTGAGCGCCCACCGGCGCGGCCACCGCGCGAGCAGCGCCGTGAGCGGCAGGGACGCCACCGCGACGACCACCGCGTACGCCGAGACCAGCAGCCCGACCCGCGACTCGGTGGTCGACAGGTCGGCGGCGATCATGGACAGCAGCCCGACCGGCAGCGTCTCGGCCGTGACGGCGGCGAAGGTGGCCAGGGTGAGCGCGGCCAGCGCCGCACCGACGCGGAGTCCTCCCTGCGGGGGAGCGGGGGCCGTGGTGGTCACCCCGGCCATTAAACTCTCGATCAGAGCTTTTGGGGAGGTGGGCGCGTGGGCGCGTTGTCCGACCGTGCGGTGGCGATGCTGGCCGCCGTCCACGCCCACCCCGGGCTGAGCCGGGCCGAGGCCAGCCGGGTGCTGGGCATCGGCACCGGGGGAGCGGCCGAGGTGGTCGGCGCCTTGGTGGCCGAGCGCCTGCTCGCCGAGGGCGCACCGCTGCCCTCCACCTCGCGCGGCCGGCCGACGCGCCCGCTCACCGCCCACCCTGAGGGTCCGGTGGTGCTGGCCGCGGCGATCAGCCACGCGAGCTGGCGGGTCGACGCCGTCGAGCTGGGCGGGGCCTCGGTCGGCTCCCTCGAGGGCGCGCACGCCGGGGAGTCCGCCGCCGCCGTGCTGGCGCAGGTCGGGACGGCGGTGACGCAGCTGGGCGACCGCTTCGGCGACCGGGTGCGCGGGCTGGGGGTCTCCGCCCCCGGCGTCGTCACCGACGAGCGGTACCTCGACGCGACCATCCTGGGCTGGCGGCACGTCGACCTCGCCGAGGTCTCACCCGGCGCCGGCCCGTTCGTCGCCGGCAACGACGCGACCCTGGCCGCGGTCGCCGAGGTGCGCCGGGGCGCGGCGGTCGGTGCCCGCTCGGCGCTGCACCTGCTCGTCGACGCCGGCCTGGGCGGCGCACTGATCGACGGCGGCCACCTCGTCGGCGGCGCCCACGGGACGGCGGGGGAGTACGGCCACCTGCCGCTGGGCGACCCCGCGGTGCGCTGCGCCTGCGGTGCCCACGGCTGCTGGGGCCCGGCCGTGGACGGCGGTGCGCTGGCCCGGCTGGCCGGTGACCCCGAGCCCCGGGACCCCGGCGCCGCCGGCCGGGCGGTGATCGCCCGCGACGACGCCGCTGCCCGGGCCGCGGTCGCCACCGTCGCCACGCGCCTCGGCCGCGGCATCGCCGGGCTGGTCAACGCCCTGGACCCCGGCGTCGTCACGCTGGGCGGGCTGGCCGCCGACGTGCTGGCCGCCGCCCCCGACGAGCTGCACGCCGCCTGCACCGCCGGGCTGATGCGCGTCCGGCGGGCAGCGCCCCCGCCGGTGGTGCCCGCCGCGCTCGGCCCGCTCGGCCCGCTCGCCGGCGCCGCCGAGCAGGCGTGGGACCGCTGGTGGGCGGCGCTGCGCCGCTGACTCAGGCGGGGCTGGACCGGTGGACGGCGTCGCGCTGCCCGCCCGAGGACAGGAACCGGCCCACCGGCAGGGTCGCCGCGCCCAGCGCGACGGCGTCCGCGCCCAGGTCGGCGCGCAGCAGCTCGACGTCGGCGAACGGGGTGCGCAGCGCGTTCTGCGCCGCCGCCGCGGCGATCTCGGGCATCCGCAGCTCGGCCAGCTGCCGTCCGAGCCACCCGCCGAGCACGACCCGGGTGGGGCTGTAGACGTTGACCAGGTTGCCGATGCCGGCGCCCAGGTAGCGCACCACCTCGTCGAGCACCGTCGCCGCCGCCGGGTCGGTGCCGGCCCGGGCCAGCAGCGCGGTCACCCGCGCCTCGACGTCCGGCGGGCCGTCGGTGGAGCCGCGCAGCTGGTCGTAGCGGGCGGCCACCGCGCCGGCGCCGACGTAGGCCTCCAGGCAGCCGCGGGCACCGCACCGGCAGGGCTGGCCGTCGACGACGACCGCGGTGTGGCCCCACTCGCCGGGGCTGCTCATCGGCGTCCGGGCGCCCGAGCCGCGGGTGAAGATGCTGGTGCCCAGCCCGTGCCCGAGCAGCACGACCACCACGTCGGTGGCCCCGCGGGCGGCGCCGAACCAGTGCTCGGCTTGGCCCAGCAGCTTTGCGCCGTTGTCGACGGCCAGCGGCAGCGGGGTGTGCTCGCGCAGCAGCGCCTCCAGCGGGACGGCGTCCCAGCCCACGGTCTGCGCGTGCACCACCGCCAGCGGCGCGTGCTCGACCAGGCCGGGCACGCCGACGCCCACGCCCAGGACGTCGTCGGTGCCCGCCCCCGACTGCTCCAGCACCGCGCCGACCCCGGCGACGATCTGCCCGACCACCTCGGTGGGGGACAGCCGGGCCAGCTCGGTGGGCACCCGCTGCCGGCCGCGCACCTGCATGGCCAGGTCGAACAGCTCGACGAGCACCGAGGACTCGCCCACGTCGACGCCCACCACGGAGGCGTAGCCGGGGTCGATCTGCACGATCGAGGACGGGCGCCCGCCGCCGGAGGGCAGCGAGCCGGACTCCTGCACCAGCCCCTGGTCCATCAGGTCGCCGACGACGTTGCTGACCGTGCCCGGGCTGACGCCGGCGCCCGCGCCGATGCGCTGCCGGCTGCCGGGGCCGTTGAGGTAGAGGTCCCAGAGGGCGCGGGCGCGGTTCTCCCGGCGCAGGCCGTGCACCGTCGACCGGCCCCTGATGTCCACCCGTGCACCTCCACGCTGAGAACGGGGAGCCTACCGGCGGCCCGGGGCTCCCGGCGTCGTCGGCGGAAGGTCACGAATCGGTGACGGACACGCACCGGGTGATTGACGCCACACGTCCGATGCACTTAGTTCACGTCGTGAAGGAAGTGGGTCGGACGACGTTCACCGGAGAACGGCACCCCACTCCACCTGGAGGACCGTTGTGAGACTGAAGCGCATCACCAGCGCCGTCGCGGTGTCCCTCGTCGCCGCCTCCCTGGCCGGCTGCGGGAGCAACGACGACAGCTCGGGCTCGGGGTCGGGATCGGCCGAGGACGTCACGCTCACCTACTGGGCCAGCAACCAGGGCACCAGCCTCGCCAACGACGAGGAGGTGCTCAAGCCGCAGCTCGACGCCTTCACCGCCCAGACCGGGATCAAGGTCGACGTCGAGGTCGTGCCGTGGTCGGACCTGCTCAACCGGATCCTGGCCGCCACCGCCTCCGGCGAGGGCCCCGACGTGCTCAACATCGGCAACACCTGGTCGGCCTCCCTGCAGGCCACCGGCGCGCTCACCCCCTTCGACGACGCGACGATGGCCCAGATCGGCGGCGCCGACCGGTTCCTCGCCGGCAGCCTCGCCGCCACCGGTGCCGAGGGCCAGCCGCCCACCGCCGTCCCGCTGTACTCGCTGGCCTACGGGCTCTACTACAACAAGAAGATGTTCGCCGAGGCCGGCATCACCGAGCCCCCCTCCAGCTGGGAGGAGCTCGTCGAGGACGGCAAGAAGCTGACCACCCCGGACCACTGGGGCATGTCGATCGAGGGCGGCAGCGTGTCGGAGAACATCCACAACGTCTTCGTCTTCTCCGAGCAGCAGGGCGGCTCGTTCTTCGACGACGGTGGCAAGCCGACCTTCGACACCCCGGAGAACGTCGCCGGGATCAAGCAGTACCTGGACCTGGTCCAGGAGGACAAGATCACCAACCCCAGCAACGCCGAGTACGCCAACGGCACCGAGGCGCTGGCCGACTTCGCCTCCGGCAAGAGCGCCATGGTGATGTGGCAGGCCGCGGCCGGGTCGCTGGACCAGCTGGGCATGGACGCCGCCGACATCGGGGTGGCGCCGATCCCGGCCCCCACCGGCGCCGAGGACGTCGCCAGCATCGTCGCCGGCATCAACCTCGCGGTGTTCGACAGCACCGACCACAAGCAGCAGGCCCTGGACTTCGTGAAGTTCATGACCAGCACGCCGACGCAGATCTCGCTGAACAAGACCTACGGCTCGCTGCCGGCCGTGCAGGAGGCCTACACCGACCCGGCCTTCCAGACCGAGGCGGTCGAGACCTTCAAGGGCATCCTCGACGACAAGGCCGTGCCGATGCCCGCGGTGGCCGAGGAGAGCCAGTTCGAGACCCTCGTCGGCACCGCGGTGAAGAACATGCTGGCCCAGGCGGCCAGCGGCACCGTCGTCACCGAGCAGGCGATCAGCGAGCAGCTGGACGCCGCGCAGCAGCAGCTCGGCGGGTGATCACGGCCAACCCGGCGCCTGAGGCCGGGACGGAGGCCCGCACCGGCAGCACGCCGGTGCGGGCCCCCCGCCGCCGCAAGAAGCGGCAGCTGCTGCCCTACCTGCTGCTGCTGCCCGTCGTCGTCGCCGAGCTGCTGATCCACATCGTCCCGATGTTCATCGGGGTCGGGATGAGCTTCCTGGGCCTCACCCAGTTCTTCATCCGGAACTGGACGAAGGCCCCCGGGGCGGGGCTGGACAACTACCGGTTCGTCCTGCAGTTCGACGAGGCGTCGGGCAAGGCCCTGCTGCACTCGTTCTGGACGACGATCCAGTTCACCGTGATCGTGCTGGCGCTGTCCTGGGCGCTGGCGATGGCCGCGGCGGTGTGGACCCAGCACGCCTTCCGCGGCCGCGGCCTGGTGCGCACGATCTTCCTCATCCCGTACGCGCTGCCGGTGTTCGCCTCGGTGATCACCTGGTCGTTCATGCTCCAGCGCGACAACGGGATGGTGAACCACGTCCTGGTCGACCAGCTGCACCTCACCGACGAGCGGCCGTTCTGGCTGATCGGCGACCACAGCTTCTGGGCGCTGATCGTGGTCGAGGTCTGGCGGCTGTGGCCCTTCGCCTTCCTCGCCCTGACCGCCGGCATGTCCTCCATCCCGGCCGAGCAGTACGAGGCGGCGGCCATCGACGGCGCCGGGGTGCTGCGCTCGGTGCGCTTCGTGACGCTGCCGAACCTGCGCAGCGTCAACCAGGTGCTGCTGCTGGTGCTGTTCCTGTGGACCTTCAACGAGTTCACGGTGCCGTACACGTTCTTCGGGAAGTCGGCGCCGGAGCAGGCGGACCTGATCTCGATGCACATCTACCAGAACTCGTTCGTGACCTGGAACTTCGGCACCGGGTCGGCGATGAGCGTGCTGCTCCTGCTCTTCCTGCTCGCCGTCACCGCGGTGTACCTGCTGCTGACGCGGAAGAAGGACGTCGATGCGTGAGCCGCGGTGGTTCGTGTGGTCGCGGCGGATCGGGCTCTCGTTGCTGAGCCTGTTCGCGCTGCTGCCGGTGTGGGTAATGGTCACCACGTCGCTCAAGCCGCTGGGCGACGTCCAGGGGGAGTTCCGCTGGTTCCCCTCCACGGTCACCCTCGACGCCTTCGTCGAGATGTGGCGCACCATCCCGCTGGGCCGCTACTTCCTCAACAGCCTGGTCGTGTCGCTGACCGCCTCGGTGGCCTCGGTCGCCCTGGCGCTGCTGGCCGCCTACGCGGTGAGCAGGTACCGGTTCCGCGGCCGCCAGCTGTTCTCGGTGACGGTGCTGTCGACCCAGATGTTCCCCGGGATCCTGTTCCTGCTGCCGCTGTTCGTGATCTTCGTGAACCTCGGCCAGCAGCTGGGCATCGACCTCTACGGCAGCCGGCCGGGGCTGATCATCACCTACCTGACCTTCACGCTGCCGTTCTCCGTCTGGATGCTCGTGGGCTACCTGGACTCGGTGCCCCGCGAGCTGGACGAGGCGGCCGCCGTCGACGGCAACGGCCCGATGGGCGCGTTCTTCCGGGTGGTCATCCCGGCCGCGGTGCCCGGCATCGTCGCCGTCCTGATCTACGCGTTCATGACCGCCTGGGGCGAGGTGCTGTTCGCCTCGGTGCTGACCGACGAGTCGACCCGCACCCTCGCCGTGGGCCTGCAGGGCTACGCGACCCAGAACAACGTCTACTGGAACCAGATCATGGCCGCCTCGCTCACCGTGAGCGCACCGGTCGTCGTCGGGTTCCTCCTGCTGCAGCGCTACCTCGTCGCCGGTCTCACGGCCGGCTCGGTGAAGTGAGGAACCCCGTGAGCACACCCTCCCTGCCCGCCGACTTCCGGTGGGGGGTGGCGACCTCGGCGTTCCAGATCGAGGGCGCCGCCACCGCCGACGGCCGCGGGCCCTCCATCTGGGACGACTTCGGCCGGGTGCCGGAGGCGATCGAGCACGGCGACACCGGTGACGTCGCCTGCGACTCCTACCACCGCTGGGACGACGACCTCGCCCTCATGCGCGAGCTCGGCGTCAACAGCTACCGGTTCTCCACCGCCTGGCCGCGCATCCAGCCCACCGGCTCCGGCCCGGTCAACGCCGCCGGGCTGGACCACTACGACCGGATGGTCGACGACCTGCTCGCCGCCGGCATCGAGCCGTTCCCGACGCTCTACCACTGGGACCTGCCCTCGGCGCTGCAGCACCGCGGCGGCTGGGTGGCCCGCGAGACCGCCGAGCGGTTCGCCGACTACTCCGGCATCGTCGCCGCCCGGCTGGGCGACCGGGTCACCCGGTGGACGACGCTGAACGAGCCGCTGTGCACCGCCTGGATCGGCCACCTCGAGGGCCGGATGGCCCCCGGCGTGCGCGACCTGCGCAGCGCGGTGCACGCCGGCTACCACCAGGTGCTGGCCCACGCGCTGGGCTCCGCGGCGATCCGGGCGGTGGCCCCGGCCGCCCAGGTCGGGATCGTGCTCAACCTCAGCCCGATCGAGCCGGCCACCGACAGCGAGGCCGACGCGGCTGCCGCGCTGCGGGCCGACGGGCACGTCAACCGCTGGTGGCTGGACCCGGTGCACGGTCGCGGCTTCCCCGCGGACATGGTCGACCTCTACGGCGTCGACCTCCCCGAGCTGCCCGGCGACCCGTCGCTGATGGCCGAGCCGCTGGACTTCCTGGGGGTGAACTACTACTTCCGGCAGCGCATCACCGCCGACCCGGAGATCGCCACCCTGGGGTTCCGGCAGGTGCCCGTGCCCGGCGCGGTCACCACCGCGCTGGACTGGGAGGTGCACCCGCAGGGCCTGGCCGACCTGCTGCTGCGCGTGGCCAAGGAGTACGACACCCCCGCGCTGCTGGTCACCGAGAACGGCTCGGCCTGGCACGACACCCCCGGCCCGGACGGCGTCGTCGACGACCCCGAGCGCACCGCGTTCCTGGTCGACCACCTCGCCGCGGTGGAGTCCGCGGCCGCCCAGGGGGCCCCGGTGCAGGGCTACTACGCCTGGTCGCTGATGGACAACTTCGAGTGGGCCTACGGCTACTGGCCGCGGTTCGGGCTGGCCCGGGTCGACTACGAGACGCAGGAGCGCACGCTCAAGCGCAGCGGCCGCACCTACGCCCGGATCGTCGCCGAGCACACCGGGCGGGGCTGACCTCCTCCCGCCCTCGTGCGTCCCCGCCCGTCGTCGTCCCCCCGGACGGCGGCGGGCGGTGGCGTCACTGGACGGTGTCGCGGTTCTGCACGTGCTCGCTCAGCTGGGGTGCCGCACCGGCCGGGCAGGGCCCGGCAGCCGCGGTGCTGGTGCGCGCCCAGCACAGCCGGCAGAGGTGGACGGGGTCGGGCGGGAGCAGCGGGTGCCCGCCCAGCGGTCGCACCTCGACCCACCCCACGGCGGCCGCGGCGTCGGTCACCTCCGCGCACTGGTCGCAGCGGAACTGCACGCTCATCGGTACGGCCCTCCCACGAGGGACGTCGTCGGCCCTCGGGCTCCAGGGTGCCCCGCTGAGGGCGGTGACGCAGCCTCAGGCCAGCGGCAGCAGCTCGGCCAGCTCGGCCTCGAACCACCCGGCGCCCAGGTCGTCGACCTCGTGGATCTCCAGCTCGGCCAGCAGGGCGTGCGCGGTGTCGATGTCCATGTCCCGACCCTGCGGGCCGGACCTGCAGCCCAGCGCCAGCCGACCGCAAGACCTCCGCAAGACCGGTTGCCGGTGTGAGGGCGCCGGGCGGCGCCTCACCCTTTACGGTTCCCCCCAGGGGACGGCGGTGCAGCACTCGCCGCCGTTGCCGATGACTCCTGGACACGGGACGCGCCAGCCGGCCGCCCGGACATCCAGCACAGGGGGTGCACGTGGCGCGAGGAACGGTCCGGCCGCAGCTGCCCCGCGACGTCGCGACCGGCGAGGTCGCCGAGCGGGCGCACGCGGACCTGGTGGCCGGCGTCCTGGACGCCCTGCCCTCACCCACCGTGCTCATCGACGCCGACGGCACGATGCTGCTGGTCAACTCCGCCTGGCGGGCCTCCGGCGACCTGCTGGCCGACGACCGGCTGCGGGTCGGCGTCGGCGACAACTACTTCGACGTCATGCTCAGCCTGGCCGACGACGACGCCAACCGCAGCCGTGTCTCCGAGCTGCGCGCACTGGCCGCCGGCGAGCGCTCCCTGGTCGCCGTCGACTACAGCCTGCGCACCGTCGCGGGACTGCGCTGGTTCCACCTGCAGGCCTCCCGCGCCGACGAGTCCGGCCGGGTGGTGGTGACCCACACCGACGTCACCTCCCGGGTCGCGGCCGAGCAGGCCTCGGACCGGCGCGCCCGGCACGACCACCTCACCGACCTGCCCAACCGCGCCCACCTGCACGAGCTCATCGACGCCGAGCTGCACCGGCCCGGCCGCGGCCCGGTGAGCGTGCTGTTCCTCGACGCCGACGGCTTCAAGGACGTCAACGACACCCTCGGCCACGAGGTCGGCGACCAGTTGCTGCGCGAGCTCGCCGCCCGGCTCAGCGGCAGCACCCGCACCCTGGACACCGTCGGGCGCCTCGGCGGCGACGAGTTCGTCGTGCTGTGCCGCGACTGCGACGTCGAGGGCGCGGTCGCCCTGGCCGAGCGGTTCCAGCGCACCTTCGACGAGCCCTTCGACCTCGGGGAGCGCTCCACCCGGCTCACCGTGAGCATCGGCGTGGCCGGCGCGCCCGCCGTCGCCGAGGGGCTGCGCTCCACCGACCTGGTCCGCGACGCCGACCTGGCGATGTACGCGGCGAAGGCGGCCGGCCGCAACCGGGTCCGGGTGTTCAGCCCCGACCTGCGCTCGGCGGTCGAGCAGCGCGTGCTGGTGGCTGCCGAGCTCCGCGAGGCCATCGAGTCCGACCAGCTGGTGCTGCACTACCAGCCGGTGCTCCACCTGCCCACCGGCGAGGTGACCGGCGTCGAGGCGCTCGTGCGCTGGCAGCACCCCACCCGCGGGCTGCTCGCGCCGTGCGACTTCATCCCGCTGGCCGAGCAGTACGGCATCGTCGTCCCGTTGACCCGGTGGGTGCTGGCCGACGCCGCCCGGCAGAACGTCGAGTGGGAGCGGGCCGGGATGCCGCTGATCACCGGCGTCAACATCAGCGCCGCCCACTTCGCCACCGGCACCCTGGTCGCCGACGTCCTCGACGCCCTCACCGAGGCCGGCCTGGCGCCGGAGCGGCTGCTGCTCGAGCTGACCGAGACCAGCGTCGCGGAGGACCCGCTGCGGGCCGCCGCCCAGTTCGCCCAGCTGCGCATCGCCGGCGTCGAGGTGTCGATCGACGACTTCGGCAGCGGCTTCTCCTCCCTCAGCCAGCTGGTCTCCATCCCGGCCGGGGTGCTCAAGATGGACCGCAGCCTCATCGCCGCCACCTCCTCCCGGCGCAGCGAGTCCGCCGCGGCCATCGCCGCCGTCGTCGGCCTGGCCTCGGCCTGCGGCATGCGCAGCCTGGCCGAGGGCGTCGAGACCGCCGACCAGCTCGCCCTGGTCACCGAGCTCGGCTGCGCCTACGCGCAGGGGTACTTCATCGCCCGCCCCATGCCGGCCGCCGACGTCCCCGGCTGGCTGGCCGGCCACCGCCCCGACGCCGTCCTGAGCACCCAGCCGGCCTGACCGTCCGGTTTGCCCTCGGGCGTCGACCGGACGAGGGTCCTCCGTCGTGCGCACGAGCCGATCGACCCCGACCCGCGTCGCCGTCCGGCTGGCCGCCGCCGGCAGCTGCGTCCTGCTGCTGACCGCCGGTTGCGGGGGAGGCGGGGACGACGCCACGCTGGCAGCCGCCCCGGCCCCGACGTCGGCCGCCCCGACGAGCGCCGAGCCGACCCCCACGCCGACCCCCACGCCGACGCCGACCCCGACGCCGACCCGGGCCGAGCTGCCCGGGGGAGGCACGCAGGTGTTCCCCGACCACCGGCTGGTCGGCTTCTCCGGGGCCCCGGGCTCCGCCGCACTGGGGCCGATGACCGGTGACCTGGGCGCGGCCACGGACCGGCTGCGCGAGCAGGCCGAGCCCTACGGCGACGGCCGCAGCGTGCTGCCGGTGTTCGAGCTCATCGCCACCACCGCGCACCCCAAGCCCGGGCCCAACGGCACCTATGCCACCGCCGCCGACGACGAGACCGTCCAGGCCTACCTCGACGCCGCCCGCGCCGCCGGCGGCGTCCTGCTGCTGGGCATCCAGCCCGGCACCGGCGACTTCCTGCCCGCCGTCCAGCACTACGAGCGGTGGCTGGTCGAGCCCGACGTCGGGGTGGCGCTGGACCCGGAGTGGGCCGTCGACCCCGGGGAGGTGCCGGGCGACGTCTTCGGCGCCACCACCGGTGCCGAGCTCGACGGGGTCTCGGCCTACCTCGACGGGCTGGTCACCGAGCACCGGCTGCCGCAGAAGGTGATGCTGTATCACCAGCTGCACGCCGACATCGTCTCCGGCGTCGAGGCCCTGGTCGACCGGCCCGGGGTCGCGGTGGTCAAGAGCGTCGACGGCATCGGCGCCGCCGCGGACAAGGTCGGCACGTACGAGCGGGTGATGGCCGGGACGCCGTCGTTCGTGCACGCCGGGTTCAAGCTCTTCTACGAGGAGGACACCCGCTCGGGACCGCTGATGACCCCCGAGGAGGTCCTCGCCCTGGACCCCCAGCCGGAGTACGTGCTGTACGAGTGAGTCAGCCGGGCTCGCCGCGCAGCTTGCGGCGGGCCACGACGACCAGGTCCACCAGCGCGACCGCCGCCAGCACGAACAGCACCACCGCGTAGGCCGGCGAGACGTCGGAGGCCAGCGCCAGCACGCCCAGCACCGTGCACAGCACCAGGCCGAACGCGGCCAGCACCAGCCGCAGGGTCAGTGCGCTGCGGGCCGAGGCGGCGCCGCCCTCGGGCAGGGTGCGGGCCGAGTCGGGGATGCCGCGCGGGAAGTCCTCGCGCTCGTACTCGGTGAGGTCGTCGGGCGTCGAGCGGTCGTCCGGGGGTGGCGTGCTCATGTCGCGACGTCGTACCCGCTGGCGGGGCGCACTACCCTGAGCTGCTGTGGCTGCTGACTTCTCCGTCGTCCTGGACGCACTCGACACGACCCTGAAGTCGATCGAGGCCGTGATGCGGGTCGACGACCTGCGCCGCGAGGTGCGCGACCTCGAGGAGAAGTCCGCTGCGCCGGACCTCTGGGACAACGTCGAGGCCGCCCAGGCGCTCACCTCACGGCTGTCCTACCTGCAGGGCGACCTGCGCCGGGTCGAGGAGCTGCGCAGCCGCATCGACGACGTCGGGCTGATGCACGAGATGGCCGCCGACGAGGGCGACGAGGCCACCCTCGCCGAGACCGAGCGCGAGCTGACCAGCATCCGCACCGTGCTCGACGAGCTCGAGGTGCGCACGCTGCTGTCGGGGGAGTACGACGCCCGCGAGGCGCTGGTGACCATCCGCTCGGAGGCCGGGGGCATCGACGCCGCCGACTTCGCCGAGATGCTCATGCGGATGTACCTGCGCTGGGCCGAGCGGCACAAGTACCCGACCGAGGTCTACGACGTGTCCTACGCCGAGGAGGCCGGGATCAAGTCGGCCACCTTCGCGGTCAAGCAGCCCTACGCCTACGGCACGCTCTCCGTCGAGCAGGGCACCCACCGGCTGGTGCGCATCTCGCCCTTCGACAACCAGGGACGCCGGCAGACCTCCTTCGCCGGGGTCGAGGTGCTGCCCGTGGTCGAGACCACCGACCACGTGGAGATCCCGGAGAACGAGATCCGGGTCGACGTCTTCCGCTCCTCGGGCCCCGGTGGGCAGAGCGTGAACACCACCGACTCCGCCGTCCGGATGACCCACATCCCCACCGGCATCGTCGTGTCCTGCCAGAACGAGAAGTCCCAGATCCAGAACCGCGCCGCCGCGCTGAAGGTGCTGCAGGCGCGCCTGCTCGTCGTCCGGCAGAAGGAGGAGCGCGCCGAGATGGACGCGCTCAAGGGCGAGGGCAGCAGCTGGGGCAACCAGATGCGCTCCTACGTGCTGCACCCGTACCAGATGGTGAAGGACCTGCGCACCGAGATGGAGAGCGGCAACCCCGGCGACGTGCTGGACGGCGGCCTGGACTCCTTCATCGAGGCCGGCATCCGCTGGCGGCGTCAGCAGGAGCACGAGGCCGAGGACAACTGATGAAGGGCCTCGGTGCCCCCCACGACTCGCGAGCTCGCCGCGGGGCCCTGCACCGAGGCCGTTGAGAACAGATCCAGGGCGCGCCGGGCGAACCGGTCAGGATGAGGTGCCGGACAGGTACCGTCGTCCCTCGTGATCGAATTGCAACACGTCACCAAGATCTACCCGACCAGCCCCCGGCCGGCCCTGGATGACGTCTCGATGCAGATCGACAAGGGGGAGTTCGTCTTCCTCATCGGCTCCTCGGGCTCGGGCAAGTCGACCTTCCTCCGGATGCTGCTCAAGGAGGAGAACCCCACCAAGGGCGTCATCAAGGTCAACGACAAGAACCTGAACACGATGAGCAAGTGGCAGGTGCCGAAGCTGCGCCGCACCATGGGCTGCGTCTTCCAGGACTTCCGCCTGCTGCGCAACAAGACGGTGGCCGAGAACGTCGCGTTCGCCCTCGAGGTGATCAACAAGCCCTCGCGCACGATCAAGCGCGTCGTCCCCGAGGTGCTGGAGATGGTCGGCCTCGACGGCAAGGAGAGCCGGCTGCCCGGCGAGCTGTCCGGTGGTGAGCAGCAGCGGGTCGCGATCGCCCGCGCGTTCGTCAACCGCCCGCTCGTGCTGCTGGCCGACGAGCCCACCGGCAACCTCGACCCCGAGACCAGCCAGGACATCATGTTGCTGCTGGAGCGGATCAACCGCACCGGCACCACCGTGGTCATGGCCACGCACGACTACCACATCGTCGACTCGATGCGGCGGCGCGTGATCGAGCTCAACGACGGCGTCCTCAGCCGCGACCAGAGCCGCGGCGTCTACGGGCTCGGTCGCTGAGATGTCCCGCCTGCCGAACCACATGACAGGGAACTGATGCGCGTCAACTTCGTCCTCTCCGAGGTGGCCGCCGGGCTGCGCCGGAACCTGACCATGACCGTGGCGATGATCCTGACCACCGGGATCTCGCTGGGCCTCATGGGCACGGGTCTGCTGATCGCCAACATGATCGGCGACATGCGGGAGATCTACTACGACAAGATCCAGGTCTCGATCTACCTCGCCGACGGCATCACCGATCCGCAGCGGGACGCGATCGCGGCCCAGCTGGGCGCCTCGCCGGAGGTCAAGGACTACGTCTACGAGTCCAAGGCCGACGCCTACCAGCGGTTCACCCAGCAGTTCCAGGAGCAGCCGGCGCTGATCGCCAACACGCCCGAGGACGCGCTGCCGGAGAGCTTCCGGGTGGAGCTGGTCAACCCCGAGCGCTACGAGGTGATCGCCCAGCAGTTCCCGGTCGGGCAGAACGGCATCGAGGACGTCCGCGACGAGGGCGACTTCCTCGACCGGTTGTTCAGCCTGCTCAACGGAGCCCGCAACGGGACGCTCGCGGTGGCCCTCGTGCAAGCCCTGGCCGCGTTGCTGCTGATCTCGAACACGATCCAGCTCGCGGCCTTCAACAGACGCAATGAAACGAACATCATGAGACTCGTCGGGGCCTCGCGCTGGTACACCCAGCTGCCGTTCATCCTCGAGGCCGCGCTCGCCGGGCTCGTGGGTGCGCTGCTGGCCATCGGCGGGCTGGTGCTGACCAAGGTGCTGTTCGTGGACAAGACCCTGGCCGGGCCGATCAAGGCGGGCATCATCCCGCCGGTCGACTGGTCGGCGATCATCGCGATCTCGCCGGTGATCGCCGCGGCCGGCGTCGGGTTGGCCGCGGTGGCCGCCTACGTCACGCTGCGGCTCTACGTCCGCCTGTAGTCCTCCCGCCTCCGACGGCCCCGCGACCACCCGGTCGCGGGGCCGTCGTCGTCCGTGCGGGGCCGCCGCCCCTCGCCGTCGGCGTCCGCACGCCACGGCTCTCGCGAGATCTGCGATCTCGTGGTCTCCGGCGCTGTGACGCCCCGAGATCGCAGATCTCGTCTCGTCCGGGCGGCGTCGGCGCGGCGAGCGCCGCTGCCGCTCGCCGCGCCGCTGCCGCTCGCCGCGCCGCCGTGCTCCGGGCGGCCTGAACGTCTCCCCGTCGTCCGCGAGATCTGCGTACTCGTGGCTCCTGAGCTCGGGACGCCCCGGGATCGCAGATCTCGTTGCGCGAGTGGGACGGCGGTGCGCCGGGGGCGTCGTCCGGCTGCGGCCCGCCGCCCTGGGGCCGGCCCGCCGCGAGTCCCCGGACGTGAGGTCCGCGTCGTCGGGGCTTCCGGGCGGGGGCCATGGGACCGCAGATGTCAGCGCAGCAGGGCGCGGGAGACGGTGGCGACGACGTCCTGCGGGCGGCCGAGGACGTCGGCGCTGGTGAAGCGGAGGACGGTCCAGCCCTCGAGCACCAGGCGGTTCTGCCGACGCAGGTCGTTGACGAAGACGCCGCGCTCCCGGTGGACCTCGCCGTCGAACTCCACGAGCACCCTGCGGTCCGGCCAGGCCAGGTCGCCGAACCCGATGAGCCGCCCGCGGTCGTCGAGCGCGCGGAACTGCAGCGTCGGGCGGGGCAGCCCGGCCTCGTGCAGCAGCCACCGCAGCACCGACTCCATCGGAGAGTCGACGTTCGGGTCGGCGACCGCGAGCACCCGGCGGGCCCGCGCCGCGCCGCGTCCGGTGGGGCGGACGGCCAGGGCGTGTTCCAGCTCCCCAGGCGTGCAGAGCACGTCGAGCAGCTGGTCGGCGACGGCGAGCAGCGCGGGCGGAGTGAGCGCACCGGCCAGGTCGCGCCACGTCCGGGCAGGGGTGGTCACCGGCATCCGCCAGCGCCGCTCCACGTCCTGAGCTGGCAGCGGTGACCGGTGCAGGCGGCGGTCGGGCCGGTTGCGGGCTCGCGATCCGGCGGGGACGGTCAGGTCGACGGGTGCGCCGGCCGACACGAGCGGTACCTCGACCCGCCACAGCGCCGCCGCGGTGAGGTGGCTGACCACCGCGCCCGGCGGTGCGGTGAGCAGGACGGCGGGCAGCCGCGTGCGCAGATCGGCGGTGTCGGCGGAGGGCAGGTAGGTGTCCCGGGAGAGCCGGACGACGTCCGGGTGCCGCAGTCCCCAGTCGCTGACGCCCGCCGCCAGCGCGGCAGCACGCGTGCTCGGGCCGGGCAGCGCAGACGGAGCAGGGCGACGGGGCACCGGCAGAGAGTGGCCTCCGGGCCGCCGTCCGCGCGGGCGTCGTCCACAGGGACTCGCGAGATCTGCGATCTCGTGGTCTCAGCGGTCCGGTGGCCACGAGATCGCAGATCTCGCCGGCGGGACGGCGGGACGGCGGGACGGCGGGACGACCGCGGCGGGGTGGGGTGCGGCTGAGCGGGGGTGCCAGGGCGGACGCGGGCCACCGCGGAACCCGGTCGGCGGGGTGGCGGTGGCTCCGTAGACTGGGGGGATGCCGCGGGAACAGGGGCGCAAGTTCATCGCCCAGAACAAGAAGGCGCGGCACGACTACTCGATCCTCGACACCTACGAGGTGGGCCTGGTGCTCACCGGCACCGAGGTCAAGAGCCTCCGGATGGGTCGTGCCTCGCTGGTCGACGGGTTCGCCACCGTCGACGACGGTGAGGTCTGGCTTCAGCACGTGCACATCCCGGAGTACACCGAGGGCACGTGGACCAACCACACCCCGCGCCGCAAGCGCAAGGTGCTCATGCACCGGTACGAGATCGAGAAGCTGATCGGCAAGACCAAGGAGGGCGGGTTCACGCTCGTCCCGCTCGACCTGTACTTCAAGGACGGCAAGGTCAAGGCCACGCTCGCGCTGGCCAAGGGCAAGAAGAGCTACGACAAGCGCCAGGACCTGGCCGAGCGCGACTCCCGCCGGGAGATGGAACGCGCCTTCGGTCGCTACGTGAAGGGACGGCGCTGACACCGTGCGCGGCATCTCCTACGACCGGTTCGGCGACTCGTCCGTGCTCCGGTACTCCGACGACCTGCCCGAGCCGCTGGTCGGCCCGGACGTCGTCCTCGTGCGCGTGCACGCCGTGGGCGTCAACCCCGTCGACGTCGGCATCCGCGAGGGCCACCTGACCGGGATGTTCCCGCACCACTTCCCGATCGTCCCGGGCTGGGACGTCTCCGGTGTCGTCGAGCGCGTCGGCCCCGCGGTGGTCGACTTCGCCCCGGGCGACGAGGTGTACGGCTACGTCCGCCGCGACGACGTGCAGGGCGGGACGACGGCCGAGCTCGTGGCCGCCCCGCAGCGCTGCCTGGCCCGCAAGCCCGAGTCGCTGAACTTCTCCGAGGCCGCGGCGCTCCCGCTGGCCGGGCTCACCGCCTACCAGGCGCTGACCGAGGCGCTCGACGTCGGCGAGGGCGACCGGGTGCTCATCCACCGGGCCGCCGGCGGTGTCGGGTTCTTCGCGGTGCAGATCGCCGCCGCGCTGGGCGCGCACGTCATCGGCACCGCCAGCCCGCGCAACCACGGCTTCGTCACCAACGCCGGCGCCGCCGAGGTGCTCGACTACGACGCGGGCCCGATCTCCGGGCAGCTCACCGAGAAGGTCGACGCGGTGCTCGACCTGGTCGGCGGGCCGGCGCTGGGCGACGCCCCCGACCAGGTCAACGACCCGACCCGGATCGCCAGCATCGTCGACCCGGTGGTGCGCGACCTCGGCGGGCGCTACGTCTTCGTGCGTCCCGAGTGGCACGACCTCGAGGAGCTGGGCCGGATGTCCGACGCCGGGCAGCTGCGGGTCGCCATCGCCAAGGCGTTCCCGCTGGAGCAGGCCGCGGCCGCCCACGACCTCGTCGCCGAGGGTCACGTCCGCGGCAAGGTCGTCATCACGCTGGTGTGACCCCGGTGGCCCGCCGCCGGCGGGCCACCCGGAGCACCACCCGGACCACGCGGACGGCGCCGATCACCCGTGCGGCGCCGGAGAACGCCAGCTGCCACAGCGGGTGGCGGGAGCCGACGACGGTCCCGGGCGCGGCGCCGGCGGCGAGGGGCAGCAGCAGGTGCACGGCCATCAGCGCGACCCGCACGGCGACACCCGGCCGCCCCGGGACGCGCAGCGACCACCGGCCCAGCTGCGGCGTCACCAGGGCGAGCCCGACGGTGGCCAGGGTCGGTCCGACCTGGACGCCGCGGTCCCCGCGCGCCCACCGCACCAGGGCGACCGCGTGGTCGGGCAGGCCGCCGGCCAGCAGCATCAGCTGGGTCGCCAGCGCGTCCACCTCTGCCGGGGTCATCTCGGCGGCCGTGATCCGGGGACGGTCGGGGCTGGTCACCCGGCGAGCATGCCCGGTCCCGAGGACGTCCGGCGCCCGGATCGTCGGCCCCACCTGCCAGGGTGCTGTCCGACAGTGAGACCAGCACCCCTGGAGGTCCCCGTGCCCCGCATCGTCCTCACCGCCGCCGTCCTCGGGACGCCGGACCCGCGCGGGCTGGCCCGGTTCTACCAGCGGCTGCTGGGCTGGCCGCTGCGGGACGACGCACCGGAGTGGGCCACGCTGCGGCCGGCCGACGGCGGCACGGGGCTGTCGTTCCAGCTCGAGACCGACCACGTGCCGCCGGTCTGGCCGCCGGAGCCGGGCGCCCAGCAGATGCAGCAGCACCTCGACCTCGAGGTCGACGACCTGGACGCCGCGTGCGCGCTCGCCGAGGAGGCCGGGGCGCGGCCGCTCGGGGGTCACCAGGAGGGCGGCGAGCGGGTGCGCGTCTTCGCCGACCCGGCCGGCCACCCGTTCTGCCTCTTCACCCGCGGCTGAGCGCCGCTACGGTGCCGGGGTGCCCGAACCACGGCTGCCCGACGGCCTGACCAGCGCCCCGATCACCGCCGACGACCTGCCCGCGGTCGCCGCCCTGCTCGCGGCTGCTGAGGAGGTCGACCGCACCGGCGAGCACAGCAGCGCCGACGACCTGGCCGACGAGTGGCTCAACGACCTCGTCGACCTGCACCGGGACAGCCGGCTGGTGCGGGCCGGCGACGACGTCCTCGGCTGGGCGACCGTGATCGCCCCGCCCACGTTCCGGGACGCCGTGTCGGTCTACCTCGAGGGACGGGTGCACCCGGCGGCGCGGGGGCGCGGCATCGGCCGGGCGCTGCTGGCCTGGCAGCTCGAGCGGGGCGGGCAGGTGCACGCCGAGCGGCACCCCGAGGCACCGGCCCGGCTCACCGCCTCGGTGCCCACGTCGATGCCCGACGCCGAGGCGCTGGTGCGCCGGGCCGGACTGGTGGCCTCCCGCTGGTGGCACACGCTGCACCGGCCGCTGACCGACCTGCCCGGCCGGCGGGACGTGCCCGGGGTAGAGCTGGTCGCCTTCGACCCGGCCCGGGACGACGAGGTGCGCCGGGTCCACAACCGGGCGTTCACCGAGCACCACGGCTCCAGCGAACGGGACGAGGCGTCCTGGCAGACGATGTTCACCGGTGCGGCGTCCTTCCGCCCGGACCTGTCGGTGCTGGCGCTGGCCGACGGTGCCGTCGTGGCCTACGTGCTCACCTACGTCTGGGAGTCCGACACCGCGGCGACCGGACGCCGGGAGGCCCACTTCGGCCAGATCGGGGTGGTGCCCGAGCAGCGCGGCCGCGGGCTGTCGAAGGCGGTGATCGCCGAGGCGCTGCACCGGGCGGCAGAGCGGGACTGCCAGCTGGCCGGTCTCGACGTCGACAGCCAGAACGGCAGCGGCGCGCTCGGGCTCTACGAGGGGCTCGGCTTCACCACCGTGCACAGCCGGACGTCGTGGGTCCGGGAGCTGCCGGCGTCCTGAACGCACACCGCCCCGCCGCGACCAGGTCGCGACGGGGCGGTGCGTGCGGAACGGGAGCGGTCAGACCGCGAGGGCGCCCTCGGTGGGGAGGTCGTCCTTCTTGGCCGAGATGGCGACCGCGGCGATCACCAGGGCGAGGGCCAGGATGACCGAGCCCCAGATGAAGGCCACGTGGTAGCCGTGCACGAAGGCCGCGCCCTGCGAGCTGCCCGGGTTGTCGGCGGCGTAGCCGGAGATGGCCGAGGCGTAGAACGTGCTGAGCAGGGCCAGGCCGAGCGAGCCGCCGACCTGCTGCGCGGTGTTCAGCACCGCCGAGGCGATGCCGGCGTCGTGCTCCTCGACGCCGACCAGCGCGGTGCTGGAGGCGGGCACGAAGACCGCCGCCAGACCCAGGCTGATGGCCAGCAGGGAGGGCAGCACCTCGGTGACGTAGGAGCTCTGCTCACCGATGCCGGTCAGCCACAGCATGCCGGCCACGGCGAGTGCCAGGCCGACGATCATCAGCGGCTTGGGGCCGATGCGGGGGAGCAGCTGGGAGACCACCCCGGCGCCGACGATGATCCCGCCGCTGAAGGGCAGGAAGGCGAAGCCGGACTTCAGCGGGGAGTACCCGAGGGTCTGCTGGAAGTAGAAGGTCAGGAACAGGAAGATCGCGAAGATCCCCGCGCCGACCAGCAGGAACACCAGGTACGAGCCACCGCGGTTGCGGTCGAGGACCACGCGCAGCGGGAGCAGCGGGTGGCTGGCGCGACGCTCGTAGAGCACGAACGACACGAGCAGCACGACGGCGGCGGCGAGCAGGGTGAGGGTGACCGGGTCGGACCAGCCCACGCCCTCCTCGGCGGCCTTGCTGAAGCCGTAGACCAGGCTGACCAGGCCGAGGGTGGACAGCAGCACGCCGGGGACGTCGTAGCGGCGGTCACCGGTCGCCCGGCTCTCCTTCACCAGCGGGACGGCGACGATCATCGTGATGATCGCGATCGGCACGTTGACGCCCAGCGTCCAGCGCCAGGAGGCGTACTCGGTGAGGACGCCACCGAGGATCAGGCCGATGGCAGCGCCACCGCCGGAGATGGCACCGAAGACACCGAAGGCGCGGGCGCGCTCCTTGGGGTCGGTGAACGTGACGGCCAGCAGCGACAGGGCCGCGGGGGCGAGCAGCGCGGCGAAGGCACCCTGCAGGGCGCGGGCGCCGAAGAGCAGCTCCTGGTTCGGGGCGATGCCGCCGAGCGCGGAGGCGAGGGCGAAGCCGGCCAGCCCGATGAGGAAGGCGCGCTTGCGGCCGATGAAGTCCGCGATGCGCCCGCCGAGCAGCAGCAGCCCGCCGAAGGCCAGCGTGTAGGCGGTGACGACCCACTGGATGTTGGCCGCGGTGATGCCCAGGTCCTTGCCGGCGTCCGGCAGCGCGATGTTCACGATGGAGGCGTCGAGCACGACCATGAGCTGGGCGATGGCGATGACCGCGAGGGCCAGCCAGCGCTTGGGGTCGGGTCCGGCGTCGGCCGCGTGGCCGGGCGCCGACGCCGCGGAGACCGGGGTCCCCGACGGCGTGGTGAGACTGTCTGAGGCCATGACGAGGCCGTCCTTCCTGCGCAGCGCGCAGTGGTGGTGGGGGTGGGGCGAGCGGGGACGCACGACCGGCGGCGTTGCGCGGTCGAGCGGAGGAGAGGGGCCTGACGGGCGCTGTCAGGCGGTGGAGCGGGTGCGCTCCGGGGCTGCGAGGCCGGCGCCGACCCGGTACAGGCAGTCGCGGATGGAGTCGAGGAGGGCGTCGAAGGAGTCGGCGGGGTCCCAGACCTCGAGGGCGGTGATGTAGGCGGCCATGGCCGTGTTGAGCACCAGGGTCGTCAGCAGCGGGTCGGCGTCGGGGGTGCGCCGGCTGATCCAGCGGTACAGGTCGGGGGAGAAGCTGTCGCAGGTGGCCCGGGCCGACTGGGTCAGCCCGGGGTGCTGCTGCAGCACCCGCTTCTGCACGGGCAGCCACTCCGCGAGCACGGTGGCCATGTCGACGAAGAGGTCGGTCAGCGCCGGCCACAGCGGTCGGTCGGCCGGGTCCGCCTCGACCCGGGTCCGCCACTCGGCCAGCATCTGGGGGTCCAGGTCGAAGGCGACGGCTTCCTTGCTGGGGAAGTAGCTGAAGAACGTCGTCCGGGAGACACCGGCCTCGGCGGCGATGTCCTCCACGCTCACCACGTCGAACCCGCGCTCGCTGATCAGGCGCAGCGCGGTGGCGCGGATCGTGCGCCAGGCCTCGAGCTTCTTGCGCTCCCGCAGGCCCATGACGGCCGAGATGGAGCAGCGCTGCACACCCGCCGCGTGCCCCTTCTTGACCATGGGGAGACCGTAGACCAAAACCTGAACGCAGTACAACTTCTTACTGCGTCCGCCTTTCAGAGTTCACCTGTTCGGTGTCCTGGCGGGCCGTCCACCGCGGGGAACCGGCTGTTCACCCGGCGGGCCTTTGCGACCGCTCCCGGGCGTGTCACGATGGTCGGCGGCCCGCGGACCGCACGCCGGGCCCCGAGGGACGTCGTGGAGGTGACCGGGCAGATGCGCACCGAGCCCCCCAGTCACAGTCCCGAGGTCCCCGCCAGCTGACGCACCCGGTCGACGCCGACCGGGACGGCGCGCCGTGGGGACCTGCCCGGCGCCCCCACCCCTCGCGTCCTCCCGGAGTCCGTCGTGACCGAACGCCGTCCTGCGCGCATCGCACCCCGCGCCGCCCTGTCCACCCTCACCCGCCGGCCCCGTCCGGTCGCGGCCGCCCCGCGCGCGGTCGAGCGCCCGGCCACCGACGTGGCGCCGCCCCAGTCGCGGATGGTCGACAACGGCGTCTACGCCGGCGGCCGCCGGATCGCCACGCCGGCCTCGGCGGCGGAGAGCCACGAGTGGCTGACCGACGGGTTCGACGACCGGATGGTCTGGCTGGGGCTCTACCGTCCCGAGCCGGCCGAGCTGGGCGAGATCGCCGAGCAGTACGGCCTGCCCGACCTGGCCGTCGAGGACGCCATCCAGGCCCACCAGCGGCCGAAGTTCGAGCGCTACGGGTCGACGCTGTTCGTCGTCCTCAAGGCCGCCCGGTACCTCGACGCGACCGAGGAGGTGGAGTTCGGCGAGCTCCACCTGTTCCTCGGCAAGGACTTCGCCATCACCGTCCGGCACAGCGAGTCCCCGGACCTGTCCCGGGTGCGCCGCCGGCTGGAGAGCTCGCCGGACCTGCTGGCCCGCGGGAGCGAGGCGGTGCTCTACGCGATCCTCGACGCCGTCGTCGACGGGTACGTGCCGGTGGTGAACGGGCTGGAGAACGACATCGACGAGATCGAGGTCCAGGTCTTCCGCGGCGACCCGCACGTCTCCCGGCGCACCTACGAGCTGTCCCAGGAGGTCGTGGACTTCCAGCGCGCGGTCCAGCCGCTGACCGGCATCCTCGCCGCGATCACCGCCGGCTTCGAGAAGTACGGGGTGGACGAGGAGCTGCGCAGCTACCTGCGCGACGTCGCCGACCACGTCACCGGCATCGCCGAGCGGGTGGAGGGGTTCCGGTCGCAGCTCCGGGAGATCCTCACCGTCAACGCCACGCTGGTCGCCCAGCGGCAGAACGACGAGATCCGCGAGCTGACGCTCACCAGCATCGCGCAGGGCGAGGAGGTCAAGAAGATCTCCGCCTGGGCCGCCATCCTCTTCGCCCCCTCGCTGGTGGGCGGGGTGTACGGGATGAACGTCAACTTCCCGGAACGGAACTGGCACTACGGGTACCCGTTCGCGCTGGCGCTGATGGTCCTGGTCAGCGCCACGCTCTACGTCATCTTCAAGCGCCGCGACTGGATCTGAGCGGCGCTGCGGGCGCCGGGGAACACCCGGGCGGGTGCTGCCGTTACTCTCACTGCATAACTGCACAGGGGGTGATTGGTCTCGACTTCGGTCGTGAGGCCAGGGGAAGCGAGCCGAGGAAGGCAACGATGAGCTCGTTAACCATGCGTTGCACAACACACAAGCGCCGACTCCAGTCAGCGCGACTTCGCTCTCGCTGCCTAACAGCAGCTAGGCGAGTCTGTCAGCCCGGACTCTGCCATCGGTCCGGATCCTGGCATCAGCTAGATGGCTTCACCGTGCGGATCGGTCGCGGATCCGCACGGGACACCTCACAGCGACTGGGCTCGTCACACCGACTTGTCAGCGGGATCGGTGGAGCCAAGCAGAGACAGAGCTGACTGCGCTCGGAGAAGCCCTGGCGTTGCGTCGGAGGACGCGGGTTCGATTCCCGCCACCTCCACATCGGTGTCCCGCGACAGCGGGGATCCGGCGTGACGGCACCCCGTACCACCACGAAGGGCCCGGTCTGGAGACCGGGCCCTTCGTGCGTTCAGTGGGCGGTCGTGTGGCCCGTGCGGCGGTGCACGGTCAGCGTCATGACGACGACGACCAGTGCGCCGACGACCAGGCCGACCAGGGCGCTGGCCAGGGTGTTCACCAGCCAGCCGGCCACACCGCCGACCGCACCGAGGGCGTCGTGCGCGCCCTCCTCGAGGTGGTGCACCAGCTCGTAGGGGTGGTGCCAGCCCAGCTCGTCGGCGCCGACCAGCAGGATGTGCCCACCGACCCAGAGCATCGCGGCGGTGCCCACCACGGTGAGCACGGTGAGCAGCTTGGGCATCGCGGACACCAGCCCCCGGCCGAACCGGGCCACCGCGGCACCCGGCTTCTGGGCCAGGGCCAGGCCGACGTCGTCCATCTTCACGATGACGCCCACGAAGCCGTAGACGACGAGGGTGATCAGCACCGCGACCACGGCCAGGATGACAGCCCGGGCGACGAACGCCTGGTCGATCACCTCGTTGAGCGAGATGACCATGATCTCGGCCGACAGGATGAAGTCGGTGCGCACGGCGCCGGAGACGATGGTGTCCTCGTCCGGCGGCTCCTCGGACTCGGCCCCGTGGCCGGCGGAGTGGCCACTGATCCGGCCCCACACCTTCTCCGCGCCCTCGTAGGCCAGATAGCACCCGCCGAGCATCAGGATCGGGGTGAGCAGGAAGTCGGCGAACTGGCTGAGCAGCAGCACCGCCGGCAGCAGGACCAGCAGCTTGTTGCGCAGCGACCCGATCGCGATGCGCCGGATGATCGGCAGCTCGCGCTTCGCGGCCAGGCCGCGGACGTACTGCGGTGTGACCGCGGCGTCGTCGACGACGACACCGGCGGCCTTCACGCTCGCCCGGCCGGCGGCGACGCCGATGTCGTCGACGGACGCCGCTGCCGCGCGCGCGAGCACGGCCACGTCGTCGAGCAGCGCGACGAGTCCACCAGCCACGGGGGCGCCTCCGGTCGGTCAGGGGTCGGACGGTCCGCCGATCATCCCCGCTCCGGCCCTGGCCTGCTCACAGGTTGGCTGCTGCACCGAGGTGGTCAGAGGTGGGGGCCGAACCGGACGTGCGCCGGCACCAGCTGGAGGAAGGCGTCGGCGGCCCGGGACGGCGGCCGGCCCGCGGCGGTGACCACCGACAGCGTCCAGCGCAGGGCGGCTCCGGTCAGCGGCAGGGCACGGACCGGCAGGTCGGCGCCGGCCAGCGCGGTGGGCAGCAGGGCCACCCCCACGCCGTGCGCCACGTACTGGGGGATCGTCGACAGGTCGGGCACCTCGACGCTGATCCAGCGCTGCAGCTGCTGGTCGGCGAAGGCCGCGTCGACGATCGTGCGCTGGGCGAAGCCGACCGGCATCTCGATGAACGGCTCGCCGGCTAGGTCGGCCAGCCCCACGGCCTCCCGGTCGGCGAGCGGGTGCCCCTCCGGCACGAAGGCCGCCAGGGTGAACGTGCGCAGGGGCTGGACGACGAGGGCCGGGTCCGCGCCCACCTCGGCGACGGCGAACGCCAGGTCCAGCGACCCGGCCTTCACCCGGTCGACGTGCCCGACGCTGCCGCGCGGGGAGATGTCGATGCGTGACTGCACCTGCGGGTACCGGCGGCGGAAGTCCCCGGCCAGGGCGGCCACGTCGACGGTCTGCAGGCTGCTGAGGCTGCCCAGCGCGAGGCTCCCGCGCAGCTCGCTGTCGGGGGGCTCCACGCTGGCCCGCGCCCGGTCGAGCGCCTCCAGCGCCGCCTTCGCCTCGGGCAGGAACGCCCGGCCGGCGTCGGTGAGCGTGACCGCCCGGGTGGTGCGGGTGAGCAGTGCGGCCCCGAGCTCCTGCTCCAGCGCGCGGACGGTGGCCGACACCGTCGACTGGGTGGCGTAGAGCCGCTGGGCCGCCCGGGTGAAGTGCAGCTCCTCGGCCACGGTCACGAACGTCTGGAGCTTGCGCTCGTCCACTCATCGCCCCCCTCGATCACATCAGCAAGATCCTTCGTTGGACATGGTAGGTCGGTCGTCGCACAGTGGACCCGCGACCGGCCCGGTGATGTGCCCGCCGCCCCTGTCCCGCCGTCGAGATCCGAGGCACCGCACCATGTCCGTCACCACCGAGCTGCCGGTCGCCGCACCCCGCGCCGTCCCGGCCCCGCGCCGCACCCCCACCACCGGGCACCACGCCGGGTTCTGGCTGATCGCGCTCGCCTTCCTCAGCATGGCGTCCTTCGCGGCGCTGCCGACGCCGCTCTACGTCCTCTTCCAGCGGGAGGACGGCTTCGCGACGCCGATGATCACGGTGGTCTTCGCCGTCTACGCCCTGGGCGTGGGCGGCAGCCTCTACCTGGTCGGGCACGTCAGCGACTGGGTCGGCCGCCGCCCGATGACCCTGCTCGCGACCGCCGTCGAGATCCTCGCCGCCGTGGTCTTCCTGGTCTGGCCGGAGCTGCCGGGGCTGCTGGTGGCCCGGGTGCTCACCGGCATCGGCATCGGCATGCTGACGGCCACGGCGACCGCCCACCTCGCGGAGCTGTGGGCGCTCGCCCGGCCCGCCGCGGGCCCGGCCACCGCCGGCACCGTCGCGAGCCTGGTCAGCCTGGGCGGCTTCGGACTGGGCCCGCTGATCGCCGGGGTGCTCGCGCAGTTCGCCCCGCACCCGCTGGTCGTCCCGTTCGTGGTCTTCCTCGTCGTGCTCGCCGTCACGGGTCTCGGCTCCGCGGTGGTGCCCGAGACCGTGACCCGCCCGGCGGTGCCCCGCCGCTGGTCGCCGCAGCGGGTCCGGCTGCCCGAGGGCGCCCGCGCGGCGTTCGTCGTGGCCGCCGTCGGTGCCGCGGTCGCTCTCGCCGTCACCGGCATGTTCATGGCCCTGTCGCCCAGCATCCTGGCCCAGGTCATGGGGCAGACCTCCCGGCTGGCGGCCGGGCTGGTGCCGTTCGCCGTCTTCGGCTCGGCCGCCGTCGTGCCGGCGCTGCTGGCCCGGTCCAGCCGGCGGCAGCAGCTGGTCTTCGCGCTGGTCACCTCGGTGGTCGGGGCCGCCGCGCTCGCCGTCGGCGTGCTCACCGCCAGCCTGCCGACGTTCGTGGCCGCCGGGGTGGTGGCCGGCGCCGGCTCCGGCACGCTCTTCCGCTCCGCGGTGGGCGCGGCCGCCGCGCTGGCCGACCCGGCCGGGCGCGGTGAGGTGCTCGCCGCGCTCTTCCTCACCGGGTACGCCGGGCTGGCCCTGCCGGTGCTCGCCATCGGCCTGCTGCTGGTCTGGCTGCCGCTGGTGCCGGTGATCGTCGGCTTCGCCGCGGTCGTGCTGGTGCTCACCGCGGTCTCGACCGGCTCGATGCTCCGCCGCTGACCCCGGGCCGCCGGTCCAGCGGGCACCCGCTGGACCGGCGGGACGGTCAGGGCCCGGTGCCGGTCAGAGCTCGCCGCGCAGCACCACCGCGGCCTCGGCGAGCGCGCGCATCTTGCCCGCCGCCGACGCCCGGGACAGGTACTTCAGCCCGCAGTCGCTGGAGAGCACGAGCTGCTCCACGTCGACGTGGTCCAGCGCCCGGCGCACGCGGTCGGCGACGACCTCCGGCGTCTCGACCTCCTCGGTCGACAGGTCCAGGACGCCGAGCACGATGCCCCGGCCGTGCAGCGGCCGCAGGGTCGCCGGGTCCAGGTGCGACTGCGCGGTCTCGATCGAGAACGCCGCCGCATCCACCTCGGCCAGCTGCGGCAGCACCGAGTAGCCCTCGGGCCGGTCGGCCACCATCGCCGCGTAGCCGAAGCAGACGTGCACGTGCACCGGACCGGGGGCGTCGGCCAGCGCCGCGTTGAGCACCTCGACGCCGTACCGCCGGGCCACCTCGGGCCGCGCCTGCAGCCACGGCTCGTCGAGCTGGACGATGTCGGCGCCCGCGGCGAACAGGTCGGCGATCTCCGCGCGCACGACGTCGGCGTAGGCCAGCGCCAGCGCCCGGTCGTCGCCGTAGTGGTCGTCCTGCGCCTGCTGGGCCATGGTGAACGGGCCGGGGACGGTCATCTTCACCGCGCGGTCGGTCGCCGCCCGCAGGAACCGCACGTCCGCCACCTGCACCGGCGCCGGACGGCGGATCTCCCCGACCACCCGCGGGGCCGGGATGTCGATGCCCGACCGGTTGCGCACGCTGCCCGGGTGGTCGAGGTCCAGCCCCTCCAGCGCGGTCGCGAAGTGGTTGGAGTAGGACTCCCGCCTGATCTCACCGTCGCCCACGATGTCCAGCCCGGCGGCCTCCTGCGCCCGGACGGTGGCCAGCGTGGCGTCGTCCTGTGCCTCGGCGAGGAACTCCGGCGGCACCCGCCACAGCTCCCGGGCGCGCACCCGCGGCGGGAACTGGTGGCCGAGCCGGTCGCGGTCGATCAGCCAGTCCGGCTGCGGCAGGCTGCCGACGACCGTGGTGGGCAGCGGGGGGAGCGGGCGGGACATCGGCGTTCCTCCGGGGGTGGGCGGGTCCCGATCCTCCACCCCCGGGACGACGGCACGCCTCCGCGGTCCCCGGCCGGGGTACAGCAGGCTGTACTCCCGGGCCGTCCGGCTGTCCCCGGGGCCCCGGGACCCCTAGCGTTCGCAGTCGTGCGGACGTCGGGTGGGCAGCGGGGCGCCGTGACCCGCACGGCCGGCGCGACGCTGCTCGCGCTGGAGCAGCTGCCCGGCGTCCTCGGCACCGCGCTGATGGCGCTCGGCGTCCTGGCCTTCCTGCTGCTGGCCGCGGTCACCAGCGTGGTCGGCGTGGGGCTGCTCGCCGTCCCGGCCGCGCTGCGCGGAGTGCACGCCGTGGCCGACCGGGAACGTGCCCGGCTGGGCCGCTGGGGGACCGAGCCGCTGAGCCCCGGCCCGCCGCCGGAGCGGCTGCGGGACGCGCTGGCCGCACCGGCCACCCGGCGCGAGCTGCAGTGGCTGGCCGGCCACGCGACCGGCGTCCTGCTGCTGGCCGCGATCGGGGTGCTGCTGCCGGTCTACGCCGTGCGGGACCTGAGCTTCCCGGCCTGGTGGTGGCTGCTGCCGAAGGGGGAGCCGACCGACTCGCTGACCTTCTTCACCGTCGCGGACTGGGGCGACCTGTACCCGGTCGTGCTGCTCGGCATCGGCTGGACCGCCCTGATCGTCGTGGTGGTCCCGCGGACCGCCCGCTTCGTGCAGGCCCGGGGGCAGCGGCTGCTCGACGGCTCGCCCACGACCGACCTGCCGCTGCGCATCGCCGAGCTCACCGCCACCCGGGCCGCCGCGCTGGACGCGCACGCTGCCGAGCTGCGCCGGATCGAGCGGGCGCTGCACGACGGCACGCAGAACCGGCTCGTCGCGGTCACCGTGCTGCTCGGCGCGGCCCGCCGGGCGGCGACCCGCGACCCGGCGGCGGCCGAGGGGATCCTGGAGCGCGCCCAGTCCGCGGCCGAGCAGGCGCTCGCCGAGCTGCGCACGGTCGCCCGCGGGATCCTGCCGCCGGTGCTCGCCGACCGTGGGCTGGCCGGCGCGCTCACCGGGCTGGCCGCGGCTGCCGCGGTCCCGTGCTCGGTCGACGTCGACGTCCCGGTGCGCTGCGCGGCGTCGGTCGAGGCGACCGCGTACTTCCTGGTCGCCGAGGCGCTGACGAACGCCTCCCGGCACAGCGGCGCCACCCGGGTCGCAGTGGCGGTGCACGCCCGCGACGGGCGGCTGTGCGTCCGGGTCACCGACGACGGACGCGGCGGGGCCACCGAGGGCGGCGGCTCCGGGCTGGTCGGGATCCGCCGCCGGGTGGCCGCCCACGACGGCACCATGACCCTGTCCAGCCCACCCGGTGGCCCGACCACCCTGACCGCGGAGCTGCCGTGCGGATCGTGATCGCCGAGGACGACGCCCTGCTGCGCGAGGGCCTGGCGCTGCTGCTGCGCGCCGAGGGCCTCGACGTCGTGGCCACCGCCGCGACCCCGGCGGAGTTCCTCACCGTGCTGGACGACCACCGCCCCGACGTCGCGATCGTCGACGTCCGCATGCCGCCCACGCACACCGACGAGGGCATCGTCGCCGCGGTCGAGGCACGCCGCCGCCGGCCCGACCTGGCGGTGCTCGTGCTGTCGGCCTACGTCGAGCAGTCCTTCGCCACCGAACTGCTGGCCGGGGGAGCGGCCCGGCTGGGCTACCTGCTCAAGGAGCGGGTGGGCCGGGTGGAGGAGTTCCTCGGCGCGCTGAACCGGGTGGCCGGCGGCGGGACGGCGATCGACCCGGAGGTGGTCGCCCAGCTGTTCGCCCGCACCCGGCACGACGAGCGGCTGGACCGGCTCAGCCCCCGGGAGCGCGAGGTGCTGGCGCTGATGGCCGAGGGGCTGGGCAACACCGCGATCGGTGAGCGGCTGGTGGTGACCGACGGGGCGGTGCACAAGCACATCCGCAGCATCTTCGCCAAGCTCGACCTGCCCCCCGACGACAGCGCCGACCGCCGCGTCACCGCCGTCCTCCGCTACCTCGACGACGTCCGGCTCCGGGCCTAGCCGCAGAGGGCGGCGTCCACGGCGTCCTCGACGTCGGTGACGCCCTGGAGCTCCGTCGGCAGGGCGGTGACGGCGACGAACGCGCCGCGGCCGTCGGTGGTCACCGCGCTGCGGGTCTCGGCGCCGGGGATGTCACCGCCGTGGGTCCAGGCGGTGCCGCCGCAGCTGAGCGTGAAGGTCTGCAGCCCCAGGCCGTAGGACTCGTTGCCGCGCGGGGTCGCGGTCGGTGCCGGGACGGTGGTCTCCATCTGCACGAGCAGCTCGGGGCTCAGCAGGTCGCCGTCCACCAGGGCGGTGGAGAAGTCGAGCATGTCGCGCGGCGTGGACACCAGCTGCCCGGCCGCCCAGCCGAACGAGGGGTCCTGCACGGTCACGTCGGCCCACGGCTCGTCGGGGTGGGTGCGGTAATAGCCGTGCGGGTGCTCGCCGCGCAGCTCCTGCTCGCCCTCGTGCGGCCAGTAGGTGTCGTCCAGCCCGAGCGGCGTGATGATCCGGGTGGTGATCTCCTCGCCGATCGGGCGGCCGGTGACTGCCTGCACGAGCAGCCCGGCGACGATGTAGTTGGTGTTGCTGTACTCCCAGCTGGTGCCGGGGGCGAACAGCGCCGGGCGGGGGAGCGCGATGTCCAGCAGCTGGCGCGGTTCGACGTAGCGGTGCTGGGCGGCGATGTAGTCGGTGATCAGCACGTCGTCGTAGTCGGGCAGGCCGCTGGTGTGCTGCAGCAGCTGGCGCACGGTGATCTCCCGGCCGTCGCCGCCCGCCCCGCGCACGAGCCCGGGCAGGTACGTCTCGACCGGTGCGTCCAGGTCCACCCTGCCCTCGCCCACCAGCTGCAGGACGACGGTGGCGGTGAAGGTCTTGGTGTTGCTGGCGATGCGCACCTGGCCGTTCACCGGCACCGGCGCACCGGTGGCGAGGTCGCCGACGCCGGCGGTGTAGTCGCGCAGGCCGTGCTCGTCGCGCACCACCGCGAGCACGCCGGGGAAGCCGCTCTCGGTGACCAGGGCGTCGAGCTCGGTCTGGACGCTGTCGCGCTGGTGTGCCGGGGGCGGCCCGCCGGCCTCGGCCGGGGTGCTCACCGCGCTGGCGCCGATGCCGGTGACGGCGGCTGTGGTCACCAGGAGGGCGCCCCAGCTGCGGCGGGAACGGGGGGTGCGGGTGGAGGCGGTCACGGGAGTGCTCCTCACGGAGGGGGTGCGGACTCCTCGAGCCTGGTCGCGCCGGCCGGTCCGATCGATCCCCCAGGCGGGCCGGTCGCGGTGGCCCAGGCGCCACCTCGCCGGTCGGGGGAGCCCGACCGCCCCCGGACGGCCGAGAGCCCGGCAGGTCGGTGACCTGCCGGGCTCTCGTGCACTGCTGGATCAGGCGGCCGGGGCCAGGACCTGGTCGATGATGTAGACGGTGGCGTTGGCGGTCTGCACGTTGCCGCAGATGACCTTGGCGTCCATGGCCTTGGTGGGGTCGATGCCCTCGAGGACCGTGTCGGCGGCGGCGACGGAGAAGTTCTCGCCGGAGCCGGTGATGGTGACCTCGTCACCGGCGAGCGTCATGTGCTTGCCGGCCAGCTGCTCCGGGGTCAGGCGACCCGCGATGACGTGGTGGGTGAGGACCTTGGTCAGCATGGCCTTGTCGGCCAGCAGGCCGTTCAGGGCGTCGCCGGGGACGGCCGCGAACGCCGGGTCGGCCGGGGCCAGCACGGTGATGTCCTTGGCGCCGTTCAGGGTGTCGCCGAGGCCGGCGGCGGTGACCGCCTTGACCAGGGTGGACAGCACCGGGTTGTTGCTGGCGGCGGTGGCGACCGGGTCGGCCGTCATGCCGGAGAAGGAGCCGGCACCGGAGGCCGGGACGGCGGAGCAGCCGGCACCGAAGGGCTCGGCGTCAGCGGCGGAGGCGCTGCTGCTGCTCATCGGGGCCTTGCTGGCGCTCGTCATGGGGGCGGAGCTGCTGGAGCCGCCCGTCATGCCGGCGGCGGCGCTGTTGGCCGCGGAGGTGGCGCTGGAGGCAGCGTCGTCCGAGCCGCCACAGGCGCTCATGGACAGGGCCAGGCCGGACACGGCGGTGATCATGACGCCGCGGGTGAGAAGGGTGCTCTTCACGGTGGTGCTCCTCGTCAGTCGTGCGACGGCGGGGACACGGCCGTCGCGGGGGTGGTGCGACCGGGCGCAGGGAGCGGCCGGTACGTCCCCGGCGGGTGCCGGGGACGAGGTCTGGGTGGGGGTCGTCAACAGGTGTTCGTTGTGTACGACCGATCCGGATGCGTCAGGCGGCGATGACCACGATCTGGTGCCAGCCGCTGGAGCCGTTGGGGAAGGGGGTGGCGCGGGCGTCGGTCTGCAGCTCGCCGTCCTTGCTGGTGGCGCGGACGGCGATGGTGTGCGAACCGGGGGCGAAGTCGAAGGGCAGCACCCACTGGCGCCACAGGTCGGCGTCCAGCTCGGGGGAGAGCTGGGCCGGGGTCCAGGCGCCGCCGTCGACCTGCACCTCGACCAGGGCGATGCCCCGGGTCTGGGCCCAGGCGACACCGGCGATGGCGCGCTGGCCGGCGGGGAACTGGCGCAGCGGGGCCGGGGTGTCGATCCGGGAGGCGACCTTGATCGGCCCCTGGGCCGCCCAGTCGCGCTCGGTCCAGTAGGCGTCGAAGGCGCTGTAGGTGCTCGCCTCGATGCTGGTCAGCCACTTGCAGGCCGAGACGTAGCCGTACAGGCCCGGGATCAGCATGCGCACCGGGAAGCCGTGCTCGACCGGCAGCGGCTCGCCGTTCATGCCGATGGCCAGCATGGCGTCGGGCACGTCGAGGGCCGAGCGGGTCGGGGCGCCGATGGTCATGCCGTCGACCGAGCGGCAGACCAGCTGGTCGCTGGCGCCCTCGCGGATGCCGTTCTCCCGCAGGAAGGCGCCCAGCGGGACGCCCAGCCAGCGGGCGGTGCCGGCGAGCCCGCCGCCGACCTCGTTGGAGACGCAGGTGAGCGTGATGTCCCGCTCGATGAGGTCGCTGCGGCCCAGCAGGTCGTCGAGGGAGTAGGTGCGCGGGGTGTCGAACATCCCGGTGGTCTCCAGCGCGTACTCCGCGGGGCGGATCTGCGGCACGGTGATCGCGGTGTCCACGCGGTAGAAGTCGCTGTTGGCGGTGAACAGCGGGGTCAGCCCCTCGACGCCGCCGGCCAGGTCGGCACCGGCCGGGAGCACCGGGGCCGGCGAGGCCGGGGTGGGCAGGGCGAGGTCGGCCCGGGCGCCGGCGACGTCGAAGCGGCGCTGCAGCAGCCGGCCACCACCACCGGCGACCGCGGTCACGCCGACGGCCGCGCCGCTGGCGATGAGGAAGCGGCGGCGGTCGACCGCGGTGCCCTTGCGGTCACCGGAGCCGAGGGTCTCGCGCACCTTGCCCAGCACGCCGCCGTCGGCCGGGGCGTCACGGTGGGCGCCGTCGTGCGGCAGGCCGTCGTCGTGGCGGGCGTCGATGGAGGCGGTGCGGGCAGTGGGAAGGGTCAGCGGCCGCAGCAGGGCCAGCAGCGCCACGATGCCGACGACCGCGCCGATCAGCGAGGGCACCGCGTCGAACAGGCCACCGGCGGGGCGGGTGATCGCCGCGACGACGCCGACCACGCCGAAGAGGGCGATGCCGGCCACGCCGAGGCGTCGGTTGGCCAGCCCGACCAGCCCGATGACGAGGGCGTAGACCGCGATGATGATCAGCGTCCCGACGACCAGGGCGATCTTGTCGTTCTGGCCGAAGGTGCGGATCGCGAACTGCTTGACCGACTCGGGGGTGAGCGTGATAGCCGCGTTGCCCACCGCGATGACCGGCGAGGACGCCGCACCGATGAGGCCGGCGAAGAGCTCGGCGACCCCGAGGGCGACGGCGGCGGCGAGCAGTCCGGCGAGCGCAGCCAGCAGGCGGCGGACGCCCCGGCCGGCCGTCGGCGCGCTGTGGTGGCCTCCGGTGGGGGCCACGGGCTGCTCGATGGTGGTCACGAAGAGTCTTCGGAGCGTCACTGCCGAACGGTTCACCCCGGTTCAGGAAGTCCGGGAGACCCCCGTCACGTCCCTGCCGGCCTCCGTTCGTGGAGTCCGCCGAGCAGCGGTAGACAGGGGACATGGAGTTCCGACACCTGGGCCACAGCGGCCTCAAGATCAGTGAGATCACCTACGGCAACTGGATCACCCACGGCGGTCAGGTCGAGGCCGACGCCGCGATCGCCTGCGTGCGGGCCGCGCTCGACGCCGGCATCACCACCTTCGACACCGCCGACGTCTACGCCGGGGGCCGCGCCGAGACGGTGCTGGGCCAGGCGCTGGCCGGCGAGCGCCGCAGCGGCATCGAGATCTTCAGCAAGGTCTACTGGCCGACCGGCCCCGGCGCCAACGACCGCGGCCTGTCCCGCAAGCACGTCCTGGAGTCGATCGACGCCTCGCTGACGCGGCTGGGCACCGACTACCTGGACCTCTACCAGGCGCACCGCTACGACTACGAGACGCCGCTGGAGGAGACGATGCTCGCCTTCGCCGACGTCGTCCGCAGCGGCAAGGCCCTCTACATCGGCGTCTCCGAGTGGCGTGCCGACGAGATCCGCGCCGGCAAGGCGCTGGCCGACGAGCTGAAGATCCCGCTGGTGTCCAACCAGCCGCAGTACTCCGCGCTGCACCGGGTCATCGAGGCCGAGGTCATCCCGGCCAGCCGCGAGCTCGGCATCAGCCAGATCGTGTTCTCCCCGATCGCGCAGGGCGTGCTCACCGGCAAGTACCAGCCCGGTGCCGAGCCGCCGGCGGGCTCGCGGGCCACCGACACCAAGGGCGGCGGGGCGAACATGATCGCCCGGCTGATGGACGACGAGGTCCTCACCCGCGTGCAGGAGCTCAAGCCCATCGCCGACGAGCTGGGCATGTCGATGGCCACCCTGGCCGTCGCGTGGGTCCTGCAGGAGGAGAACGTGGCGGCGGCGATCATCGGCGCCAGTCGGCCCGAGCAGGTCACAGACAACGTCAAGGCCTCCGGTGTGACGCTGGACGCCGAGGTCAAGGCCCGCATCGACGAGGTGCTGGCGCCGGTGGCGGTCACCGACCCGGAGCTGACCAAGAGCCCCGACCCGCGTCCCTGACGCACCCGCGCCGGGGGTCCTCCGTGGAGGGCCCCCGGCGCCGTCGGGTCAGGGGGTGCGGGGGATCTCCGGGGTCGTCGCCGGGCCGCGGGTGCGGGTCGGGCGCCGGCCGGCCAGGTGGTCGGCGCGCTGGGCCGGGGTGATCCGCGGCAGCTCGCTGGTCAGCCAGCGCACCGGACGGCGCTGCGCCGGGCGCCGGGCGGCGAGGAAGTCGAGCGCGATCGCCGCCGTCCAGGACTGGTCGCGGCTGCCCAGGTTCTCCCCGGTGACCGGGTTGTAGTACTCGGCGAAGTCGCAGTCCACCAGCTGCGACAGCCCGGCCAGCCGCAGCTGGTTGGCCGCCTCGGGCTCGCCGGAGCGGTTCAGCGCCCAGGCCATCAACCAGTTGAGCACCGGCCACTGCGGCCCCCGCCAGTACGTCTGCGGGCGGAAGTCCGGCGAGGCCGGGGAGACCGAGGGCACGACCGGCCAGCGCAGCCGGGAGTTGCCGCACCAGCGCGGGCCCAGCAGCAGGTCGCGCTGCCGGCGGGTGAGCGCCTCGTCGCCACCGCAGATCAGCGGCGCGAACCCGGCGGCGCTCTCGACGTCCAGCCAGGAGCCGGTGCGCAGGTCCAGGTCGCGCGCCAGCCCGGTCTCGGGGTTGACCGAGCGCAGCACACCGGTGCGGAACCTGCGGGCGATGGCCCGGGACTGCTCCACCCCGCCGGACGCCCCGCCGCCGATGCCGAGCTCCTCGCCCATGTCGGCGAGCAGGTCGCTGGCCGCGGCCAGCAGCGCGGAGACCAGCACGTCGCCCATCACGAAGTCACCGGTCGCGCGGTAGACCGCGTCGTCGTAGCGGGCGCGCACCTTCTGCTCCAGCAGCCAGAGGTACTTCGCGTACTCGGCGTCGCTGGGCCGCTGGGAGGGGTCGGCGACGTGGGCCAAGTCCGCGCGCACGAACGGCGGCATGTCCGGCTGGGGGTGCACGGCGGCGTAGGCGGCGTCCCAGCGCGGGGAGTCGTCCATGCCGGACTCCCAGCCGTGGTGGATCTCCACCAGGCCGTAGGAGTAC